>NZ_JAHZCJ010000003.1 GCF_019422935.1 Desulfovibrio sp. | reverse complement strand
AAAACCGAAAAACCGAAAAACCGAAAAACCGAAAAACCGAAAAACCGAAAAACCGAAAAACTCTAACTAAAAGGAAACGCTATGCAAAATTTCAAATATTTCCCTAAAATCCATATGTTTGAGAGGAGAAAAGAATGTCAATCAACAATGCTGCCAAACCTTTTGAGGTCAAGAGATACCCTAAACGGGAGGAGCTTCCCGCAAAAGTAGTTCCACTTTTTGAAGCGCTTCTCGAAGATCTGAATGATTCGAAGGGAAAGCCTTTTGGAAGGAAATGGAAAAATTGTGGTCATTATAAACAGTTGGGTGATAATTTTTATCATTGCCATCTGACACCATCCCATGTTGTCGTTTGGAAAATCGTTGAAGAAGATGGCGTGACCATCTGTAAAATCGTGTACGCAGGAACAAGAGAAAAAGTTCCGACTCGATCGAAATAAGTACTATAGGTGATTTATGGATTCTCAGTGTGAATTTGTAGAGGTTTGTGTGACTGTGCCGCAGGCTTATGCAAACACATTTAAGAAGTTTGCTTTGTTGCTGTGTTCAGAACAACAAGATGCAGATGTAAGTGGGTGGGTTACACAGCCCCCCATGTCCAAGGCTACTCGTCCTGGACGGATGTTGAAAGGTATGCGTTTGCGTGCGGGAATGACGCAACTGGAACTTGCGAAAAAAATTCAGGTTCCTCAGACGCATATTTCTCAATATGAGAGAAATGTCAGGAAGGTACCAGTCCAAAAGGCAAAATTGCTGGCTGTTTGTTTGGAGACATCCGAAGATTACTTCTTGAGCTAAACCTTTTGTGTTTCAAGAAAAAAGCCCTTGGCCCACAGAGCCAAGGGCTTTTTTGCGCCCTTTTGCATAAAGTCTTGTTCGCTTGTTCCGCTTATTCCGTATATTCCGCGCTCGCTACTGCCATGCTAAAATCACCATGATATTAGCATGGCATGTCAATCTGGACTCGCGAAGAACTCCTCCAGCTAATCTCCTCATGGAAAGCCGCCTACAAAGCGGCGTCTTCCGGTCAGTCCTACACCATAGACGGGCGCACCCTCACCCGGCAAAACGTGTCGGAAATTCGCAACCAGCTATCCTACCTTGAACGTCAGCTTGATGCCATTTCGGGCAATGGCGGCGGCCTGAAACGTGTAACGTGCAGGACGGTGCGCCAATGAGCGGTCTTGTTGACATGACGGGCCGTCCTATCTCGACGGCCCGTATGGTTCCCGGCCCTTCGCGTGATGCGGGCAGCTTCCGCGACCCCATTTCCGGCTGGCATGGCCCGCAGATACACAGCCCGCAGGCTGCCGCCCGCGAGCGCGCAGTAATGCAGCGCCGTGCAGGCGATCTTGCTTCCAACGATTGGGCCGCTGGCAGCGCCCTCGATGCAATTTCTATGAACGCTGTTGGCACTGGCTTGCTGCCCAAGGCAGCAATACCTGCCGACATGCTGGGCATAGACGCAGAGGAAGCCCTACAAATCGGCAAGAGCATGGAGTGGGCCTACAGCCGATGGATTCTGGAAGCTGACGTGCGCGGCATGTGCCACTTCCACGATCTCCAGCTTTTGGGCATCCGTTCCATGCTCTCTCAGGGCGAGCTGCTGCACTTGACCGTGATGCTGGAAGAAAAAGACCGCCAGTCCTTTGGACGGCTGTTCTCGTTTGCCTTGCAGGCAGTGCGGCCCCAGCGGCTGCAAACCCCTGTGGATCTGCAAGTTGACCCCTCCGTGCGTGATGGGGTTCGCGTTTCTTCATACGGCAGACCAGAGGGCTACTATATTGCCAACCCGGCAGCCAGCGTGATGGATGCGTTCAGCAACATCGAGGCGCTGACCAGCGCAGATTTTTCGTACAAACCAGCCCGCGCCGCGCATAGGCGTCTGGTCTTCCACCTGTTTCGGCACGAAACGGAAGAACAGACGCGCGGCGTATCATGTTTTGCAAAGGGCATCTCGCTGTTCCGCAACCTGTCGGATGCTCTCAATTACGAGCTGTTTGCGCAGGTCATTGCCGCCAGTTTTCCTGTGTTCATTGCTACCGAGTCGGGGCAGGTTCCTCTGCCGCAGGTGGGTGAGGATGGAGAGCGGGAGGAATCTGAACGCTACCACGAACTGAAGCCCGGCAGTTTTTTATACGGCGATGCGAACCAGAAGCCCTACCCTCTGGAAAGCAAGCGCCCCAGCGCGAATTTTTCAAGCTTCGTAGAAATCATCCTGCGGGCAATGGCTGCAAGTCAGGGCATCCCCTACGAAACCCTCGCCAAAGACTACAGCAAAACAAATTACTCCTCCATGCGGGCCGCGCTTAACGAAGCGTGGAAGCTCTACAACTACTATCGCCAGTGGTTTGCCCGTTCCTACTGCCAGCCCATTTGGGAAATGGTCATTGAGGAGGCCGTGTTGCGCGGTTACGTCACGCTTCCTTCATCCGCCCCCGATTTTTACGCGGCCCGCGAGCTGTGGTGCAACGCCTCGTGGATTGGCCCTGCGCGCGGTTTTGTTGACCCGGTGAAGGAAATTCAGGCCGTGGTCATGGCCCTGAATCACAATTTAATGACTTACGGCGAGGCCTGGGGCGAGCGCGGCGGCGATTGGGACGAAGGCTCTGCCACAATTCTGCACGAAGCACCCACGCTGCGGCGCATTGTGGAGGCCAAACCACCTGTAACCCCTGTCACGGCCACGGGCAAAAACGGTGTAGCCCCGGAATCTGCGCAAGCTGATGAAGAGGAAAAAGCATGAACGTGAACGAGCGCATTTTCGCATTATCCCCTGATCTGAGCGGGGTGTGGGCCATCACGCCTGAGGCCATGACGGCTTTTGTGGATGCCCTAGCTGGTTCGCTTGAATCCACACCGCAGGCCATGGAGCAGGCGGCAAAGGCAGTGGCGGATTTGGCGGAGCAGTCGCAGGTGCTCCAGGGGCTTATCCGCGAGATGAAAAATCAGGGTTAGCCGGATACTCTGGCAGAAGGCCGCTCAGCGTGCGCGGTCTTCTGCCTCGGCAAGGGATGTGTGGCGCTACATCATTTCATTGAGGCCTTGCAGATGGATTTTTGATCCAGCCACAAGCAGCACATCTCCCGCCTGAACTACCGTGTCAGCTCTGGTTTTTTGCAAAATGGGGCTACCCTGGCCTTTAATGGCGAGGATGATAACATCATGCGATCTGGTCAGGGCAGCTTCCGCCAAGCTTTTGCCCACAAGAGGCGATGTGTCCGAAACCAGAAATTCATCAAGCAGCACTTCATCGTTGGTGTTGCTGCGGTGCATGAAGGATTCAACCAGGGGCCGCTGAATAGCCTGGGCGATGGACTGTCCGCCGATCATATGCGGCAGTATGACGCGGTTGGCCCCTGCGATTTTGAGCTTGCTGATGTGGCGATTGTCGCTGGCGCGTGAAACAATGTAGAGATCGGGATTCATGGCCCGGGCAGAGAGCACCACGTACACGTTGGCGGGGTCGTTGGACATGGAGGCCACAAGGGCCTTTGCCCTGTCGAGCCCGACACGCATCATGACGCTGTCTGATGTGGCATCGCCAAGCACAAGAAAATAGCCCGCGCTCTCGATTTCTTCTGCCTTTTTGTCATCGGTTTCAACCACGACCACGTCAACGCCGTCTGCGGCCAGTTCAGCGGCCACTACCCGGCCCACCAAGCCGAAACCGCACAAAACGCAATGGCCGGAAAGTGCCGCAATTGCCTTGTCCACTCTGCGCCTCCGCATCATTTGAAATACGCGCCCTTCTGAAGCCAATTGCACAAAATAACCAATGAGAAGCGCAAAATATACTACGCCAGAAATAATAACAGCACTGGTAAGCAGCTTTCCCTGCTCGCTCAGGGGGTGTATTTCGCCAAATCCGATTGTTGAAAGGGTTATAAGCACCATGTAGAAACCGTCAAACAACGACCAACCTTCAACATATTTATACCCAAGACTGCCAAGTATAAATATAACAAAGAGCACTGTGCCGTTAATCATTAACGGCCAGAATATGCCCATGCGCTGTCTGATGCGCAAAAGTCGTATATAGAGCTTCTTTTTCAATCATTGCTCCATTGGTGGGCAGTCAAACATATTTTGCTGCATAGCTTGTCGCCGTAAGTGCAATTACGCCACCTTGGGCAAGCATGCTTGATTTGCTTGTTGTGCTAAGTGATTTACGAGTGAATCCTCCAGAATTCAACAGAATATGGAACATATTTGAAATATTTTTTCTTCTCATGAAAAGTCAAGAAAAAGCCCCGTGCAGCATGTCTATGGAAGTTGTGTGGAACGCTTTGTCTGCTGATGGAAAATTTTTTGCTATGAGCTCTTTTGTAGTGATTAATAACGCAAAAAAAGAATGATGATTTTTGTCTAATAGATTAAATATGCTGATTTTTTTGGGCTGTTAATAGTGAGATTGTTGAGGCTTTTTTGAGGATGATTTTTTTAGATAAATCGGTTTTCTGTAAAATTAGATAGTAGAATAGTTTGAATTAATATCTAAAGGCTTTGATGTGTTGCCAGCTTGTGAACAAAAAGGATAATTAAATACGATTTTTGCATGTTACATTTTTGTTTTGAATTGTTTTATATTTATTTACGATAATTATTTTATTAAAAAAAATTAAATTGAATTATATCAGTGGGGAGCGCCAAGCGCTTAAATGGCTGATTTTTGATGTGATTTTTAGTTTTTATATTGTATCTATACACATTGATGTAATTTTGTTTAATTTATTCATTTCCTTGCTTGTCATGAATTGTAAAAAACTTGGGGGTTATTTGTGTTATGGCAGCCATTTGGGGCTATTTTTTATTTTTACAGTAGTAATGTGCGATAAATAGTGGTTGAAGCGCGAGCGCATCCCTAAATATGGAGGAGCATATTCTCTAGGCGCTATTTATATTGCCCTCCTTACGCTTCAAGCGCCTAGGTTTGATTGTGGTGTCATTTTTCGTTTATTGGGTTGACACAAATTGCTTTATCGAAATAGTGTTGGTGCTGAATCTTTATAGTTCAAAAGTTTTTTAACTTAATATATCGCGGAGTGAAGATGGACGATTTTTTGAAGGGTGCTTTGGAGATTTCCAAGGCTCAGGCTGGCGTCAGGGTTATGAGTGCGGAAGAAATTACGGCCTTTGTCCAGAAGGTTGCTGGCAGCATCCGGGCTGTTGCCATGGGCGAAGCCACTGGCGAACCCGATTTTGATGGGGCGGTTCTTGAGGCCAGAAAATCGATCAAGGAAAAGAGCGTTACCTGCCTTGAGTGCGGTAAGAGCTTTAAGATTTTGACAAAACGTCATCTGGCCACACACGGCCTCTCCACAGAAGAATACCTTGAAAAGTGGGGCTTTAAAAAGGGCACACCTCTTGCCTGCAAGGCCTTGCAGCGCGAGCGCCGCAAAAAAATGAACGACATGAAGCTGTGGGAACGGAGAATGACCGCCAAGAAGTAATTCTGCGGTTTGTCTGTCAGCAGCCTTGTTTTTGCATTCCCCGCCTTGCAGGCAGGGAAAGAAGCGGCCCACGTGTGGGCCGCTTCTGTTTGGGACACTGGTTAAGTTTTTGCGGGCAGTTTTTGCATTTTTTTTTGGTTTGGCACATAATTACCAAAAATTGCATCACACCAAACTGCCGGGTAACCCCGGAAAAGGGCAAGGGCTTTCATGAGCACAGCAGAAGCGCCGCGTCGCGCCATTTTTCTGGATCGCGACGGCACCCTGAACCACGATACTGGCTATATTCACCGCAAGGAAGACTGGCAGTGGCTGCCGGGCGTGGTTGAAACCCTCAGGCGTTTTCATGCCGTAGGGTATCTGCTTGTGGTAGTGAGCAATCAGTCGGGGCTGGCGCGTGGCATGTTCAGCGAGGACGATCTGCACGCTCTGGAAGCATGGGTTAATGAAGATCTGGCGGCGCACAACGCCGTTATTGACGCGTGGTATTATTGCCCTCATCTGCCGGAAGTTACTGGCCCTTGCAACTGCCGCAAACCAGAGCCAGGCCTTATTCTGCAAGCCGCTGCCGACCTGAATATTGATCTTGCGCGCTCCTGGATGATTGGCGACCGTGTGCGCGATATGCAGGCCGGGCTGGCAGCCGGGTGCAGTTGCGTGCTATTGCGCCCCCCGGTGGGCGCGTATGAAGATAACCTACCCGTTCCGGATGGCGTAAAGGTTGTACCGCATCTGCCCGCCGCCGGTGTCCACATTCTTGCACCTGAAATGCGGGCGCACAGGCTCACCCGCCTGCCTGGCGGCTGTGGCGCGCACTGCGGGGGAAGTAACAGCTCCGATGGTTCCGGTCTCCCCGGTGATGGCGGTTCTGGTTGTGAGGGCGAGGCTGACAAGGTATGATTTTTTGCACCGGCTGGTCGAGCATTTTAGACCTGCTGTGTCTGTAGATGCACAAGGCCCCTGTCTGACAGAATCTGCGTTGGGTGCAGTTCTTTCAGACAGGGGCCTTTTCGTGAATTTAATACGAGGGGGCAGCGGCGCAGTGCTTCAGGCGGCAATGTTCCCGCCCCTGCCGCGCGGCAGGTCGCATCAGGTGTATTGCGGCTCGTTTTCCTTGATGATCTGAAAGGCCTTCATGGCCTTGATGGTGCCGGGCAGGCCCTGATACTTGGTCACTCCGGCGACCGTGCAGTTGAGCATGTCTTCGTGGTCGGTATCCAGCACGATAATGTCGCCCACCTGCATGCGCAGCAACTGATTGCCCGTGATGGTGGTGCGGCCAAAATGCACCTTCATCTCCACCGGGGTTTCCAGCAGGCGTTCTTTAAGGCGCGCCACCCATGCGTGGTCAACTTCGAGGCGTTCGGTCTGAAAGCTTGCATGCAGCTTGGAACGAATGGGTTCAATGGTGGCGTAGGGCAGGCAGATGATCATGGAGCCGAGCGCCGTATCCAGCTCGACCTCAAAGGTGATGACCACCACAACGTCGCTGGGGGGAACAATGGCGGCGAACTGCGGGTTGATTTCGCTGCGCACCAGCTCAAGCTTTACGTCATGCACTGGCCGCCAGGATTCTTCCATGTTTTCCAGCGCGATTTTGACAATCTTGTCCACCACGGCCTGTTCAATGCGCGTGAATTCGCGGCCCTCAACCTTGGGCTGGGAGCCAGCGCCGCCAAACACGTTTTCCACCAGGGCAAAGACCAGACGCGAATCAACAACCATGATGGCATTGCCGCGCAGGGGATCCATTTTGAAAATATTGATGGAGGTGGGCACCGGCAGCGAGCGCATGAACTCGCCGAACTTGGTCATATCAATGGATATGGGGTTCAGCTCCACGCGCTTGCGCACAGAGTTTGAAAGGGCGTTGGTGCAAAGCCGTGAAAAACGGTCGTTAACGATTTCAAGCACGGGCATGCGCCCGCGGATGATGCGATCCTGATTGGCAAGGTCAAAGGACACAATGCCGGAATCGTCTTCCTGCGTTTCCGCCTCGTTTTCGATTTCCCCGCCGGAAAGCCCGCGCAGCAGGGCATCAACTTCGTCTTGCGCCAGAACTTTATTCATACCAGCCTCGGAACAGTCGTGAAAATGTGTGTTGCGGCGTGTTTTTCCGCACACGACCACGCAGATGGAATATGCAAGATAAAGGCCAGTTTGACAAGCCGTACAGCGTCTTTTGCCAGAGCAACCGCCGCACGGCAGGGGAGTGCGCCACGCTTGCCTTTACCGGGCCTGTCAGGCACTCTTGGTGCATGTTTGTACGTCTTTTTTCGGCCAGTGACCATGCCCATGCAGACCCATGCGGCGCTGCTCCCGCCGCGCCAGCAGTAACTATTGCCGCAAGGCCGGGGCAAAGCCTTTCGCAGGCCATCTGGCTTTCTGGGCTGGTGCGCCCCTTGCCCCTGTGCGGCGGGCTTGGGCGTTGCGGGCGCTGCCGTGTGCGTTTTATGCGCCATGCGCCGTCATGCCTGCCTGCGGAGGAGGACGTTTTTTCCGCCTCGCAACTGGAGGCTGGTTGGCGCCTGGCCTGCCGCCGTCAGGTGCCAGACCCTGACTTCACTGCGTCGGGGGGCGCAACTGCGCTTGATCTTGAGTTGCCGTCGGAGAATCTTGTTCTGCCAGCGGGAGCGCAAGCAGCGGGGCCTTTACCCGGCCTCGGCATGCCGCAGCCGGATTTGGCGCTGGCTGTTGACCTTGGCACCACATCCCTGTGCTGGCGGGCGCTTGACATGCAGGGTCGGGCAGTGGCTGAGGGCCGTTCGCTCAATCCTCAGGCCGGTGCCGGGGCGGATGTCATGTCGCGCCTTGCCGTGGCGCGCGCGCCAGAAGGGCGTACCCTGCTGGCCGGGCTTGCCCGGCGGCAACTGCTGGACATCATGGATTCGCTCGTGCAGTCGGGCGCGGGGCGGGTGACTCGGCTGTGTCTGGCTGCCAATACGGCCATGACGGATATTTTTCTTGATCGCGATGTGGAGGGCCTGTGCGCCGCTCCGTACAGGCTGGCTCACAAGGGTGATGAAACGGTTGCCCTGCCGGATTTTCCGCCTGTCTATGTGCCGCCGCTGTCCGCGCCCTTTGTGGGCGGCGACCTGAGCGCGGGGCTGGCCGCCCTGTTGGAGGCGGATGTTCCACGGCCCTTTGTGCTGGCCGATCTTGGCACCAACGGCGAACTTGCACTGGTAACCGAGACTGGACAGTTGTGGCTGACCAGCGTACCCCTTGGCCCGGCTCTGGAAGGTATTGGGCCTGAATGCGGCCAGCTGGCTGGCCCCGGTGTGGTGACGGGCTTTACGCTCACGCCCATGGGGCTTGCTGCGCAGTTTTATGAAGGCGCGTCCCCTGACGCAGAAGATGCAATGGATGCGGCGCGCCACCATATGGCGCAGAGCAGTGCTTGCCCTTGCCCTGCCTGCCAGAGCGCAAACGCGGGGCAGTCCCCTGCGGGGCTGGCGGTAGGTTCTGCGGCTGGCGCTGGAACAGGAGTCGGGGGATCAGTTGCGCGTGGTATAAGCGCCACTGGGTACTTATCCCTATTGGCCTTGTTGCTGCGCGCGGGTGTTCTGCGCAATGACGGGCAGTTTGTGGCAAATCCGGTCATGCCGCTGGCACGTAAGCTGGCTGCCGGGCTGGAACAGCCCAATCCGGCAGGGGAACCCCCGGCATCCGGCCTGCCCCGTTCGGGCGCGCGCCTGCGTCTGCCGCATGGCCTGTGGCTTGCCGCCGCTGATGTGGAGGCCCTGTTGCAGGTCAAGGCTGCCTTTGCCCTGGCGCTGGATGCGCTGCTGCGCGCGGCAAATATTCCTGCCAGCAATGTTGCGGCAGTGTGCCTGGCTGGTACGCTGGGCGAATATGTCAGGCCGGACGACCTTGAAACTCTGGGCTTTGTTCCCGCTGTTCTTGCCCCGCGTATTCGCGCCGTGGGCAATACCGCGCTGGACGGAGCCGCGCTGCTTGCGCTGCACAGCAAAAAAATTCCGCCTTTGGCCCGCATGTGCCGCGAGGCCGTGGTGCTTCCCCTTGTAGACGAACCGAATTTTCACACCGATTATCTGCGCCGTATGCGCTTTGGAGTATAAATGTCCGCGAAAGACGATTCTTTTAACGATTCCGATCGGCGTAGCCGCCGTTCCGGCGAGGGCAGCAGCCAGCCTCGCCGCCAGTCCCCGCGCAGACCTGACGACAGGCCCGTGCGGCGCGATGGCGCGGACGGCAGATTTGCTGGACGCGACGACCGCAACTCTGGCCGTCAGGACGACCGCCGGGATAACCGCCGGGACGGGCGTTCTTCTGACCGCCGTGACGACAGGCCCGGCGGTCGCCCCAATAGTCGGCCCGGCAGCCGCCCATCAAGGGGGCAGGATGACCGCCGTGATGCACGGCGCGATGGTCGGCAAGAAGACCACCGCGAAAATCGCCGTGACGACCGGCGTCCGACTGACCGCCCCGCAGATCGCCGTGACGATCGCCGTCAGGATGGACGTTCGCCCAACGCACCCAGAGATCGCTACGGCAGGCCTGCATTTCGGCCTGAGAAGCGAGAGGGCGACAGAGATTTTGCTCGCTCCGGGCAGCGCAGCTTTGAGCGCCAGAATCAGCGCCCCGCCGTGCGTTCTTTTGAATTGGGGGCTTGGCCTGCCGCCAGAGCGCTGTTCCCACCGCTTTCGGCTGAAACACAGCGTATTCTGGATATGCTGCCCGAAGCCCTGACCAAGGTATGGCCGCTCAATGCGGGGCACAAGCGCTCGTTGCCCGACGACGTGGCCCAGCTTTCGCGTCTTCTGACCACAGAACGTGCAGGGCTGGCGCGTCCGTACTGGAGTTCCCCGGCCTCCATCAGCGCCTATCTGTATTATTTTCTGCCCTGGAATCTTGTGCGTCTCACTCGCCTGCTGGCAAGCCTGCCCCTGACCGACCCCCGCACGGTGGCTCCGCAGGGTGGCGAGGCCCTGCTGGTGGATGTGGGTTCCGGCCCTCTGACCCTGCCGCTGGCCCTCTGGCTGGCAAGGCCTGAATGGCGCAGCGCCCCAGTGCGGGTGCTGGCGCTGGATACCTCGTCCCAGCCGCTTGAACTGGGCAAAACCCTTATGGAAGTTCTGGGCGAGCTGACGGGCCAGCCCGTATGGCCCGTGCGCGTGGCCCGTGCGCCTCTTGATCAGGTCGTGCGGCAGGCCGCCCCTCTGCTCTCTGGCGGGCGGGCGCGTCCGTGGCTGGTCAGCGCCGCCAACGTGCTCAACGAACTGCGTTTTGGCAAAAAGCGTTCGCGCGGCGCAAGCGCCATAGAAGACGAGGACGAATTTGATTCGCTGGATGCCGAGGACATGGACATTGACGGCAATCCCGCTGCGGTCGAGGCCGATGGTGAAAAGCCCGAAGGCTGCCGCGAAGATCGGCTTGACAGCTTCCTTGAATCCCTGTCGCCGCTCTTTGACCATGCGGATTCGCGAGGCCCTGCCCCTGTTGGGCCTTCCCTGCTGTTTGTGGAACCCGGCACACGCCTTGGCGGCTCCACCATCATGCGCTTGCGCCAGCTTGCCGTTGACGGCGGGCTGACTGCCCTTGCCCCCTGTACGCATCAGGCAGATTGCCCGCTGCTGCGCGGTCAGGGCGGCCGCACATGGTGCCACTTTACCTTTGGCAGCGAGGGCGCGCCGCTGTGGCTTGAAGACTTGTCGCAGGCTTCGGGCCTTGGCAAAAGCGGCCTGAGCCTCTCGCCCCTGTTGCTTGCCGCCATGCCCGAGGCAGAAGCGCAGACGTCCGACTCTCTGGCCGCCAGGGTGCTTTCTGCCCCCTTTATGGTGCCGGGGCTGGCGGGCAGAGCACGCTACGCCTGCTCTGGCAAGGGAATACTGCTGCTGGAAAATGCCGAATCTCTGGCCTCTGGTGATGAACTGACTGTATCCATTGCTGCTGGCGCGCCACGCGACCGTAAAAGCGGCGCTTTGCAGGTGAGCCCTCCGTCGCAGCAAGGAGGAGGCTTCCGGCCTGAGCGCCGCCCTGGTGATGATGAACACGGTCGCAGGCCCGCGCCATACCGCAGGGACAATAGAGAAGACGGCAGGGATGGCACCCGCGATGGTGGCAGGCCCGCAGGAAAGGGCTATCCAGACCGTCCGTCCCGCGCTCCTCAGGGCGACCGCAGGCAAGGAGATGACCGCGGAGGGCAGGGTGGGCGTCCACCTCGGCCTCAGGGCAATGACCGTCCTCAGCGTGACGACCGTTCAGGTCGTGACGACAGGCCGCGCCGTGATGATCGGTCAGGCAGGGACGACCGCCGTGGCCGTGATGACCGTCCGGACTGGAAAGGCCGGAAGGATCGGCAGGGTCAGCCAGACCGTTCAAACCGTTCAGATAGGTCTGAACGCCCGGACAGACCCAATCGTCAAGACCGCCAAGACCGCAACAACCGTCAGGACAGACCGGGCGGTCAGGACAGAAAGGGCCGTGGAGGCTCTTCTGACAACCGCTCTGGCGACAGACGGCATGGCGGCAATCGTGCTGGCAAACCTTCTGCCCCGCGTCGCAACAAGCCCTAGGGACGCTGGCATCAGTATCAATGATCCGGTCTGCTGCATACAGGGTCTTTTAGCTGTGAACTTCAGGGGGGCTTTTGCCCCCCTTTCCTGTGTGCGCCCCGCCATGGCTGCCCCTTCCGCAGAGAAGTTTCGGTTCGGAGTGCTCATAGGCGACGCTTGAGGGCTTGGAGCATTTTCCACCTCCTCCGGCGGCGGTGCCCGCACAATATTTGCTCAAAAAAACTTGCCCCGGATATCCGCGCCACTGGCTAAAAAATCGGCGCGGCGCGGCGGAAGTCTAAAGTTTTTTGTCGCTATTGGCTATTCTTATTAATAATTTATACAAATAATTTAGCAGGTTAATGGTACTATGCGGGTTTTCAGGGGCTTTTATTTGCATCCGTTCCGTGTATACTCGGCACTTATTATCAAACGCCGTACCTGAGCCGCCATGCTGCGGCTTCTGTTTTGCGGTTAGTCATCCGGAAACTTCGGAGCCGCCCCGGCGGCTGCATACCTTAAATACGAGGCTGTTTTTTCATGCTCACAATGCCCAAGAATTTGCCGCAGCCACAGTTGAAACCCAATACGGAAGTTGTTTTGCAAAAGCGCTACCTGCGCAAGGATCTGACCGGCAAGCAGGTGGAAACGCCGCGTGATCTCTTCTGGCGGGTGGCATCTTCCATTGCCGCCGAAGAAGCCAAGTACAGCCAGTCCACCTGCAAGGGCGACGTGCTGGCGCGCGATTTCTATGACCTCATGACCAGCTGGAAGTTTTTGCCCAATTCGCCCACGCTCATGAACGCGGGCACTGATCTGGGGCAGCTTTCGGCCTGCTTTGTGCTGCCGGTGGGCGACTCTATTGAAGAAATTTTTGATGCGGTCAAATACGCGGCCATGATCCACAAGTCTGGCGGCGGCACGGGATTTTCTTTTTCGCGCCTGCGCCCCAAGGATAGCCGCGTGGGTTCCACCGGGGGCGTTGCCTCTGGGCCGGTATCTTTTCTGCGCATCTTCAACACCGCCACGGAGCAGGTGAAGCAGGGCGGTACGAGGCGCGGGGCCAATATGGGCATCCTGCGCGTAGATCACCCCGACATTCTTGAATTTATCCGCGCCAAGGAAAAAGAGGGCGAATTCAATAACTTCAACCTTTCCGTGGGCCTGACAGAAGTCTTCATGCGCGCCGTTGAAAACGACGAGCATTACGATCTTGTGGCCCCCAATTCCAGCGAAGTTATCAACCGTCTGCGCGCGCGGGAGATTTTTGAGCTGCTGGTCAAAAAGGCCTGGCAGTCCGGCGATCCGGGTATTGTGTTTCTTGACCGCATTAACCGGGACAATCCCACGCCTGACCAGGGCGAGATAGAGTCCACCAATCCCTGCGGCGAGCAGCCCCTGCTGCCCTACGAGGCTTGCAATCTGGGTTCCATCAACCTTTCGTGCTTTTACATCCCCGGTCACAACGATGCGGCTGACCCCGCTCGCGATTGTATTGACTGGGCTGAACTCAAGCGCGTGGTGCATCTGTCTGTGCGCTTTCTTGACAACGTCATTGATGCCTCGCGTTTCCCGCTGGACAGCATCACTGAAACCGTGCGCAAGAACCGCAAGATCGGCCTTGGCGTCATGGGCTTTGCCGACCTGCTCTATCAGCTTGAAACGGCGTATGATTCGCAGCAGGGCCTTGAGCTTGGCGAGCGTATCATGGCCTTTATTCAGGAAGAGGGGCACAAGGCCTCGGCCCAGCTGGCTGTGGAACGCGGCGCTTTCCCTGCCTATGCCACGTCCGTGTACGCCAAAAAGAAGCTTGGCCCCTACCGCAATGCCACGGTAACCACCATTGCGCCCACGGGTACGCTCTCCATCATCGCGGGCTGCTCCTCCGGCGTGGAGCCGCTGTTTGCCCTGTGCTTTACCCGTAATATTCTTGACGGCGAGCGCCTTGTGGAGGTGAACCCCCACTTTGAAGCGGCCCTTGCCGATGCCGGGCTGTTCAGCCACGAACTCATGGATGCGGTGGTCGCCAAGGGTTCCATTCAGGAAATGGATTACCTGCCCGCCAAGCTGCGCAAGGTATTTGTTACGGCTATGGATATAGCCCCGGTGTGGCACCTGCGCATGCAGGCGGCCTTTCAGCGCCATACCGACAATGCCGTGTCCAAGACCGTGAACCTGACCAACAGCGCAACGGAACAGGATATTTTTGATATTTACTGGCTGGCCTATCAGGAAGGCTGCAAAGGTGTGACCGTGTACCGTGACGGCTGCAAGAGCATTCAGGTGCTGGCCACGGGCGAAGGGCAAAAGAAAATGGACGGCGAAAGCGGCGCCGAGCCTGCGCAGTCTGGCCCGTCTGCTGCTCAGGTCGGAGCTGGCGTGCGCAAGCGGCCCGACATTGTGTGGGGCTTTACGCAGAAGGTGCCCACCGGGCTTGGCGTGATGTACCTCACCGTCAACGAGGTTGACGGCCAGCCCTTTGAGGTTTTTGCCACCATCGGCAAGTCTGGCCGCTCCATCACGGCCAAGGCCGAGGCCATTGGCCGCCTTGTGTCGCTGGCCTTGCGCTCCGGAGTACACGTGCGCGACGTTGTGGCCCAGATCAAGGGCATCGGCGGCGAGCACCCCGTGTTTCGCGGCAAGGGGCTGCTGCTTTCCATCCCAGATGCCATCGCCTGGGTGCTGGAAAAGCGCTATCTCAAGGACGAACACATCGGCGACGTCAACGACCTGCAAGCCCAGAACTGCCCCGAATGCGGCGAGCCGCTGGTTTTTCAGGAAGGTTGCCTCATCTGCCCCGGCTGCGGTTTTTCGCGTTGCGGATAATGACTGGAACTGACTGACGGCAAGATATTTTGCGGGGTTTCCAGACCCAGGCGGGGCAGAGCGGTTTCACAAAATCCGGCCCGGCGGCTCAGGGCGATCAGCAAACAGATCAGTAATATCCTTGCGGGGGAGGGCGCTCTTTTGTACAAGAGGCACTTCCCCGCACTGTTATTTTATAAGCGGTTTACACCATGAAATGGATTACGCATCAGGCCACGGCTGTGGCGGCGGCGTTGGCGCTGCATCTTCCCTGGGAGGGCGTGGCAGCGGCTTGCGCTGGCGCGGTGCTGCCCGATGTGCTCGATCAGCGCATCGCGGGCCTCGCGCCCACCCGCAGGGGCCGCCAAAAAGTGTTCAACGCCATCCACCGGGGAACAACGCACTGGTTCGGCTGGTGGATGGCGGTTTGCGTGGCGGCTTTTGCCCTTTCGCCTGCCAGCCTTGGTTCCTTGGGGCGCGATGCCCTGCTCGGCCTGGGTTTTGGCGGGCTGAGCCATGTGCTGCTGGATATGCTGACCCCCTCAGGGGTGCCGCTGACGCCCTTTTCGCGGCAGAACAAACTGTCGCTCAAGCTGTGCTCCACAGGCAGCCTTGGTGAATACTGTTTTCTGGCCTGCGTGGCAGGGGCAACGTGGCTGTTCTTTCATGAAGACCTGCTGCGTTTGACCCGCAAACTGGGCCACGGAAGCTTGTTCTGATCCGGCTGGTACCCCCGGCGCTGACTCTTTGCACTTACAGGGCGGCATAGATGCTGGTCAAAATTTTTCTCACGCCACTGCTTATCCTCATGTGCCTGCTGGTGGCCCGCCGCTGGGGTTCATTTGTGGGCGGCGTCATTGCTGGCTTGCCGCTTATTTCCGGCCCGGTTTCCTTATTCCTCACGCTGGAGCAGGGCGCCGCTTTTTCTGCCGCAGCTTCATTCAACACTTTGCTTGGGGTGCTGGCCTGCACGATAACAGCGCTCATCTATCCCTGGCTTGCCGCTTGGGGCCTGCCCTGGTTTGTGGCCCTGCCTGCGGCCCTGTGCGGATTTTTTGGCGGGGGTTGGGCAGTGCTGCACCTGCCGTTCACGCACGTATGGGCAGTGGTGCTGTCCTCACTTTCTCCGGTGCTGGTACTGACCTGCCTGCCGAGGGTTGTGGCAATGTGCAGGCCCGGCCATGCCATGACGGCCTATGTGCGCGTTCCCATACAGATGGCCTGCGGGGCCGGGCTGGTCTTTGCCGTGACGGAGGCCGCCCATTGGCTTGGCCCCGGCTGGAGCGGCGTACTCATGTTTTTTCCCGTCATGGTTTGCTCCATTGTGCCCTTTGCCCACGCCACTCATGGTGCGCCTGCGGTAGTGAGCATTTTTCGGGGGATTATGGCTGGGTGGTTTGGCTGCATAGCCTTTGCGGTGGTGGTGATGACAGGGGTTGAACATCTGTCCTTGTGGCTGTGTTACGGGCTTGCCTCGGGCGCGGCCCTGCTGGCGAGCGCGTTGGTTTCCCTGCTGGAGCAAAGGTTGCAGCAAAGGCATGCCGCTGGAAGAGAGGCAGAATCATAGCCCGGATGGCAGTCTGATAATGGAAGAAACTTTTACTGCGGCTGAGGATGCCGTGCTCTGGCCCAGGTCAGTTGCGCGAGAATGCTTGCGCAGCCAGTAAATGTTTAGGGGGTGATAGCCCCCCCCCCGAACATCTCAAGGTTATTTTTTCTAGCAGAATCAGGCTGCGCCGCGCTTGCGGCGCAGCCTTTGCAGAACTGGCTCCAGAGCCTCGGGCGCGGTCTGCCATGCAAGGGGTAGAAACAGGGCCATAAAGGCGCAACTGCCCAGCATCAGCACTACGCAGGCCTTGAGGATGGGGGACAGCGTAAACGAGCGCATGCAGACCTCAGAAACCCACCAGCCCGCAGCCGTGGCGGGCAGACTGCAAAAAATCACCCGCGCCGCAAGCCCTGTCAGGCCAGTAAAAGCCCCGCTGCCGTGGCGGCGAATCCATATGCCCACCAGCCAGAGCACGTACAAGCTCACGCTCAGGCCCGAAAGGGCCGCGATGGCCCACGCCCCGTTGGGAACAGCCCACCAGTAATACATGGGTATGCACAGCGCCGTCATGATGCTGCCGGTCACAGCCGGGGTGATGGTGTCGCCGTGGGCGTAATAGGCGCGCACCAGCACCATGTAGATAATCCAGAAGGGCGTGGCGGCCAGCATGATGCGCGTGAGCGGCAGGGTAGCCAGCGTGTCTGCGGGGCTGAAGCGCCCGCCCTGAAAAATAACGCCCAAAATGGGCCAGCTTGTGGCCGCCATGCAGAACGCGCAAGGAATGATAAGGGCAACACTGGCCCGCAGAGCCGTGCGCAGGGTGGTGTTAAATCGCTCGGTGTCGCCCTGCGCCAGCAGCGCCACCAAAAAAGGATAGGACGCCACAGCGGCGGCCTGGCCCACCAGCCCCACAGGAACCTGGGTGATGCGCCGTGCGTAGTTGAGCAGGCTCACCGCGCCATCGCCCGCCAGGCTGCCAAAGACCCGCAGAAATTGTTCGTCCAGCATCATGATGGTCTGCCCCAGCATGAGGGGCAGGGCCGTGAGCAGAAATTTGCCCATGAGCGGGTGCCGCCATTCCATGTGCAGCCGCAGGCCCTGCTGGCCCGCTACCCGCAGGGGCAGTGCAAAAGTGCCAAGGGCCGCGCCAAGGGTCACGCCCACGCAGTAACCGGTCATGCCGTCCATGTGGGCCAGCAGGCCTGCTGGCAGAGTCGCCTGCGCAGTCTGCGTGGTTGCCAGCCAGGGCAATAGCAGGCCCACGGCAATGATGGCCCCGTTATAGATCAGCGGGGCCAGCGCCGGCACGCGGAACTGACGCCGCATGAACAACAAAGCGGTAACGCATGCCCCGCACAGAAAGAATATCTGGGCGGGCAGGATGATGCGCATAAAAAAGGCCAGCCGCGCCCACTGCTCCGGCGTAAAACCGGGGGCCACCGCTTGCGCCAGCCAGGGCGCAAGGGCCATGCCGCCAAGGGTCAGCAGGGTGGAGGCAGCCGCCATCCAGCAGAAAACGCAGGAAAAAAAGCGCCAGGCATCCGCCTCATCCTCCTGAAACCTGCGGGTTAGCAGGGGGATGATGGTGATGGACATAAAGCCGCCCGCCAGCAGATAATTGATGATGTCCGGAACCACAAAGGCGGCGAAATACATATCGGATTCGCCGCCAGCGCCGAACTGCCAAGAAATGATCTTGTCGCGCGCAAGACCCATGAGGCGCGAAAGAACCGTACTGGCCGCCAGTATGAGCGCGGCTGCGCCCATACGCTGCTGTGCGGAAAGCAAGGCCATCAGCGGCCCCGCTTTTTGCTGTTGTTGCCTGTGGTGCGCCCGCGTGTGCCCGTGCCGCCCTTGCCTCCGGCCTTACTGCCACGCTTTGGGCCGCCCTCGCTGCGGCGGGCCTTGCCCGTTGCTCCCCCCTTGCTGGACTCGTCGCCGGGCGAGGTGATCTTCCAGCCGGAGCGCGAACCTCCGGGGCGGCTTGTGCGTCCCGGTTTTGCGCCGCCTTTGTGAGCTGGCTTGCGGGATGTTTTGCCTCTGCCGCGCCAGTTACCCTGCGCGGCCTTGGGCAGTTCCAGCGGCATGAGCCGGATTTCAAGCCGACCCAGATTCACTTCCGCCAGCGCGACCTCAAGGCTCTGGCCCATGCGCCACATGACGCCGGAGCGCTGGCCCACAAGGCTCATGGTGCGGGGGTCAAAGTCGTACCAGTCATCGCCGAGGTCATCGATGCGGATCATGCCTTCCACTGGCATGTCGGCCAGTTCCACAAAAATGCCAAAGTCCGTGACCCCGGCCACCATGCCCTTGAAGTGTTCGCCCACGCGGGGCAGCAGGGCAAGGCAGCCCATGCGGCGGTCCATTTCGCGTTCGCAGGCCATGGCCGCGCGTTCGCGTCTGTTGATCTGGTCGCTGATGCGCAACAGCTTCTGCCCAGCGGGCAGCGCGCCCACGCCGATGCCCAGCGCGGTTTTGAGCGCCCGGTGGGTCAGCAGGTCGGCATAGCGGCGGATGGGCGAGGTAAAGTGGCAGTAGGCCTGCGAAGCAAGGCCAAAATGCCCCTCGTTGAAAGGCTGATAGCGAGCCTGCGGCATGGCCCGCAGGCAGAGGCGGTTGACCAGAAATTCCTGATCCGTGCCCTGCACGCGGGCAAGAATGCCCTGCATGGCTGCTGCGTCCGGTCGGGGCGGCAGGTCTTCCATACCCACGCCCGCGAGAGTGTCAAAAAGGCTTTCCAGCCGTTCCGGGTCGGGCAGGGGATGCACGCGGTAGAGAAAGGGCATGCCCACATCGCGCAGGTGGCGCGCTACGGCCTCGTTGGCCGCGATCATGAATTCCTCAATGAGGCGGTGGGCGTCGTGCCGCTGGCGGTGCCCGATCCAGACCACGCGCCCGGCTTCGTCCAGGCGGCTGTCTGCCTCGGGCAGGTCAAAATCAAGGCTTCCGCGCTGACGGCGGGCATCGCGCAGGGCCGCGTACAGGGCAAAGGCCCTCTGCAGCATGGTGATGGCTTCTTCGCCGCGCGGGTTCTCGCGCAGGGCGGCAAGGGTCGCAGCATCTTTGTCGAGCATGCAGGCCTTGACCTGATCGTAGGTCAGCCGGGCCGCAGAACGCATGACAACCTGCGCAAAGCGCGGTTTGCCGGGCTTGCCCTGTGCGGAAAATGGAATCTCCGCCAGCATGGCGAGGCGGTCTTCGTCCGGGCGCAGGCTGCACAGGCCGTTGGAAAGGGCCTCGGGCAGCATGGGTTCCACGGACTTGGGGAAATACCAGGAGTTGCCGCGCGAAAGAGCTTCCGCATCCAGTGCCCCAGTGCTGCCGTTGCCTCGCGGGCGCACATAGTGGCTCACATCGGCAATGGCCACGCGCAGCAGCCAGCCGCCGCCGGGGCGGTCTTCGACCTCCACAGCATCGTCAAAGTCGCGGGCGTCCGCGCCGTCAATGGTCACAAGGGGCAGGCCGCGTACGTCTTCGCGGTCGTGCATGTCTTCAGGCGTGGGGCCGCTGGGCAGGTGCTGGACTTCAGCCAGCACCCCGGCAGGAAAGTCGCGCGGAACCTCGTGGTTGAGCTTGACCAGTTCCTCCTGCACTGCCACATCATCCTCGCGGCCATAGTCGCCCACAATGCGGGCTGTCCACAGGTCGGAGGCAAGGCGCTGCACCGGGGCCAGCAATACCAGCGTGCCCGGCTCGGGGGGCGTTTCGCCAGCAGCCAGCTCCACGCTGAAATTGACGGAGAGGCGCGCATCCGCCGGACGGCAAAAAAGTGTATGCCCTGTGCGATGGGCTGCATGGGCGGGGATTTCCTTGAGGCCGCGTTCCACAACCTCAGTGATGCGCCCTTCGGGGGATGGGCCGCGCGATGCACCGGGGGAGAGCGCCACGCGCACGATATCCTGATGCCAGGCTTCGCCGGTCAGCGCAGCGGGAATATACACATCGCGCGCGCCGGTAAATTCCAGCTGGCTGTCACGGTTGTTTTCGTCTTCGGCAATCGGGCGCATGGGCGTAACAAAGCCCCCGCCGTCGCGCAGCGAACTGAAACGGCCTGTAATGTGCTTGAGGGCTTCGGGGCGCGCCCAGAGGCCGCCGCGCAAGCGCAGCAGGCGGCCCTGCTCTGCCAGCGTTGTCAGCGCGGCTTCAAGGTCGCCCTTGGCGCGGCGGGCGAGGCCCAGCACACGCAAAAGACCGTCCACGCGCATGGGGCGCGACTGGGCGGAAAAGGCCTCCAGCAGTTCCTCGCGGGAGGGAAAGCCGGGGGTATGGGCGGAAGCGCCGGGCGCTCCGCGTTGGGATTTTTTCTTTTTCATAGGGTTCCGTAGTGCGAAAGAAGGGGGCAAAAGGCCTGGCCTTTCGCCCCCGATCGCTCAAATTTCAGGCTGCGTTGGCGCAGTGCCGCATCACTCGCGGTTGCCGCCGAACAGGCGCAGCATCATGAGGAAAAGGTTGATGAAGTCGAGGTAAAGCGTCAGTGCGCCAAGGATGGCGCCGCGGCGGACGGCGGTGCCGTCTTCCATGGGGGCGTTTTCGCCGAACCGGCGCAGCTTCTGCGTGTCATAGGCGGTCAGGCCGGTGAAGATAAGTACACCAAGGCAGCTGATGATGAAGTCCATCATGCTGCTCTTGAGGAAGATGTTCACCAGCGAGGCAATGATAATGCCTATGAGGCCCATGAACAAAAAGCTGCCCATGGACGTGAGGTCGCGCTTGGTGACTGTGCCGTAGACCGACATGGCAAGGAAGGTGCCAGTGGTTACCAGAAACGCGTTGGCGATGGACGCAATGGGGTAGACCACAAAGATGGACGAAAGCGTTGCGCCCGTAACGGCGGAATACAACAGGAACAGACCCGTGGCCGTGCCGCCGGACATTTTGTGAACCGCCGCCGAAAGGGCGATAACAAGACCGAACTGGGCCACCAGCATGAGAATAAGCACAATGGTGTTGCCAAAAATGGCCGCCTGCACGGCAGGCGAACTGGCAACTGCGTAGGCTACAACTGTGGTTACCGCCAGACCGGCCGTCATCCACTGATAAACCTGACGCATGTAAAGGGAAGCAACGCTGGTAGCGGAGCTTTGAGCAACACTGCGGCTGTATGACATTATATCCTCCGAAAAGCAGTTGAAGGCGCTCAGTCCGTTCGGCGGCTACGGCTCCGTGCCGCAGTGCCGTCGGGCGGGCTTGAAGATTGTCTTCTGCCTACAAGTATAATAACGGCAGCGGCATTTAGCAAGGGCCGGAAGGGGAAAGTTCGGCGCTGGCGGCTACGCCATGTGGCGCTGGAAAGGGGGGTCGCCGTCTGCCTGGTGTAGTCTGGTTCGGCGCATTCCGGCCTGATGCAGCCCTGTCTTATGTAGCCTGGTCAACCGCCCTTGCTGCGTGTACGGCAGCGTGCTACCTTGCGGCCTGCCGGGGCAGACCCGGCACATCATATTGCGAGGAGTAATCCATGAAATCAATTCGTGTTTTTTTTCGTGCTGTTACGCTGACTCTTTGCCTCGGTGGCATACTCGCTCTGGCAGGGCAGGCGCAGGCTGCTGATCCTGATCCGGCTGTGAAGCTTGAAACCAGCCTTGGCGACATTGTGGTGCGCCTTGATGCCCGCAAAGCGCCCATCAGCACGGCCAACTTTGTGCAGTACGTCAAATCCGGTTTTTATGACGGCACGGTGTTTCACCGCGTTATCAAGAACTTCATGATCCAGGGCGGCGGTTTTACTCCCGACCTGAAGCAGAAGTCTGCCCGTGCCTCCATCCGCAACGAAGCGGACAACGGCCTCAAGAACAAAAAATACACCATTGCCATGGCCCGCACCAGCGAGCCGCATTCGGCGTCTGCGCAGTTCTTTATCAACACCAAGGATAACGACTTCCTCGACTTCAAGAGCCAGACGCCGCAGGGCTGGGGCTATGCCGTGTTTGGCAAGGTCATCAAGGGCCAGGAAGTGGTGGACAAAATCGCCGCCGTGCAGACCGGCAAAAAGGGCTACTACGACGATGTGCCTATGGAAAGCGTGATTATCAAGAAGGCCGTGATCGTCGAATAAAGCGCGAAAGAATGATCATGCGGCGGCGCTGCCGCCCGTGTGCAGACGGAGGGTTCGTTGAGCCCTCCGTTTTTTTATAGCTCGGAGCCAGCGCTCTTGGCGTCGCCGTGGTCAGGCTCAGTCTGACTGCGGCTTTTTTCATACATGCTGCCCCAGGTTTTCAGCGATTCCATGATGGGCACAAGCGAGACGCCCAGCGGCGTGAGCGAATAATCCACACGTGGCGGCACAGTGCCGTAGACCTTGCGGTGCACAAGGCCGTCTTCTTCCAGTTCGCGCAACTGGCGCACCAGCATGCGCTCGCTGATTTCCGGCAGGGATCGGCGCAACTGGCTGAAACGGATAACTTCCTGCAATGAAAGAAAATAAATAACCAGCAGCTTCCACTTGCCGCCAATGAGCTGCAAGGTCAGTTCAAAGTGGCAGCGGTAATTGCCCTGCACGGGCGGGCAAATATCGGGGGTATTCATATGCTTTCCTGTTTCAAGCTATACTATTTGTCAGTACCTATTGTTGGCGTCATTATATGAATTTTTTGTCAGTACTTCAACTTTTGCAGATTAAGCATAATATGGGGGCAAATCTGGCAATCAGGAGAAATATCATGAAGGTATTGGCCATAAACGGAAGCCCCAGAAAAAACGGCAATACGGCCCTTTTGCTGCATGAAGCGCTTGCGCCTCTGCTCGAGGCAGGTTGGGACGTGGAAAGTGTGCAGTTGGGCGGCAAGAAGATTCAGGGCTGTCGCGGCTGCGGCAAATGTGCAGAGCTGAAAAACGGACGCTGTGTTTTTGACAACGACATACTCAACGAACTGCTGCAAAAAATGCTGGCAGCAGACGCCATGATCCTGGGTACACCCTGCTATTTTACCGACATGTCTGCGGAACTGAAAGCGTTGGTGGACCGTGCAGGGTACGTGGCCTATGTGAACGGCGGACTCTTTCAGGGCAAGATCGGCGCAGCAGTGGTGGCTGCGGGGCGTGCCGGAGCAACCCACGCCTATGACAGCATCAACCACATGTTTTTGATGTCCAAGATGCTGGTCCCAGGTTCAACCTACTGGAACGTAGGCTTCGGCCATGCGGAGGGGGAAGCGGCAAAGGACGCCTTTGCTTTGGAAAACATGCGGCATCTGGGCCGGGCCATTGACTGGCTGGGCAAGGCCGTGATTCCGTATATGGCGGAATACCCTGCCGCGTAGACGGCAAGCCCCAGCGCGTGAGCGCAGAAAAGCAGGCGGGTAGGGAAAGCTGTTGGGATACGGACTGGGTGGACGGCGGGCGCTACTTGCCCGCCAGAGCGGCAAAGCGGCGTACGGTCAGGTGGCATACGGCCACAGCCAGCGCGTCGGAGGTATCCAGCGCCCAGTTGGCGTTTTTGACATTGAGTAGGCGCTGCACCATAAAGGCCACCTGTTCCTTCTCTGCCCGGCCCGTGCCCACAAGGGATTTTTTGACAAGGGTCGGCTCGTAATCGCTGATGGTGAGGCCGTGCGCCGCACAGGCGGCCACGGCAACACCCCGCGCCTGACCAAGCTTGAGGGCCGAAGCCGCGTTCTTGGCGGTAAAGACCTGCTCGATGGCGGCTTCTTCCGGCTTGAGGCGGGCCAGAACCCCTGAAAGCTCATGGTAGATGCGGGCGAGGCGGTCAGAAAATTCCTTTCCCGCCGAGGCCGTGCGCACAACGCCGCAGTCCACCAGTTGCAGCACGCCCGAAATTTCGCGCACCACGCCCCAGCCCGTGCGTTGGGAGCCGGGGTCGATGCCGATGACAGTTACAGACTGCATGGTCTGTTACAGCAAAAATGAGGTGACAATGTAGTCAGCCGCGAGAATCAGCACGCAGGAAATAACCACGGCGGAGGTGGTGGCGTTGCCCACGGCCTCCGGGCCAACGCTGTCGCGCCTCTTGTTGGTGTAATAGCCCTGGCGGCAGCAGATGGTGGTCACAAGCAGGCCAAAGAGCACGGCCTTGATAAAGCCGCCGTTCACGTCCGTTGCCGTCACCGAGCTTGTGATGCGGTAAAAATACGCGCCCTCGTTGATGCCCAGCATGAGCACGCCCGTGAGATAGCCGCCGATGATGCCGATAACATCAAATACCGCTGTCAGCAGCGGGAAGGCGATGAGCGATGCCAGCAGGCGCGGGCTGACCAGATAGCCCATGGAATTGATATCCATGACGTCCAGGGCGTCGATCTGGTCGGTGATGCGCATGACGCCAATTTCTGCCGTCATGGAAGACCCGGCGCGGCCTGTGAGCATGATGGCCGTGAGCACCGGCCCAAGCTCGCGAATGAGTGTCAGCGACACGGCAGAGCCAAGCATGCCCACCGAGCCGAACTTTACCAGGGTGTAGTAGCCCTGAAGCCCCAGCACCATGCCGCAGAACACGCCGATCAGCATGATGAGGAAGAGCGACTTGGAGCCGATGACAAAGAGCTGCTGCATGGTGCGCGGAAAAATCTTGGGGCTGGCAAATATCTGGGCCAGCCCTTCAAGCATGAACAGGGCCGTGTTGCCAAGAGCGTCTATGCCGTTCAGACAGGGGCGGCCTATCTTGCGCAGAAAATCGCCGAAAGTTTCGGTTGCGGTCATGGTTTGCCTCACCGCCCTGATTTTTGCGGTTTGTTTGAAACAGGTTTTTGCGAAACCTGAATGGGTACGCCCAGCCTCATGTGGCGCAGGTCTTCACGCAGGTTGAAGGCGTCGTCTTCCGTGCCGCGAATGCTGATCATAACCAGCACAAGCTTGCCATTTTTCTGGGTGCGTGTGCGCAGGCCCTTGCCTTCCAGGCGTGTGCGCAGTTTGTTCGCGTCTTCGTCAGATTTGAATGCGGCCACCTGATAGACATAATCAAACTGCGGGCCTGTCTTGGCAGGGGCGGGCTTTGCGGCCTGCGCGCCCGTTTGCGCGTTGGCTTGAGTGCCCTGGTCCTGTGCATTCTGGTTGGCGCCGGGCTTGATGCCCCAGGCCGCCAGACTGTTGCCCGAAGGCTGTGCAAAGGGATAGGCCCCCTGCGGGGATTGCTGCCCCTGTTTGCCCTGCGGCGGTTGGGCGGCTGCTTTCTGCCCCTTTTGATCCTGCCCCGGTTTGCCGGGTTGGGGCGCGCCTGCGGGCGTAGCCTGATTTTCCTCAGCGCCGGGGGCCGGATTCTGGGCATCGGCGGTTTCGCCCTGAGCCGCCGGGGCTGACGCATCAGGCGCGGGAGCGTCCGGTGCAGGCTTGGCCTTGGGCGCGTCCTTGGAGATCATGCTGGTCATCTGCTCCACGCGCGTTTCAGGATTTTGCCCGCGTCCGACCATGAATCCCATGAAAAATGACCAGCCCACGGCAACCGCAAGGATTACGCCCAGCAGTGCAAGCATTGGCCCCGAAAGGCGGATAACAAAGCGGCGTTTCTCGCCCGAAGGCTGGGAAACAACGGATTTGCGTGGTTTACGTAAGGGGGCGGCCATTCATTATCCTCCGTCGTGCGCCAAGCTGCGAGGCCTGGTTGACCGTTAAGGCGCGTCTTGTCCGGGGCAGGCAGAGCACACGCAAGGCCTCGTCCATAACGCGCCTTAACGGCAACAGGCACAGAGCAGATTTGTCGCACGCCGAATATTCGACGTTTATGCAAACAGCAGGGATGCTTGCGCGGGAGTGACCCCGCAGGAGTGATCCCACTCAAAATCAAGTTTATACAAATGTTACATGCTTTCCGGGGCGCTCACGCCAAGCACGTCCAGACCGTTGCGCAACACCTGACCAATGGAACGCAGCAGGGCAAGGCGGGCCAGGGTGCGGGGCGCGTCATCGGCCAGCAGCACCTGATGTTTGGCATAGTAGCTGTGCAGCTGCCCGGCCAGTTCCGTGAGGTAGGTGCTCACGTGGTGGACGCCAAGCGATTTGGCGGCGGAGGCCAGCATGTCTTCAAACGTGGCGGCCTTGCGCAGCAGGGCCATGTCTTCGGGCGTATCCAGCCCGTGCAGCAGCTCCGCATCGGCCTTGGCGGGCAGCACGAAGCCGCGTTCTTCAGCCCGGCGCAGCACGGCGCAGATGCGCGCGTGGGCGTACTGCACATAGTACACCGGGTTGTCGAGGCTGCGCTGCTTGGCAAGCTCGAGGTCAAAGTCCAGCGGGCTGTCGCTCTTGCGCGAAAGAAACATGAAGCGCGCCGCGTCAACGCCCACTTCCTTGATGACATCGGCCAGGGTCTCAAAGGTACCCGCGCGGGTGGACATGCTCACGGGCTGGCCCTCACGAAGCAGGTTCACGAGCTGGATAAGCACCACGTCAAAGCTGTCCTGCGTTTTGCCCATGGCCGTGATGGCCGCGCGCATGCGGGGGATGTAGCCGTGGTGATCCGCGCCCCAGATATCAATGAGCCAGTCGTAGCCGCGCTGAAACTTGTCGTGATGGTAGGCGATGTCGGAGGCAAAGTAGGTCAGGCTGCCGTCCGACTTGCGCAGCACACGGTTTTTGTCGTCGCCCAGATTCTCGGTGGCAAACCAGTAGGCATTGTCTTTCTCATACGTATACCCGGCGGAATCCAGCGCGTCAAAAGCCGCGGCAACGGCCCCGCCTTCCACAAGGGTTTTTTCAGAGAACCAGCGCTGGTGCTCCACGCGGAATTCGTTGAGGTCGTCCTTGATGCCGTTCAGAATGTCGTTCATGGCTTTGTCGTAGCACACGTCCTGGCCTTCGGCGTCGGGCAGTTCCACGAGGGCGGGGTTGGCATCCAGCATTTCGCGGGCGATGTCGATGATGTAGCCGCCCTTGTAGTAGTCTTCGGGCCAGGTGACGGGCTTTCCGGCCAGTTCCTTGGCGCGCAACCACACAGAAAGGCCCAGCAGACGCATCTGACGGCCGGCATCGTTGATGTAATACTCGGTGTTAACGTCATAACCCGCCACGCGCAGCAGCCGGGCAAGGCTGTCGCCCACGGCCGCGCCGCGCCCGTGCCCCACGTGCAGGGGACCGGTGGGATTGGCGGAAACATACTCCAGCAGCACCTTTTTGCCTGCGCCGCCCGTGCTCTTGCCGTACTCCTTGCCCGCAGCTTCAATGTCGGCCACGGTGCCGTGCCAGAAATCCTGCGTGAAGGTCACGTTGCAGAATCCGGGGCCAGCGGCTTCGGCATGGGACACCTCGGGGCAACGCTCCACAAGCTTCTGGGCGAATTTTTGCGCGAGCTCGCGGGGGTTGGCCTTGGCTTCCTTGGCGAGCAGCATGGCGGAGTTGACGGAAAGATCGCCGTGCTTGGGGTCGCGGGGCGGTTCAATCACGGTTTTGACGGGCCAGGCAAGGCCTTCTTCTTCAATGATGGCCTTGAGGGCCGTGCGCAGGGTGTCAATGGCGCGCATAGTGCTGGTGTCCTTTATTGTGCAACGGTTGCGGCGTTACGCCTCGGGCGGCCCGGGGCACTGCCGCCGGGAACCCCGTTTCAGGTTCATGCGCAGGCCGATTGCGGCACTGCCGCACGGGGGCGCATGAAGAAAAAGTTTCAGGCAAGGCGGGGAAGGCCTTCCGCATGAAAGGCCATCCTCCGCAAAAATCTATCCTGCAAAGGCCGCCGCTGTTTCGGCGTTGTTAACGAGCTCAATGGCAAGGTCTTCCGCCGTGGCGGTTCCTGCGAGGCAGGGGGCCACCATCTTGCCAAGCACGGCCTTGGGGCCAAGCTCCAGCCAGCGGCGCGCGCCGTCGGCATACTGGTTGCGCACCGTGTCTATCCACTGCACGGAGGATGTCATTTGCACCAGCAGGCTTTCGCGGGCGCTTTCGCCATCTGTCACAGCCTTGCCGTGAGCATTGCAGTACACGGGGAATTTGGGTTTGCTCCACACGGCCTTGCGCAGCAGGGGGGCAAGCTCCTTGTTGGCCTCGGCCATCATGGGGCTGTGGAACGCGCCGCTGACCTTGAGTTCAAGGCCACGGCCCTTGCGTTCCTTGGCCTTCTGGCAGGCCAGGGCCACGGCTGCCTTGGCCCCGCTGATAACAAGCTGGCCGGGGGTGTTGTAGTTGGCCACCAGCAAAAGCTCGCCGCACTGGGCAACTGTTTCGGCCACAATTTCTTCAATGGCGGGCTGATCCAGCTTGAGCAGCGCGGCCATGCCGCCCTTGCCGTCGGGATCGGCCTCGGCCATGAGGCGGCCGCGCAGGGCTGTAAGCTCAAGGGCGCTCTCGGCAGAAAGCACGCCAGCGGCGGCCATGGCGCTGAACTCGCCAAGGCTGTGCCCGGCTGCGCCGCACACGTTGGCGCGCGCGGCAACCGCACTCCAGAGGTTCAGGTTCACCACGGTGAGGGCGGGCTGAAGGGCGCGGGTGTCGCTCATGGCGGCATCATCACCTTCCCAGTAAATTTCGCGCAGGGGCAGGCCACTGATGCGCTCGGCCTGCTTCCAGAGGTTCATGGCGTCAGAAGAAGCCTCGGCCAGATCGCGGCCCATGCCCGACTCTTGCGAGCCCTGGCCGGGAAAGAGCAAAACGGCTTGTGTCATGCGGGGTTTATCCTCCAGTGGCGCGCACATGCGCGCATTGGCGTGGCCTTGCGGCCTTGGGTTCGTTTAGGGTGCGCATTGCGCGCAAGCCCTCTTTTTTACGTTATCGGCGCAGGGCTTGCAAGTCCCGGTCTGCGGGGATATGACAGTGAACCCGGCAGAAAAGCCGGAAAGGCCCGCAACGGGCGAACAAGCGCAGGAAAGGATCATGCAGCGACAATCGGTTGACAGAAAAGAATTGGCGCGTCTGGTGGCGGCCTCGGGCGCGGAAGTGCCGCAATCGGCCCTGGAGCCGCTGGCGGAATATCTTGAAATGCTCTGCCAGTGGAACAAGGCCATGAATCTGGTCGGCCCGCACACCTGGCAGGATATGCTTACGCGGCTGGCCGTGGACAGCTTTCATCTGGCCGGGTTTCTGGACAAGCTCAATCTGCCCGAAGCTCCCCTGTGCTGGGATCTTGGCGCGGGCGCTGGTCTGCCGGGCATTCCCCTGCGTATGGCCTGGACGCGCGGCGCATACTATATGATAGAAGTGCGCGAAAAGCGCGCCCTGTTCATCTCCAGTGTACTTTCCCGCCTTCAGTTGCCCTCCACCCACGTATTCAGAGGGCCGGTGGAGCATTTTTTTCAGGGGCAGTATTACAAGGCGGACTGCATCCTGAGCCGCGCCTTCATGCCTTGGCGGCAACTGCTTGACCTCGCCAGCCCCAGACTGCACGATAACGGCGTTCTGGTCGTGCTGGCGCTTGAGCCAGCCCCCAGCGAGCTGCCAGCGCCCTGGCGTCTGGTGGAGCAGCACTCCTATGTTGTAGGCGGGCACGGGCGATGGTTCTGGGCGCTTGCCCCCAGCGCAGGTGCCGAGCGGCTGACCTATGATGCCGCAACGCACCAGGCTGGCTAGAGCGCGTATACCTGAATGTTCTGACAAGGATTTGCCCGCAAATCCTGCCGAAAGCTCTGTGGCGAACCGCGCAGGGGGTTGTTCTGCGCGTTAATTGCCCAGGAACCGCCGCACAGTTTTTTGTCGTCATCTGCATGCCTGTATGAACAGGACCATGATTCTTACGGAGAACGCCATGCACCCCGCAGCCCATGCCTCTGCCAGCGCCGCGCCTGCCGGAAACGATGCAGACGAAATCCGGCGCACCGGGCAGCCGCAACCCGAATCGGAAACGCTGCCTGCTGCGGAATCCGCCTGTGAGGAGCAGCCCGCCGCCCCACAAGCCGCCCACGGCGGGGCGCTGTTGCCCACTGGCGGCGCAGGGCTGCACAACGGCAAACGTTCGCTGCCTTCTGCGCGGTATTGGGCGCGGGGGCTGTTCTGGGGGCTTGTGACACTTGCCCTTGCCTTTGCCCTGCGCATGCTGGAATGGCCCTGCTGGCAAAATCCGGAATATCGCTTGGGCAACGAGTGGCTTCTGGCCACGCACGATGCCTATACATGGGTGGCCGGGGCGGAAGATTTCGGCCTTGCCGTCGGGCATCCCATGGCTGTGATGCTCAAGGCCATGTCCGACCTCGTGGGCACTTCCCCCGCTGCCGTGGCCTTCTGGTTCCCTGCCTTGCTGGCAAGCTTTGTGGCTGTTATCGCCTTTGCCTGGGTGTGGGCGCTGGGCAGCATTGAAGCGGGCGTTGCCGCAGGCATACTCACGTCCATTGCGCCGGGCTTTCTGGCCCGCACCCTGCTGGGATTTTACGATACCGACCTCGTAACCCTGTTCTTCCCCCTGCTCATGACCCTTGCCCCGGCCAGTTGGGCCATGCGCTATATGCTGCTGCCGGGTATGGTGCTGCGCCGTCTTTCCATGACTTCCGGCGTGATGAACCTGCGCCGCCTTTTTTCCCGCAATCAGCCCGAGGGGCACTGGACGCCGCGCCTCAAACAGGCGGAGCACATGGGTAATCCCCTGCGCTGGCAGTGGGTTGTCTTGCTTGGCTGTTCCGGCGTCATCTCATGGTGGACGCAGGAATGGCATTCTGTTTTTCCGTATCTGATCCGCTACAATGTGGCCTTGCTGGCCTTTATGAGTATGGTGATGGCCCCGCGCGGGCGGCGCGCTCTGCTGCTTCTGGGCAGCATGGCCTACGCCTTGCCTACGCTGGCGGGGCCGTGGGGTCTCAGTTTCAGCTTGCTGCTGCTGGCTGCGGGCACGAAGACAGGCTACCGCCTGCGCCGCCTGCTGTGCCGCCCCTGGCTGCTGGCCCTTCTGCTGGCGGGCGTTGGCTTTTTGATGCTTCAGGGCGAAATTCTTACGTCCATTGTGAACCACATCAATGCCTATGTGAAACACACGGGCGATGTGAAAAGCACTGGCGGCGGGCTTTCGCTGGAATATCCCTCGGTGGCGCAGTCCATCATTGAAGTGCAGGACCTGGGCATCATTGAGATTTTCCCCTACTTCCATCCCTGGATGGAAGCGGCGGTGCTTGGCCTGCTGGGTTTTGCCCTGGTGGTCATACGCCGTCCGGGCGCGCTCTTTTTGCTGCCGCTGGCAGGGCTGGGTATCCTGAGCGTCAAGATGGGAGGGCGCATGGTCATGTTTGGCGCGCCCATCATGGCCATTGGGCTCACCTTGCCCTTTTACTGGCTGTTGCAAAGGCTGTTGCGCGTGGATCTGCGCGGCGCAGTGGCGGGCATTCTGACCAGCGGCGTGTTGCTGGCCCTGCTGGTAGCGCCCTTTGCAGATATGATCCCGGCCATGTCGCAGGGGCCAATCATCAACCGGCGCCATGCAGAAGCCCTCTCGCGCGCCAAGGCCATGACCCCGCCCGACGCCATGCTCTGGCTGTGGTGGGACTGGGGCTATGCCGCCAACCATTTTGCCCAGCGGCAGACCATTGCTGATGGCGCGCAGCATGCGGGGCCGTCCCTCTATCTGCCCGCAGCGGTTTTTGCCACAGACAATCCGCGCTTTGCGCGCCAGATCATCCGCTATACGGCCCAGTGCGGCAACGAGCCGGGCAATGTGTTTGAAGGTTTGGACGGGGAAGGCGCGCAGGCCCTCATGGACAGGCTGCGCTCGCCCGAAACCCCGCTCATTGAAAACAAGGGGCGGCTCTATGTGGTGGTGAGCTTTGAAATGCTGCGGCTTGGCTTCTGGATAAGCAACTTCGGCAACTGGAATTTTGTTACCCGTGCGGGCGAAGGCGGGGCGCTTTCCATCGTGCCGCAGGCCCTTGCCTACAAGCTTGATTCGGGCGAAGTGCGGCTTGAGGGCAACAGCAGCGCCATCTATGCATCATCCATCAGCGTGTTTGAAGAGACCGGCGTGACGCGCCGCAACTATATTCAGGACTGGTTTGACGCGCATCCTTCGGCAACGCCCGAGGAGCAGCACGAATTTCTTTCCAAGCGCCGCAACATCAACTTTCTTTTCAACCGCGTAACGGACGAAAAACTTGCCATGGATGCGGGCTTGTACAATTCGCTGATGGTGCAGCTTTTGGTGGGCGACCCGCAGGATCCGCGCGTCTCGCCTTATTTCAAGCTGGTGTACGACAACGTGTTCGCCAGGATTTACGAAGTGTTGTAGGCGGTTGCGCTTGCGGGCCGCCGCATGCGTATTGCCTAGTGGTGGTACGGAACCTTGCGCAAAATGCATTCCGCCCGATAAAGCTGCTCAAGCAGCACTACTCGGGCCAGCTCGTGCGGCAGGGTCATGTGCGAAAGGCTGATGCATCGGCTGGCGCGTTGGCGCACGGCTTCATCCAGCCCCCATGCGCCGCCCACGATAAAGCAGGCTCTGCCTCGGGCATCGTGATCCATCTGGCGCAGCAGGTCAGCCAGCTGGGGCGAGGTGAGGTGCTGGCCGCGTTCGTCAAGAACGAGCGCTATGTCCTGCGGGTCGAGGGCCTCAATGATGCGGCGTCCTTCAAGGGCGTTGCGCTGATCCTGCGGCAGGGCGGAATCGCCGTCGCGCACTTCGGTTATGTCCAGCTTGCGCCAGCGGGTGATGCGCGTGGTGTAGTGGGCTGCGGCATCCTTCCAGAACGGCGTTTTCAGTTTGCCCACACTTATGTATTTCAAGGGTTTGCCAGTCATGTCTTCTCATGCTTCGTTAAATATGGCGGATGGCGCGTCTGAACGCTGTCCCAGCCCGGATGCCGGGATGGAGCTTGCGGCTGCGGCGCGTTTTTTGCGTAACGGCGGCGCGCTCGTGTTTCCTACGGAGACGTTTTACGGGCTGGGCTGCCTTGCCGCCAACGCGGAAGCCGTGGCAAGGGTGTATCAGTTGAAGCAGCGGCCCGTCCACAAACCCTTGCCCTTGCTGGCGGCGCATGCGGCGCAGGTGGACGCCGTGGCGGAACTGGCCGCCATGCCCAAGGGGCTTTTGGCCTTCTGGCCCGGCCCGCTCACGGTTTTGCTGCCCGCGCGCTCCTGTCTGCCCCCGGCACTGGTCAACGGGCAAGGGCTTGCGGCGGTGCGCGTGACGCCCCATCCACTGGCTGCGCAGCTGGCGGAGCAGGCAGGCGGCGCGCTTACGGCAAGCAGCGCCAACCTCAGCGGCGGTGCGCCAGTGTGCACCCCGCAAGAGCTTGATCCTGCCTTGCTGGAAGCCTTGCGCCGCATGGCGCAGAGCATGCCGTGCCTTGCCGGATGCACGGCACAGGCTGCAAAGGCAGAACTTTTCCTGCCATTGGCTCTTGGTGGGCCGCTGCCCGCTGGCGGCTTGCCGTCAACCGTGGTGGAGCCGCTGAGCGGCGAGGATGGCGGGGCAGTGCGGCTGCGGATAGTGCGGGCCGGTGCTGTGAGTGCCGCAGCCCTTGAAGCCGCGGGTTTTACGCTGGAGTGACTTCCTGACGGGCTATGCGGCGGAGGCCGCGTTTTTTACAAAAACCTGCCTGCGCACCAGAGAATTTAAATATCCGTCTTCACGCCGGGACAGGCCGTGCGCGGCGCAGATTTCAGCATAAGCTTCAGTCAGGCCATCCTTATGTTTTGCCGAAGTCATGACAAAGGGATAGAGCAAGAGGCCCAGGCCCCGCAGCCGTGGGCGGGCAATATCCACCAGCAGAAAAATGCCATCAGGGGCAAGCATTCGCGCGGCATTGGCAATGGCGGTGCGCCGCGCTAGGGGATTTGCCTCATGCAGCGCCATGGCGGTCATGATGATACTGAACGTGCCGTCAGGAAAGCACGCTTCGTCCATGGACGCTACGCTGAAATGAATGTTGTTGGGATAATCTTTCTGGCGATATTGTGCGCGGGCGATCTGGTTTTCGGCAAGGTCAAGGCCATGGATGCGGCATTGGGGCGAGGATTGCGCGGCAAGCGCAAAAGTCAGGGAACCTGTGCCGCAGCCAAGATCCAGAGCCGACATTTCCGGGCCAAGCGCCAAACCCTTGACCGCCGCCGCATAAAAAGAAGCATCCAGCCCGACCAGCCGGGCAAAAATATCGTAGCTCTGTCCAGAAACTAGACCATTAAAAGCAGTACCCTTGTCAGTGTTCATAGTGCCTCGCATGTGACCAAAATTCCGTCGATCTGGATAATGTATGGATGCCGAACATTAATGACCAGAAAAAGCCTACTTGACCTCCACCGTGTTCAGCCTCGCAAGGAGTTTTTCAAGAAAATCAGCAATATCAGCGACTTCATCCTGCTTGCGTGTTCCCATGGCATCGTCCACCATGCAATCAAGCTGAGAATGAAAATCCATGTGCTGTTTATGTGCTGCCTTGCCCTTTTCCGTCAAAAATACATTCAGACGGGTCATTTTAAGCGGATCTTTGGCCTTGTAGGCCAGGCCCTTGCGCTCCAGCCTGCGCAACAGCTCAGAAACGCTGCCCTTGGTAACGCCCAGTTGCTCGGCCAGTCCACCCACATGGATGCCTTCATTGTTGTGGATGGCCATAATTGTGTGAATTTCCGCCAGATGGATGTCCACATCTGTGCCAAATTTGCTGCACTGGCGCTCAAGCTCATAAAACCGGGTCACTATGCCCAGCAGCGAGATGCTGACCGGCGCACTGCGCGTGGCATGGGCGGCTGCATGCCCAAGAGTTTTGATCATGGATTTCTGGATGCGCAGTTCAACGGTGGTTTTTTTATGGCAGTCATTTTTCATGTCGTTTTGGTATGGCTTCCATACTTTTTTGTCAATCGCCGCGAATGACAGCAAATGGCTGCACAGCGGCATTTGCTCCCGGCGCTTGCGGCGCGGGGCATGCTGGCTTAGTATGCCTCAGTTGCGCGTAATGGCGCGAACCATACGGAGAACGCATGAAACGCCAGGTTGTCTGCCCGCATTGCGGCAAGTCGTATTCCAGCTATAAAAACCCCACGCCCACGGCGGACGTGGTTATCTATTCGCCTGATCGCGGGGTGGTCATCATCAGCCGCGCCAACGAACCCGTGGGCTATGCCCTGCCGGGCGGTTTTATTGAAGAAGGCGAATGCGCGGAAACCGCCGCAGTGCGCGAAATGCGAGAAGAAACCGGGCTGGATGTGGAATTGACCGGGCTTTTGGGCGTGTATTCCAGGCCTGACCGTGACCCTCGCCAGCACACGCTGACCGTGGCTTTCACAGGCAGGCCGCGCAATCCCGAAGCCTTGTGCGCCGGGGATGATGCGGCCCATGCGGCGTATTATCCTCTGGATGCCTTGCCGCAGCCGCTGGTGTTTGACCATGCGCAGATCCTGGCAGATTTCAGGGCCATGCTGGCTGGCGAGCGAACGCTTGCCGGCATACAGCCATCATTTGACGCAGTTGCCGGAGCAGCCGGAGCCTGCGGGGAAGGGACGCATTCATGAGTTATCGCAATCTTCAGGAATGCGTGGCCGACCTTGAGGCCAATGGCCATCTGGTGCGCATTGACGCCGAAGTCGATCCGCATCTGGAACTGGCCGCCATCCAGCGGCGCGCCTTTCGCGCCAAGGCTCCGGCCCTGCTGTTTACGCGGGTCAAGGGCACGCCCTTTCCCATGCTCTCCAATCTTTTTGGCACGCGTGAGCGCCTGCATTTTATTTTTCGCCGCAGCCTGCCTGCGGTGGAGGCTGTGCTGACCGCCAAGGCCGACCCCGCAGCAGCCATGAAGCACCCCTTGCAGTCGCTCAAGGCCGTGCCCGGTCTGCTGAACATGCTGCCGAGCGTGAGCCGGGTGCGCGCAGAACAGGCTGCGGCAGCGGCCCCGGTGCTGGAATGCCAGTGCAAACTGGCCGACCTGCCCCAGCTTGTTTGCTGGCCCATGGACGGCGGCCCCTTTATTACCCTGCCGCTGGTGTACAGCGAAGACCCCGCCAAGCCTGGCGCGGACGCCTCCAACCTCGGCATGTACCGAGTGCAGCTTGGCGGCAACGAATACGCGCCGGATGAAGTAGGCCTGCATTATCAGATTCACCGGGGCATAGGGGCGCACCACGCCCGCGCGCTGGAAATGGGCAAACCTCTGCCCGTGCATATTTATGTGGGTGGGCCGCCCAGCCTCACCGTGGCTGCGGTCATGCCCCTGCCCGAAGGACTTTCTGAATTGCGCTTTGCCGGATTGCTCGGCGGCAGGCGCACAGAGATGGCCGCAGTGCCGGGTCTGCCCCTGCCGGTGCTCGCGCAAGCGGATTTTTGCATCAGCGGGCACATGCTGCCCAAGTGCAAGCCTGAAGGGCCTTTTGGCGACCATGTGGGCTATTACAGCCTCGCGCATGACTTTCCTGTGCTCAAGGTGGACGCCGTCTACCACCGCAAAGGAGCCATCTGGCCCTTTACCGCCGTGGGCCGCCCGCCGCAGGAGGATACGGTCTTTGGCGACTTTATCCACGAACTCACCGGGCCGCTGGTGCCGCAGGTTTTTCAGGGAGTGTGCGATGTGCATGCCGTGGACGCAGCCGGGGTGCATCCGTTGCTGCTGGCCGTGGGCAGTGAACGCTATACGCCCTATGAAGACGAGCGCCGCCCGCGCGAGCTGATCACTGCGGGCCTGCATCTGCTTGGAACCACCCAGACGGCCCTGGCAAAGTATGTTTTTCTTGTGGCGCATGAAGACGCGCCGGGCCTCACCGCCCACGATGTGCCCGCCTTTTTGCGGCATTTGCTGGAGCGGGTTGATTTTTCGCGCGATCTGCACTTCATCACCCGCAGTACCAATGATACACTGGACTACACGGGCAGCGCCCTTAACGAAGGCTCCAAGCTTGTGTGGGCCTCTGCCGGTAAAAAACGGCGGGAGCTTGGCTGCGAACTTTCCGGCACCGCCGCAGACCTGCCGACCCTGCCGGATGGTTTTGGCCCGGTGCGCATGTGCGGCCCCGGCCTTGTTGCCATTGGCGGGCCGAGGCATGCCAATGGTCGCAGCCAGCCCGACCCACAGATGGAAGCGCTTGCGCAGGCTCTGGCCCAGTGGCCGGGGCGCGAGACCTTCCCGCTTGTGATAGTTGCGGACGATGCGGACTTTTGCGCCGCGAATCTGGATAATTTTTTGTGGGTGGCCTTTACCCGGTCAGACCCGGCCACAGACGTGTATGGCGCTCATGCCGCCACACGGGCCAGGCACTGGTCGTGCGAAGCGCCGCTGGTCATCGACGCACGCCTGAAGCCCTTCCATGCCCCCCCACTGGAAGAGGAACCGGCGGTCATACGCAAGGTGGAAGCCCTGGCAGCGCCGGGCGGCCCCTTACACAACTACTTGTAACCTGGGGGAGGCATTGGCATGAAAATCGCCCTATTGCAGTGCAATACCGTTACCGGCGACGTGGCCGGAAATCTGGAACGTATCATCAGCACCGCCCGTCAGGCAGGAGCCGCAGGAGCAAACCTGTGCGTGACGCCGGAGCTGGCGCTTTGCGGCGTGGCCCCCGGCCACTACCTCTGCGCTCAGGGTTTTGCGGCGGGTTGCCTCAAGGCTCTGGATATCATGGCCGCCGAACTCAAGGATGGCCCTTCCGTGCTGGTGGGTGCGCCTGTGCCCAGCGTGTATGCCTCGGGCCTGCTTTCCAACGCGGCAGTGTTGGTTGAAAAGGGCGGCTGGCAGGTTGTTTCGCGCAAGGTGTACCAAAATCAGGGCCAGAACAGCGTGGCCGAATCCACAGGCGAGGACGCCCGCTATTTTGACCGTGGCATTTCGTGCGGTATTGTCACCATGGGCGGCTGGCGCATCGGCGTTGTGCTCTGCGAGGATGCGCAGAGCGAGGACGCTTCGTTCTGGAAAACCCGCTACGCCAGTGGTCATAATCCGTTGATGGAACTTGTGCAGCGCGGCGTGGACGCGCTTGTGCACATGGCGGCGGCGCCCTTCAGCGTGGGCGCGCAGGAAACGGACGAACACCTGCTTTCGCACGTGGCGGCCCGGCATCATGTGCATATGTTTTCGGTGAATATGGTGGGCGGCAACGACAGCCGCGTGTACAACGGGCAGAGTCTGGTTTTTGATCCCACAGGGCAGCTGCTTGCCCGGGGCAAGGCCTTTGAGGAAGACGTACTCGTGGTGGACACCGCGCGCGGGCAGGGCGCTGTTAAAACCCCGGAACCGCTGGCCGCCTGCGTTGAAGAAGATTACTGGCGCGCTCTTGTGCTCGGCACACGGGACTTTGTGCGCAAGTGCGGGGTGGAGAAGGGTATCGTAGCCATTTCCGGCGGCATGGATTCCGCACTGGTGTGCAGCGTGGCGGTGGAGGCCCTTGGGGCGGAAAACGTCACTGGGGTGCTTTTGCCCTCGCCCCACAGTAGCGAGGGGTCGCTGACGGACGCAGCCAAGCTGGCGGAGAATCTGGGCATCACCACCGTGACCCTGCCCATTGGCCCGCTTATGGATGCTTTTGCCATCGCCCTCAAGCCCGGCCTTGACCTTTTTGAAGAAAAGCCCGGCGACGTGACCTTTGAAAACGTGCAGGCCCGCATACGCGGCACGCTTATCACCTCGCTGGCCAACAGGGCCAATGCCTTGGTGCTCAATACGGGCAACAAGAGCGAGGGGGCCATGGGCTACTGCACCCTGTACGGTGATTCCGTGGGCGCGCTGGCCGTTATCGGCGATCTGAGCAAGACCCAGGTGTACGCTGTTGGCCGCTGGTACAACGCCCATCGCGGGGCAGAGATCATCCCCGATGAAATTTTCACCAAGGCTCCTTCTGCGGAGCTGCGCCCCGGTCAGAAAGATTCGGACAGCCTGTTGCCCTATGAGGATCTGGATCCGATTCTTGAAGATCTGTTGCAGCCTGCGGAGGCCGAATCCGGCCCGCTTTCGGCAGCGCGCATGGAAGTGCGCGACAAGCTGTTCAGGGCTGAATTCAAGCGCCGCCAGGAGCCGTTGTCGCTTTACATGAGCCGCATGCCCTTTGGCGGCGGCTGGCAGACGCCCGTTGCCGGGCGTTTCAGCCTGCCCAATAACTAGGCTGCATAAAAAGAAGTATGGAAAAGGGCTGTGCGGCGCAAGGGTTGCCGCATGGCCCGCCCCCAAGGGCGGGGGTTTTTCCTTGAAGCCCGCAACGCACTGGGGTAAGAGCAATGTGTTGCACAACGCTGATCTGAGTGGAGGATATCATGGCGGAAGCACCGGAGAAAAATCTGGCTCTGGACATTGTTCGCATTACCGAGGCTGCGGCCCTTGCATCGGCCCGCTGGCTCGGTCGGGGAGACAAGGAAGCCGGTGACGGCGCCGCCGTTGACGCCATGCGCGTCAGCTTCGCCACCCTCAGTATTGATGGCCTGGTCATTATCGGCGAGGGCGAAAAAGACAATGCCCCCATGCTCTTTAACGGCGAAAAGGTCGGCAAGGGCTGCGGCCCCAGCCTGGACGTGGCCGTTGATCCTGTGGAAGGCACCAATCTGCTGGCCTATGGCCGCCCCAACGCCATTTCGGTGGTGGGCGTAGCCCCCAGCGGCAGCATGTTCAACCCCGGCCCCAGCTACTACATGCAGAAGCTGGTGGTGCCCCGCGAGGCCCGCAACGTGGTTGATCTCGATGCGCCGGTAAAGGTCAATCTTGCCAACGTGGCCAAGGCCATGGGCAAGAGCGTGCAGGACCTTGTGGTCTTTGTGCTCGACAAGCCCCGGCATGAAAAGCTTATTACGGAAATCCGCCAGGCTGGCGCGCGCATTCAGCTGCAAACCGACGGCGACGTGGCCGGCGCGCTCATGGCCGTTGATCCCCGTTCCGAGGTTGATATCATGATGGGAACGGGCGGCACCCCCGAAGGCGTGTTGTCTGCCTGCGCCATCAAGGGCATGGGCGGGCAGATTCTGGCCCGTCTGGATCCCCAGTCGTATGTGGAAAAAGAAGCTATCACCGAGGCGGGCATTGACGCGCGCGAAGTGCTCACGGTGCATGATCTGGTGCGCAGCGATGACTGCTTCTTTGCCGCCACGGGTATTTCCGGCGGTGATTTTTTGAGGGGCGTGCGCTACAGTGCCAAGTACGCCGTTACCCATTCGCTGGTTTTGCGCGGCAAAACCGGCACCCTGCGATATGTGGAGTCTTACCATAATATGGACAGACTCTCGAAATTTAGCGCGGTTCGGTATTGAATGAATAAAATTTCATCTCTCTGCGGTGTTTTTGCGGCATTGGTGCTGGCCCTGCCGCTGGTGGTTGTTGCCCCCGGCATGGCCGAGGCCGCACAGGCTCCTGCCGCCAAGAAAAAGGCGGAGCAGCCAGCCCCAAGCCCAATCGTTAATGTGTATGAAAAACAGCCCCCGGTGACGGACAAGGAACTGCTGGACTTTCTTGAACTTCTGCCGCAGTTCCGGGCATGGGCCAAGGGCAACAATGAAGAAGCCCACCCCATCATGCGCAACAACAAGGCGGATTTTCTCTATTCGCCCAACGCCGCTGCCTGGGTGCAGGCGCATAACTGGAATCCAGTGCGCTTTTTCTGCGTCATGGGCCGCATGGCCGCCGCTCTTTCCATTGTGGAAGAAGGCAACGACATGAGCGGCGCGCGCTCCAAGGACATGCCCGAAGTTTCAGAAGGCGAGCTTGCCCTTGCCCGGCGTCACCTTGGCACCATGCTTAAAGCTGGTGGCGATGTGCCGCCCATAAACAAATAGGGTATTCAGCGCCATGCCCGCAGCACGGGCACAAAAAAGATTGATGAAAGGCTCCGGTTATCCCGGGGCCTTTTTTTTGCTGGAGTTGGTCAGCAGCGCCCATTGTCTGCAAACGAAGGCAAAGGCGATGCCCAAATGTTCTGCACCATAAGACGGCCGCTGGTGTGTGGCCTCCCCGCAGGGAGCGTTCTGAATCTCAATGCCATAGAAAAGGCCCCTCGTGAGAGGGGCCTTGGTATTGTGAGCGCGGTCTGTGCCGGGCTGATGTATTTGAAGCTAGTTTGCAGGAGCCTTAGGCGCTTCCTTGGGTTGCTCTGGTTGCGCCGCAGGGGCCTGCTCTGAAGGTGCAGCGGGGGCGACTTCCTTGACAACTTCCTTGGCGAGTTCCTTGGCTGCGTCGGCAGGCGTCGGCGCAGGCGCTGCTGCCGGGGTTTCAGCCGGAGTTGTTGGGCCCGTAGGTGCCGCAGTTTGGGGAGCAGACGCTTCCGCGGGCTGTGTAGCGGCGGGGGCTGCAGGTTCCTGCACTGGAGCGGGTTTTTCAGCCGGAGCAGCGGGTGCGGTTTCAGGCGCGGTTGCCGGGGCGGCGGGTTCAAGTTTGGGAGTATCGGCAGGCGCTGCTGCGGGGGCTTCAGGCGCGGGGGCCGGAGTCGCCTCAGGAGCCAGAACCGCCGGGGCAACTGGAGCGGGCGTCAGGATGGCGCTCAGGTTCTTTACCTGAGCCTCGGGAGTTTTTTCCAGCTGCGGCATGAGCATGAGCGATGCGGGCTGGGCCAGAATAACCGCAATGACCGCGCACATCACGAGCGAGCCGCTGGTGCCGCCATGCGCGCCACGGCGCACAAGACGGGCAAGCAGTACTGCCGCCACAATGCCAATGCCGCCAAGCACGGGCAGGGCCTTGAGTCCAAGCACGGCGGTGCGCTGGCTTTCTGTAAGCGTAAAGTGGAAGAACTTGCCAAGCCAGTCAAGCGTGTAGCCAAAACCGGCTGCCACCAGCGCCATACTGGCGTGCAGCAGGCACAGGGCCGCGATGATGTAGAACAGTTTGGCTCCGGCAGGGGGCAGGCGCAGCAGCGCCTTGCCCAGCAGGAGGGCCGCCAGGCTGGCTGTGCATACGGCAGCGCCCACCATGTCGGCGGCAAAAATACTCAGCAGGCAGGCGAACACAAGGGCTATCCACAAAAAGGCCATTCCGGCCTTTTCCTTGCGGGAGGCGGCAAGATCAGCAGGGGCGGTGCGCAGCACTCGCGCCCAGGAAACACCGCAGATGACAGCCAGCCAGGGCAGCAGGCCCAGAGCAGCAAAGGCGAGGGGCTTCCACCAAGTGGCCTTGGTGATGGGCCATGTCACAAGCTGGGTGCCAAGATTCTTGAGGTATCCTTCCGGCTGATGCCAGAGCATGACAACAGCAAGCCAGCAACCGATCATGACCAGCATGAGCACAAAACCCACGAGGCCGTCCGCCTTTTGCGCGCGGCGAAATCCGCAACGCCAGAGCAGAAAGGCCAGGCTGGCAAGCACTGGCAGCAACAGATTAAAAAGGCCACCTGTCAGGCCAGCCAATGCCGCCAGTGCAAAGCCCAGAGGCAGGGTGATGGTCGTGCCCGGCTGCTGCCAGCCGTGGCAAAGGCAGGCGAGGGAAAGCAGGGTCACTGCTGCGGCCAAAGCTTCCGGCCCTGTAAAGGTGGAGAGCGGCGCAAAAATGGGCGCGCAGAGCAGCAGCATACCGCCAGCCAGCGCGGCCCGGCGGTCCAACCCGGCAACTCGGCCCAGAACCCACACAGCCACAAGGCAGATCAAGGTTCCGGCCATCGCGGCCAGGGGAAAGAGCAGATGGGCAAACTGAGGCGCGGCCTTGGTGAGCAGGGCTTCAATGCCGCGCAAAAACCAGAAAAATACGGGCCATTGCGAAAGACCGTCGCCAGCCGGGGCAAGCCACATGCCGCTTTGCGCAGTTTGGGTAAAGGCCAATATGCCTGCGGCTTCACGCGGACAGTACAGGCTGTGCCCCATAAAGGCGGGCCATGCCTGAGCCAGCATGATGAGCAGGAGCGCAAGCGGCCCAACAAGGCTGGCTGCGTCAAAAATCTTGTCGGCAAAGCCGGGAGCTGCTGGCTGAGGAGCGGATTCTGCCGGTTTTGCTGAGGCAGCGGGTTTGCCTTCCTTGCCGGAGTTGCCGAACATTCCCCTGAATCCCTTGGCCGAGATCGTCACCGGACGGGAAGCCTTGGGGGTTGCGCCCTCGGCCTGCGATGCGGCGCTCGCAGCGGCCTGTGCCGCGCCCGAAGGTTCGGGAGCCGATGCAGATGGCTGGGAAACTGCCTTGGCAGCTTGCACTTCGGACTGGGGGTGTGCCCCTTCCGCGCTGGTCTGCTGGCCCCCAGACTGACAGGCAGCCTGGTCTTCAGGATTCTGGGCGCTGTTCTGGGTCATGGCATCACTCCTTCATGCGTTTTCGGCTCGCCAAGCAGAAGATGTCGCGCCTGGCGGGCATCGAGGTCAATTTCTACGGCGCGCCCCGTGGGCAGGCTCTGGCCGCTCAGCACATCACGCGCGGGGCCTTGCGCGCCAGCGGGCAGAGGGCAGGCAAGGTGCTGTTTTCGTTCAGAAAAATTTGCCGCCAGCAGCCAGTAGCCGCCGCCCGGCAGGGAACTCAGGGTCGCCACGCAGCCTGCGGGGCCGTTTACCACCTGCACAAGGCGGCCAGAGGCAAGCCCGGTGGCGCGTCTGGCCTGCAACAGGCGGGCAATCTGTCTGGCAAAACTTGTTTCCCTGCTCCACTGCATGTCCAGCGGGCCAAATGCCAATGGGGCGGGGCTTTGCCCGCCGGGCAGGTTTGTGACCCCCCACAGGGGCACGCTGCCAGCGCTGGACGCGCCCTTGCCCGAACCCTGCGGCAGCCCCAGCGCACCCGTAATATCCTGCGGGCTTAAAAATGTCAGACCCGGCAAGCCAATGCGCCAGCCCAGCAGGAGCAGGCAGGCGGATTCCATGGCCTGTGCGTGGTCGGGGCGCACGGCGCTTGCAGCGTCAAGCCCAAGGGCGCGAGCTGCCAGTTCCGCCTGGGTGACGGGCAAGCCCGAGGCCTCTGGTGCTCCCTTGGCAAGGGATTGCGCGCGGCGCACAAGAGCCTGACCGTCCGGCAGATCCAGCAGGGGACGCCAGTCAACATATTGCCTGTCACGCAGTCCACGCGCAAGGCGGCTGTGGTCAACGCCCGCCGCGAGCGAGGCCTTGAGCAGTGCGCCCAGGGGCGCGGCATCGCCGCTCAGCAAGGCGTATCCTGCGGCCGCCGGGGTAATGCTGTCCCGGCTGAAATCTACGGCTGTGGCAAGCACCGCCTTGGTCAGCGATGGGGGCAGCACATCGTCCTGCACCGCCCATCCGCCGTAGCGGTGCACCTCGCCCGCCAGGGATTCCAGGGCTTCAAGCCCCGGAACCAGAGCCGAAGGGTCTGTTCTGCCCCCGCCCTGGCCTTCGACTTGCGCGTCCAGCCCCATGAGGGCCTCCAGCCGGATGCCCGCAAGTGTTTGCTGCTGCAAACCCGTGTGCTGGATAACAGCGGCGGAAAATACCCGTCGGGCCTGACCGGAAGGATCCTGCCACAGGAGCACGGGCCGCAGGGCATTGCCGCTGTAGCGGTAGACCCAGCGCCGCACCTGGCCATCCGCGCCGCGTACTTCGCCGGTGACGGCCCATCCGCCGGGCGTTGCCCAGTCAAGGGTGTCGCGCCGTAACTGATCAGGAACAACGCCCCGTTTGCGCAATTCCGCCACGGCGGTCTGGCGCAGGGGCAGACAGTCCCATTCGCCAGCGGTGGCTGGCAAAATATCCCAATTCTTCTGCGGCACAGACATCATGGCATACAGGCCGTCAAAGCGCGAGGCCCGCCGTGCCTGAAGAATAAAATCCGGCCCCAGACCCGTGGCGGCGGGGGGGAGTTCGCCGCCAATCTGCATCTGCGCCTGATCAAGTTTTGCGGTCAGACGCGAAAAATCCTCGCCGGTGCCGAGTGATGGGTCTGGCCGCAGGGCGGTGACATTGTCGCCCGCCTCGGAAGCTGCATCAGGCAGTGCGGAAGCCGCGTGGGCGCTCCAGATGTCGCCCTTTTCACCCAAAGGCGCCAGAAAAAGTCCGCCAAAGCCCGCCTGCGCCCAAAAGGCGTCCACGCCGGGTTGGGCCAGCGCCCGCAGGGCTGGCTGCCCGGCGCCGAGGCTGTGCGGGTTCACGTCAAACCAGTTGGGCGCGGCGGTAAGCAGCAGGGGCACACGCCGCGCCGAGGCGCTGTTGCGCCAGATAAGATCCGTGCCGGAAACCTGCCCTGTCAGTTCCTGTGTGGAGCCGAGCATGGACTGGCGCTCAAGCCATTGCAGATACCCCGGATCGGCGCGCGGCAGCAGGGATGCGCTTCCTGTTGGTTGCTCGCGGCGCAGGGACGTTGCCGTGCCGTTGTGCTTTGTGCAGGCCGCGAGGCACAAGCCGGCCACCAGAGCCGCCACAAGCACGGCCAGCAGGGGCAATCGGGCCGCAAGCCCGGCGGTCAGCGGCATGGGCCGCCTCTGGTTTTTTCGCAATGGCTGGACACGCATGGTTGCGACCATCAGGCCTTTGCCGCGGTTTCCTCGGCCTTGGCTGTGTTCCACAGCTCGTCCTTTTCATCAAGGCTCAGGGCAGAGAAATCAATGTTCTGCTCGCGGGCGATTTCTTCCATGCGGGCAAAGCGTTTGAGAAAGCGGCGGTTGGCGTAGTCCAGAGCTTCGCTGGCCTTGATGCCCTTGCGGCGGCCAAGCTCTGCAATGCTGAACAGCAAATCGCCCAGTTCGTGTTTTTGGGCATCCTGATCGCCGCCAGCGGAGGCGTCCAGCCATTCCAGCCATTCGGCTTCCACCTGTTGTTCCACCTCTTCATCTTCCTGCCAGGTAAAGCCCACGCGGGCCGCCTTGGAATTGATGCGGTAGGCCTTGGCAAGGGGGGGCAGGCTCTCGGGCAGGCTGTCAAACAGGCCCTTGGGCTTGCCTTCGTCATCAGTATGCTCGGCGCGCTTGATTTTTTCCCAGGCCTTGAGCTGTTCTTCAAGGCTGTCAAAAACCGTGTTGCTGAACACGTGGGGGTGGCGGCGGATCATCTTGGCCCTGTTGTTGTTGAGGGCATCATCAAGGTTGAACTGCCCCTGCTTTTCATACAGGCGCGCCACAAAAAGCAGCAAAAAGGCCACATCGCCCAGTTCTTCGCGGATGTCGGCCACATTGCCGGAGCGGATGGCGCTCACAAGCTCGTGGCTCTCTTCAATGACGTATTCGGCAAGGCTTTCGGGGGTCTGTTCCTTATCCCAGGGGCAGCCGTCGGGAGCGGTGAGTTTGTCGATGATGAGCTGCAATTCTTCGAGGGCGGTCTTTTCCATGATGGCGTGTTTCCTTGGTAATTCTGGCAGTTAAATGCCCAGGCGGGCGGTGAGGTCAGGCGGCAGCCAGCCGTGTACCTGGGTCATGAGCGCGTTGAAGTAGGGCAGTGCGCGCGAATGCTGCATAAAGGGCGCGCCCGCGAAAAATTTTTGTAGAAACAGCAGGGCCAGCGAGCAGAGCAGAACGCCCTTGGCAAGGCCGAGCATGCCGCCAGCCAGTTTGTCTGCCCACGACACAAAGGAGAAGGAAAGTATTTTTTGCAGGATGCGCGCAATAATGGCCACCGAAATGATGACGCCCAGAAAAATGAGCACGTATGCCGCAATGATGCGCCATGAGGGATCAGTGATGAGCGTGAGGCGCGGCGCAAGCAGCGGATGGTAATGGTGCGCGGCCCAGAAGCCGCCCAGCAGCGAAATAAGCCCGGCAACTTCGCCCACAAAACCGTGGATAAAGCCCCGTGTGCCAAAAAATACCAGTATAAGTACTATGATAAGGTCGAAAATGTCCTGCCCCATGCGTTCTCCGTTGCGGCTGTGTTGCCCGCATGGCGGGCCGTTGCCGGGAAGGCTTTCGCGCCGAGGCCTTTGACCTGCGGCGGGGCAGAGCATAGCAGATGCTGACCTGCGGCACAACGTGCCTCGGGGGCTGATTGGCCGCAAGCAGCTGACGTAGTTGCAGTATGGAACATGGATGGCCGGGAAGCTGCAAGCAGGAGGCGCAGGATGTGCGGGGGGCGGTGGAGCGTCAAACAGAGCAGGCAAGCTGTTGCGGCAGACGGGGCAGCAGTTGGGCCATAGTGCAGTGGCTGCGCAGGGCCAGAATCACGCCGGGATCCGGCTCTGCAAAAATATGGGGGTAGTCCACTTCGCCGCATTGCGGATGCACAGTAAAGGCCAGTTGCTCCGGGCCGTTTGGCAAAAACTGCGCGTCAACGCCGGGCTTGTTGCCCCTCGCGTCCAACCGCCGCCAGACCTGCTGCTCGCTGATCCATACGGCATTAAGGCCGTGCAGCACCCGGTGGGGATCGTGCTCGTCTTCAAATCCCAGCAACTGGTAGCAGAATCCTGCGGCAATACCGTTGGCGCGCAGCAATGCCGCCAGAAGATGCGCCTTGGCATAACACAGCCCCTGCCCCACATGCAGAACTTCCGATGCGCTGCACGTAACAGCAGTGCCGCCGCAATCCACCGAGTGGGCAATGCTATCGCGCACAAAGATAAAAGTTTTTTCAATGAGTTCCATTTCAGATGCGCAGTGCGCGGCAAGGCTGACGGCCTTGCGCTGCACTGGTGCAGAGCGGAAATCAATGATTTCCGACTCGCTCATGCAGGCTTGCGGTGCGGGGGGCTGTTGGTGCATCATCGCCAAACCCTATCACAGGGGCCTGCGGGGTGCAAAAAGACCAAAGCGTTCAGCCCCGCAGCGCATTGCCCTTTGCACGCAGAACACAAACGTGCAGCATCATAGGGCGGAACAATTGGCCGGGCAGGAGGCATGATGGATACATTGCGGGGCCGCGTGGCAGGCGTTGTGCTGGCGGGGGGGCTTTCCTCGCGCATGGGCCGCGACAAGGCGCTGCTGCGGGTCTATGGCTCGGACAGCCCCGATCTGCTGGCCCGTACGCACACGCTGCTGGCCGCCTTGCTGCCGCAGTGCTGGGTGTCGTGCAGGCCGGGGCTTCCCCGAGCCGGGTATCAGTGTATTTTTGATGAAAAAACCGACTGCGGCCCCGTAGCGGGGGTGGTTGCGGCCCTGCGCACGGCGCAGGCGCAGGGATTTTCTGCCGTGCTGGCGCTCTCTTGCGACATGCCCTTTATGGATGCGCTCACCTTGCGCAAACTGCTTGCCGCCCGCGATGCCGCCCCGGCTGACACTCTTGCCACGCTTTATATGGATGTGGTCAGCGGCAGACCCGAGGCTCTTTCCGCCGTATACGAAACAACGGCGCTGCCATGGTTTGAAGATTCGCTGGCCTTCCACGGCGGCAGGCTCAACAGGGTCGTGCCGCTCGAGCGGCAGTGCCGTTTGCCCTATGGCCCGGAAGAAGCCCGTCCGTTTTTCAATCTGAACCGCCCCGCTGACCTTCAAAGGGCGCTGGATATTCTGGGCGCTTCCCATTAGTCTCTTTTTGCCAGTTCACGGTCATATAAGTAATCGTGATTATCCGGCGGAATCTGAATTGCCGCCAACCTATATTTGCTACCCGGCGCGGCTGCGCGTCTGCCCGGGCGAGCGGAGAAAACGCGCGTGAAAACACTGCCGGAGCAATGGCTTTGTTCAGCCCGCTGCGGTGATTTGGAGCAAACATGGATATTGGGGCTTATACGTTTAAGGAATTTCATCGCCTTGCCGAGAATTTTCACGGCTATGCCGCACCGGGCCTGCTTGTGGGCGGTTATATGGTGGAGCTTGCCAAGCGCCATCTGCCCGAGGGCACACTGTTTGAGGCCGTGGTGGAATCGGGCAAGTGTCTGCCTGACGCGGTGCAGTTGCTCACCTTGTGCAGTATCGGCAACAACTGGATGAAGATTCACAATCTGGGCCGCTACGCAGTTTCGCTGTTTGACAAGCACACGGGCGAGGGTGTGCGCGTGAGCCTGGATCCGGTGAAGATGGCCGCCTATCCCGAACTCAAGGCCTGGTTCTTTAAGGAAAAGGCCAAAAAAGATCAGGATATCGCCCTGCTGGAATCAGAAATTGAAGCTGCGGGCGACAGCATCTGCAAGGTGGAGCCCATCACGGTCAAGCGGCGGTTTATGGGGCACAAGCACATGACACGCATTTTGTGCTGCCCTGTGTGCGGCGAGGCCTACCCGGTGGAAGACGGCCCCGTATGCCGTGGCTGTCAGGGCGAGGCCCCCTATGTGCTGGCGCGGCGGGAACTTAAGGAAGATTGTCAGGCCCTTGCCGCAGAACACCACAAGGCCACAACGGGGGTTCGTGTTGTACCTGTGGAAGAAGCCGTGGGCAAGACCGTGGCTCACGACATGACCCGCATTGATCCCGGCCAGTTCAAGGGGCCGGAATTCAAGGCCGGACAGCGTATTTCTGTAGGTGATATCTGCCGCTTGCAGCAGATGGGCCGCTTCCATGTGGCCATTACAGATGATGACGCCCCGGTCAGCGTGCAGGTATCCCCTGATGATCCTCGTGCTCTGGTGCACGAAAATGAAGTGGCGGAAATTTTTGCGCGCCGCATGGCTGGCGAAGGCGTTACCTACGAACTGCCGCCCCATGAAGGCAAGATAGATTTCAAGGCTGCCTGTAACGGGCTTTTCTGTGTGGATGTGGAGCGCATGACGCGGTTCAATCTGGTGCCCGAGGTCATGGTGGCCTCGCGTCAGGATGGAACCCTGGTCAAGCAGGGCGGCCCGCTTTGCGGCACCCGCGCCATCCCGCTCCATATCACGCGTGAGCGGCTTGGTCAGGCGCTTGAGGCGCTGGAAGGCGGGCCTTTGTTCCGCGTATTGCCCCTGCGCAAGGCCCGCGTGGGCATTCTTGTGACCGGAACCGAAGTTTTTCAGGGGATTATTGAAGACAAGTTCATTCCTGTCATCACCGCCAAGGTCAGCATGCTGGACTGCACAGTGGTGCGCACCGACATCGTACCGGACGACAAAGCCATGATGCAGGCCTCCGTGGCCGCCATGCGCGAGGCCGGGGCCGACCTGCTGATCACCACGGGCGGGCTTTCCGTTGACCCGGACGACGTGACCCGTCAGGCCCTTGTGGAAGCTGGCCTGACAGACGTGCTGCACGGCGTGCCCATCCTGCCCGGCACCATGAGTCTCATGGGCCGCATACCCGGCCCGCAGGGGGATATGCAGGTACTGGGCGTGCCCGCCTGCGCCCTGTATTTTAAAACAACCTTCCTTGATCTGGTGTTGCCGCACATGCTGGCAGGCCGTGGCTTGACCCGCGCCGAGGCGGCCCGCATGGGCGAGGGCGGCTACTGCCTGGCATGCCATACATGCACCTACCCCAAGTGCTGGTTCGGTAAATAAGACTGCGCTCGGTGCGCAAAAGCGAACAGGTTTTTTTTTGCAAAGGCTTCGAATTTTTTTCGGGGCCTTTTTTGTATGTAGAAAACCCCCCGCTAGGCGGGGGGTTCCGTGAAGCTTAAAGCTTTAAGCATGTCAGCAAAACTCCTTTTGATTTGTTACAACGACTTGCGGTCTGGCAACTGCAAACGAAACAAATCAAAAGGAGGTCACAATGGGTGACGCAAAAAGTTTAGCTCACACAAAGTGGAACTGTAAATATCACATCGTCTTTGCCCCCAAATATCGTAGACAAGTGTTCTATGGTGAGAAAAGGCGGGCAGTAGGGGATATTTTACGTAAGCTGTGTGAGTGGAAAGATGTAAAAATACTAGAAGCAGAATGCTGCCCTGACTATATCCGCATGCTGCTTGAGATACCCCCGAAAATAAGCGTATCGAGTTTTATGGGGTACTTAAAAGGTAAAAGTAGTTTGATGCTCTATGAGCAATTCGGCGATCTCAAATTTAAATACCGTAGCCGTGAGTTTTGGTGCCGTGGCTTTTATGTAGATACAGTAGGCAAAAATACGGCTAAGATACAAGATTACATAAAGAAACAGCTGGATCGAGATAAACTCGGGGATCAACTGAGTCTCCCGTACCCAGGAAGCCCGTTTACGGGCTGCAAGTAACAGAAATGCAAATGTCAGATCGTACATGCGCCTGACGCGGAGCCGTCACCGTTGCAGGGCAGCATGACTGCTGCGTGCCTTGGTGTATTTTAAAAGTAATTAAATATTTATTATACAAATTTTTTGTGGATAAATATAGTTCGTGTAGTGGCCTTTTGCTGTTTCCGATCATTTGAAAGGTATCTAAATATCTTGCAGGGCAGGGACTAAGTGGTTACAGCTAATACAAGGCATGTCGTTATATGGGTGGGGAAGGGACTCTGCCATCTGTGTAATGTGGTCCATACTGGTCGATATGCCCACAAGCGGGAGAATGCGGACGGTGCATTCTTCAAGCTGAGGAGTCAACTGTGAAACAGATTATCTGGGGAGTACTTTTTTCCCTGCTTTTGGCAACGGCGGCCACTGCGGCTGAAACCGGTTATCCCCCGCCCCCGCCTGCGGGGAAGCCTCTTTCGGTCGAGGACTCCATCTATGGAGTGCTGCGTAATCACCACAATCTGCGAGGCATGATCGAAAACCGTGAGGTGCTGGATCATGAGGTAAGGCGCGCTCAGGCTGGTTTTGGCCCCCGTGTTGACGTTACAGGGCAGGCTGGCGGCAGCGTTTTGAGCGATTCAAGCACCCGCAGCCAGAACCTTGATTCGCAGATGTGGGGCAAGGTGGGCTACAGCGCCCAGCTTGTGCAACCCATATGGGATGGTTTTGCCACCCGTTCCCGCGTTCGCACTGCCAAATCTACCCTCGAATCCCAAAAATACCGTGTATTCGATACGGCGACGTCGCTTTCTCTTGATGCGATTATCGCGCATATTGATTTACTGCGCCGCAGAAAAATCTACGAACTTTCCGAAGAAAACGTGGCCCACCACAAATCTCTTGTGGGGCAGGCCCAGGATCGCGCCAGCCTTGGCGCGGACACTGCCGCAGACGTAACCCAGGCGCAGTCGCGCTTGCAGCGGGCGCTTTCAAGCCTTTCTGAAGCCAAGGCATCCCTGCTTGTGGCCGAGGAAACCTATACCCGGCTCACCGGCTTGCCAGCGGCCAGCCGTTTGCAGACCGTGACCATGCCGCCCCAGCTTTACACCGCATCGCAGGCGGTTCTGGAAAAGGCCAAAAAAAGCAACCCCAAACTTGCCGCCTATCTGCAGGATATCCGCGCCTCGCGCGCCGAGCGTGAACTGGCGGATTCGGCCTTTTCGCCCGCGCTCAACCTCGAGGCAGGCCCCAACTATACCAACCTTGGCGGCACAAGTGATCGCTGGGTGTACAGTTTTGACGTCATGGGCGTAGTGCGCTGGAATGTCTTCAACAGCGGGGCAGACGTGGCCGAGCGCCGCGCCGCCTCGGCCCGCATGCGCCAATCGCGTCAGGTAATGTACAATTTTATTGATGATCTCAAACTTGATGTGGACAGCACCTGGGTCAACTATCTTGCTGCCCAGGAACAGTACAACCACTATTCCAAAGCCATAGAGTACAACAAGTACACGCGCACTGCCTATATCGAACAGTTCCAGATTGGCAAACGCAGTATTCTGGACGTGCTGGATACAGAAAGTGAGCTGTACAACTCTGCAACCCAGGCAGAGACAGCTCGGGGCAATATTCTTGTGGGCGCGTACAGGTTATCAGCGCTCACGGGCAATATGCTGCCAGAAATGTCCATCAACACCGGGCCACTTGGGCAGAGCGCGCCCAAGGAACCGGAAGATCCCCGCGAGGAGTTCGCTCCTGGCTGGTTCAACTGATAATCCTTTCCGCATGCCCCGGTTAAGCCGGGGCATGCGGCGCTTTTTTAAGGGCGCAAACCCTTCTTTACCTGGCCGGGATCATTAGCTGAGCCATGCGGCGCGCCTTGTGACTCTTGCCTGTAGGGTGAATCCTCTCAAGGGAAGGGCTTTGCCGCTCTGCGCGATGATAACGAAAGGCTGATGCCGATTTATCCCCATCAGCATCAATGGAATATGCATGGATACAATTTCCGCGGATTCAGAGGAAAAGGCACGGCCCACATCACCTGAACAGGAATCCGGCGGCAGCCGGGCTCCGCAAAAAACAGCAGACACGACACCGGGGCAAGACCCCGGCGCAGCAGGGCTCGGCTCTGCCCCGGCACCGCGCACTGCGCCGAGCATGGGGCCGTTGCGGCCTTCAGACGTGGACTTCATGCCCGGCTTGTTGCGCAGTCTTTCTGTTTTGCTGCGTTTGCGCGGGCGAGCAGTGTCGCCGCATGTGCTTATGGCCGGGCTTTCGGGCAGCAAGGTAACGCCTCAGGCCTGCCTGCGGGCGGCCCGCAAGGCGGGGCTGGCCGGGCGTATCGCTTATCGTCCTGATATTGCAGATATTCCAGGCCTTGTGCTGCCGTGCATTCTGTTGCTCTCCCACGACCGTTCGTGCGTGCTCACCGCCCTTGACGGCGACATGGCCGAGGTGATTTTTCCGGAAACCAGTGAAAGCACACAGTTGGTGCCAGTAGAGGCCTTGACGGACGAATACTCCGGCTATGCGCTCTTTGCCGCAGTGGAAGCTGCGCCGGATGACCGTTCCGAACGCCTCAGCATTGCCCGCGGCAAGCGCTGGTTCTGGGATGTGCTGCGCTATTACGCGCCCATCTACAGGCACGTGGCCCTGGCCAGCGTGGTCATCAATCTCATTGCCGTGGGCAGCCCGCTGTTTGTTATGAATGTCTATGACCGCGTGGTTCCCAACAATGCCATAGAAACACTGTGGGTGCTGGCAAGCGGCATCTGCATCATCTATCTATTCAATTTTATGCTTTCGGCCCTGCGCACCCATTTTGTGGATGTGGCTGGCCGCAATGCGGATATCGTTCTTTCCAGTTCGCTGGTGGAAAAAGTGCTTTCCATGCGGCTGGACGCCAAGCCCGAATCCACGGGCGCGCTGGTCAACAACCTGCGCGAATTTGAGCAGCTGCGCGAATTTTTCAGTTCCTCAAGCCTGCTTGCCTGCATCGACCTGCCTTTTCTGGTTATTTTTCTGCTGCTTACGGCCTTCATTGGTGGCCCTATGGTGCTGCTGTCCATTGGAGCCATGCCCATCATGATCGGCATTGGTCTGCTGCTCCAGCACCGTTCGCGCATGAGCGCCGAAGCGAGCTACAAGCAGAACATGCAAAAAAACGCCCTGCTGGTGGAAATTGTGGGCGGGCTGGAAACGCTCAAATCCTGCATGGCCGAAAGCCGTATGCAGAAGCTATGGGAATCTGTGGTAGGCCTTTCGGCCCGCTCCAACAGCGAATCCCGCAAGTATAACAACCTTGCGGTCACATCTTCCATGCTCATTACCCAGCTGGTTACCGTGGCCATGGTGGTGTGGGGCGTGTACCGCATATCTGATGGCCTCATGACAATGGGCGCGCTTATCGGCTGCAATATCCTGGTGGGGCGCACCATGGCCCCGCTGCTCCAGATGGCCTCCCTGCTCACCCGCCTGCAAAATTCGCATGTGGCCCTCAAGGCGCTGGACATGCTGATGATGCTGCCTTCCGAAAATCAGACGGAAAAGACCTGCATGGATTTTGGCATGCTGCGCCCTTCATTCACGTTGGAAGGGGTTTCTTTTGCCTATCCCCGGCAGGAACGGCTGGCTCTGGAGCATGTTTCACTACGTATTGAGCCGGGTGAACGCGTGGGCATTATCGGGCCCATGGGATCTGGCAAAAGCACGCTGTCAAAGCTCCTTATCGGCCTCTATCAGCCCAAGGAAGGAGCGGTGAAGTTTGGCGATGTGGACATCAGGCAGATTCCCAGCATGGAGCTGCGCGGCCGCGTGGGCGTGCTGCCGCAGGATGTGGTGCTGTTTTACGGCAGCATTCGCGAAAACATCGCCCTGGGGGATCCCACCATCAACGATCACCTCATTCTGCGCGCCGCCTCCCTGGCTGGCGTCACAGACTTTTTGCGCAATAATCCCGCTGGATTTGCCGCGCAGGTGGGCGAGCAGGGCAAGGCGCTTTCTGGCGGGCAGCGTCAGGCGGTGGCTCTGGCGCGCGCTTTGGTGCGCGACCCTGAGGTGCTCATTCTGGACGAGCCCACCAGCAATATGGATACGGATTCAGAAATGCTGCTGCAAAAAAGGCTGCAATCGGTCATTGGCGGGCGCACACTTGTGCTTGTGACCCACCGGCTCTCCATGCTGCGCATAGTGGATCGGCTCATTGTTATGGAAGGCGGACAGGTCAAGCTGGACGGCCCCCGCGATGCCGTGTTGCAGAGCCTGCGCGACCGTTCGAAAAAGAACGTGACCAATGTGCAGCAGGCCGCCCCGCAGGAAAAAGCTGCGGACACCTTTGCCCATGCCGCCAACGCCTGAAAATTCGGTTTTGCTGAAGAGCCTTGGCTTTTTGTTTAAATGACCGCCCAGCGGTTTTTGGAGAAGGGGCATGCAGTTGCCACAGAAAATTATGGATATGACCGACGCAGAAAATCGGTCAGAACAGAAAATAGGGGCGCAAGACGGCACGTCAAAGCCTGATGTGCTTTTGCCTCCTGGCGTGGAGCCTTCGGTCTTTCCGCAGTCGGGTGCTATGCCGGGCATGCCCTTTGGCTCGCATTTTTCACGGCCCAATGTTGACGCGCCCCTGCCAGCCATGCCCGGTAGCGAGAATGTGCGGGAAACATCTGTTGATCCTGATGTAGCCGCCTCTTCTGGGGCCGGGGCGAATAGTGGAACTGCCAAATTGCCCGATCTGGACGCGCTGATTGCCGATCTGGGCCATAATGGCGGCGACATGCAGCCTCTGGGGCTGGACGCTGCCGCCAAAAAGAAAGAACCGAGCAATATTGAGCTTTTTTTGCGTCAGCTGCTGCTGGGTGGGGAGCATGAACAGCACCCGGATAAAAGCCTGCGCCAGTCAGTGCGTGAAACTGTAGACAGAATTTTGGGCAAGGGTGACCAGCAGGGCGCCGGTGGCATGATGGGTGGCCAACAGCAGGGCAATCCCGGCCTGTTCGCAGCAATGGACGCCCCCCTGCGTGGCCTGACGCCCGATGATATCCTTTTTGCCAACGAGGTGGACGCGGCCCTTGCCCGGCGGCCCAGGTTCGGCGTTCGCGCCTTGTCCATCAGCGTCGGCGCGTTTTTTTTGTGCCTGATCATCTGGGCGGCTGTTGCCAGCGTGGATGAAGTGACTCATGCGGAAGGTTCGGTTGTTGGTTCGCAGCGCACCCAGACTATCCAGAACCTCGAGGGCGGCATCCTGCGCGCAGTGCTTGTGCACGAAGGGCAGATTGTGGACAAGGGGGCGGTGCTGGCGCAACTGGACAATGAGATGGCCGAAAGCGCCTACCGCGACGCCGTGAACAAGGCCATGGAAAACAGCCTCGCCATTATCCGCCTTGAAGCTGAAATCAGGGGCGATCCGCCTGTTTTTCCAGAAAATTTTGACATGTGGGCAGAAAAGGTCATTGGCCGCAGGGTGGAGGCGGGCATGCTGGGACGCATTCACCAGATCATTCAGGATCAGGAAAATGCCTGGCACAGCCGCCGCGACCAGCTCAATGCGGAAATTGATGTTCTACAGTCCCAGTATGTGCAGCGCCTGCATGATGTGGAAGAGCTGACTGCCCGCAAGGTGCAGCTCGACCGCAGCCTCGAGCTTTCCATTGAGCAAAAGAACACGGCTTACGCCCTTGTGCAGCGCAACAACTTTTCCAAGCTGGAATACCTCGGCATGCAGCAAAAGGTTGTGGAATTGCAAGGCCAGATAGATTCCCTTGCCGCCACAATACCCAAGGCCAAGGCCGCAGCGGATGAATCCAAGCAGCGCATTGCCTCCCGCAGGGCAGAGCAGGTCGCGGCTGTTACTGACGAAATCAACAAACGCAGGCAGGAACTTAATTCACTGCGCGAAAATCTTTCGGCAGGGCGCGACCGCGTAACCCGCACAGAACTGCGCGCTCCCGTGCGCAGCACGGTCAAGCAGATATACATTTCCACCGTGGGCGGCGTGGTCAAACCCGGCGAACCCATCATGGACCTTGTGCCGCTTGACGACACTCTGGTGGTGGAGGCCAAGGTCAAACCACAGGATGTGGCCTTTCTGCGTCCTGGGCAGCATGTCATGGTCAAGGTTTCGGCCTATGATTTTTCCATTTACGGCGGCCTTGAGGGCAAGCTTGAATCCATCAGCGCCGATACCATCGAAGACAAGAGGGGCGAGCACTTTTATCTTGCAAAAATCCGCACCCAGAAAAACGCCATTGTCTACCACAACGAATCTCTGCCCATCATGCCGGGCATGGTGGTGACGGCAGACATTATGATCGGCAAAAAAACCGTGCTGGATTATCTGCTTAAGCCCATTCTCAAGGCCAAGCAGAACGCCCTGCGCGAGCGCTAGAGCTAAAATGCGGGCAGACCAGGCTTTAGCCTGCCGTAAGCCAGCCTTTCAAGGGTTGATGCTCCTGTACAGATTTATTGAGACGCGCCGCCAGATGAAGGAAAATATATGGCACCCCAAGAACTGACTCTCCCAGGCGTAGCCCAGCGCAACCGCAAGGCGGCGCTGACCATGTCGGCACTGTTTGTGCTGGCGCTCTGCCTGATTTTTATTTTTGCACGCTGGTACCTGCATGATTCGCGCGCCCACCTGCTGCGCGAAATGGGGCAGGACATGAACTCCCAGGCCTCGGGCAAGGTGGCCCTGCTCACCGTGTGGTCCGGCACCCTTGCCGGTCAGGTAAATGTTTTTGTCACGCAGGATATGCTGCGGCTGTTCGCCGCAGAGGTCGCCAGCGCGGGCGTGTCCGCCACGGATATGCTGCAGATGGCCCGACAAGGTCAGGCCGGAGTCGAAGCAGATATGATGCCCCCGGCGGGCTTTGCCAACAACGGGGATACGCTGAAAAAATTTGCGCCGCGTCTTCCGCTGATGGTCAACTATCTCAGTGAGTTCATGGAGAAAAACAGTTTTAGCGGCGCGAGCCTGGTCAATACAGACATGCAGATGTACCTCGCCCCTGAGGGTGTGCTGCCGCCTGATGAAGAGCAGCGGCCCTTTTTGCAACAGGCCCTGAACAGCAAACAGCCTGTTCTTATGCCTGTGCGGCGTGAAAATGGCAGGCTTGTCATGGATATGGCCTTCCCCATTTTTGCGCCCCTGTATGTGGATTCAACCGGCGACAGGGTGGTTTCCCTGCTGCTGGCCACCTACAGTGTCTTGCCTGTAACTGCCGCAGCCACGGGCGAAGGGGGCAATGGCAGCCAGTACAATACATTTATTCTCCAATCCTTTGGTGAAAAGCTGCAACGCATTGCGCCTACCGAAGTGTCGGGCGTTTCAGATTTGCCCGGCTGGTCGTTGCATGATGAAAAACTGCCGCTCGGCACACGCATTGATCCCGGCCTGCCGGAAGGCGAGCGCGAGATATACGGGCTTGCCCTGCCCGTGCCCAACCTGCCCTGGCTTGTGGAGCAAACCTTGCCCGTGAGCCGCATTGATGAAAGATTTTCTGGCATAAAGCAGAACGTCGTTGTGGCTTCACTGATCATGGCGGCGCTGGCTGGCGGCCTGTTGGCCGCCCTGTGGTGGAGCCTTGTAAGCCGTAACGAGCGCGCTGTGGCGGAGCAGATGCACAAGCTCTATCTGGTGGTCAACCAGCAAAAGCAGATCATGGACGGCGTAAATTCCGCCCTGTCGGCGGGCATTGTGCTCAACGACCTGAACGGCGTCATCCACTACGCAAACCAGAGTTTTGCCCGTTTGTGCGGCAGGGAAAAAGCCACAGAGCTGCGCGGGCTGAAGTATTCCGAGCTGGATATGGAGCTTGCGCGCAGCCTTGTAACCCACACGCTGGCCGTGCACAGGGCAGGCGAACCGTTCAGCTTTGCCGAAGCCCTGCTGGTGGATGGCAAGCTGCGCTATTATCTTACCTCCTGCACCCCGTTTCGGGATGAAAACGGGCGACTCTCGGGCATGGTCTCGGTGTACAGCGACATGACGGATATTGCTGTGGCGCAGCAGCGTTCGCAGCAGATGGTCGCCCAGACCGTCAATGCTTTCGTCAAGGCCATTGAAGCCGTGGATACCTATCTGCGCGGGCAGTCGGCCTTTACCGCGCAGCTGGCGGTTTCTCTGGCCTGCGGGCTTGGCCGCAACGATGCGGAAACCCTTGCCACCCTGCGCACGGCAGCCAACCTCTCGCATGTGGGCATGATCCAGCTTCCCAAGGATCTGCTCACCAAGACAGGCGCACTCTCGGCGCAGGAACGGGCATCGCTGCAACAGCATGTGGAATTTGCCCGCGAGGCCCTGGCAGACATTGATTTTGGCCTGCCTGTGCTGGAGGCCATCACCCAGATGTACGAACGCCTGGACGGCAGCGGCTACCCCCTGGCCCTCGACGATGGGGCCATCTGCCTGAATGCCCGTATCCTGGCGGTTGCCAATACCTTCTGTGCACTTATGAGGCCACGCTCCTACCGTGAGGCGCACAGTACGGGAGATGCCCTGAATATTCTGTCCGAAACTCCGCCCAAGTATGACGCTGCGGTTGTTGGTTCACTACGGTCATTTCTGGAAACAGAGTCGGGTATGGTTTTTTTGGAGCATTTGCTTGGCGATCCTCAGCCAAACAGCGCCTAATCGGTACAGGGGTTAACAATGCGCATCCTTTTTTTGAATTCTGTTTTTCCAGGCCGCTTCCGTTCTCTTGCCCAGGCCTTTGGCGCATCCCAGAACAATACCGTGCTGTTTCTTGCAGAAACCGGACAAAAACTTGCCATTCCCGGTGTGCGGCGGCTGCGTCTGGCGCCGCCTGCGCCCTATGAAAGCGACGACCCGGCAGAAAAGGAAATCGTAACTCGCCTGCGGCGTGGCGCGCGGGCGGGCAACGCCCTGCTGTCACTGCGGAGAAACGGTTTTGTCCCAGATATTGTCTGTGCTGCGGCAAGCATGGGCGGCAGTTTTTACGTGCGCGACATCTTCCCCAAAGCTTTTTATGTGGCTCAGGGCGACTGGTTTTACAACAACGGCGAGAGCCATTGCTTTTTTACACGTGGCAACCCTCGCCCCCCGGCGGATTTTGCCCCCCTGCGGGTTTGCAATCTGTGGGAATACAACGCGCTGGGTGAATGCCAGCTTGCCGTTACCTCCTCCCTCTGGCAGCGCGCCCAGTACCCCTCCGCGCTGCAACGCGACATAAAGGTTGTGCCCAGCGGCATCAACACGCGCTTTTTTTTGCCCGGCGAGGAAAAAAAGGATGGCGATGCCGCAGGCGATGGCGTTGCTGATTCCTGGGGATGCGCAAGCAATGAGCTGGTGACCTTTTGCGGCCCCATGCACGACCCCGCGCGCGGGTTTGACCAGTTCCGCAAGTGCCTGCCGCGCCTGCTCGAATTACGCCCCAACTGTCTGGTGGTGCTGGCCTGGCTTGATATTGCCCAGACCGGACGCAAGCAGAATGGCGGCACAGATACGCCAGCCGAATGCTCCGAGACAGGCAAGGCCATGCGCCGCGCGGTGGATATTCTGGGCATTGACCAGAGCTTCCGGGCGCGTGTGCACCTGCTTGGCGCGCGGTCGCTCAAGGAATACCGGACCATGCTGCAACATTCGACCGCGCATGTGTATCTGGCGGCGCCGCATGTGTTTTCCACCGGTTTGCTTGAGGCCATGGCTTGCGGCTCACTGGTCGTGGCATCAGACACGCCGCCCGTGCGCGAAGTGGTGCAGGACGGCGTAAACGGCTTTTTGTGCGACTTCTGGGATCATGAAAACATGGCGCAAAAACTGGCTGACGTGCTGGCGCGGGCTCCGCAGCTGGGGCATGTGCGGCGCAATGCGCGGCAGACTGTGCTGCGCTCGTATGATGCGGATGTGCAGACGCGCAGATTTATGGATATGATCAGCGCAAGCATGAAGGACAGGGCAGAAGGCTGACAGTTTCCCCAGGGACTCTCAGACTCGGGCGGTGTGGTGCTGTTTGGCAGCCGCGCGCCAGCGCGGCTTACAGACCCTGCATGGCGAGCCTTGCTTCAAATTCGTGCGAAGGCTCCGGCTTGGCGTAAAAAAAGCCCTGCGCCGTGTAGCAGCCCAGCTTCATGATAATGGCGGACTGTTCTGCTGTTTCCACACCTTCGCTGATGACATTCATGCCAAGATCCGAAGCCAGACGGATGATATTGCCGAGCACGATCTGCGCCCGCTGCCCCGGCAGGTCGCGCTGGATGAAGCTGCGGTCGATCTTGAGGCAGTCTGCGTCAAGCATCTGCACAATGCCAAGGGATGAATAGCCCGCGCCAAAATCGTCAATGGCCGTTTTGAAGCCCATTTCCTTCAGTTGAACAATCTGTAGCCAGACAGCTTCAGGGTTGTTCATGATGGCGCTTTCGGTAATTTCCACTTCCAGCAGGTGTCGCGGCACGGAATAGCGGTCTGCAATGTCCGCAAGCCGCTGGGTAAAGTGGGGGCGGTCAAAATGCAGCCGAGAAAAATTGCAGGAAACCGTATGCAGCGGCAGGTTGCGCGTTTTCCAGCTGCGCAGGTTGCGGCAGACCTGCTCAAATACAAAAAAATCAATGGACATCACAAGGCCGTTGCGCTCAAACATGGGGATAAAACTGCCCGGCAGCATCATTCCCCATGAGGGATGATTCCACCGTACCAGCGCCTCGCTGCCGGTAATGGCTCCTGTGCGCATGTCCACCTTGGCCTGATACCACACCTGAATTTCGCCGTTGGTCAGGGCGTCTTCCAGCTTGCCGTTCAGTTCATGGCTCAGCAAAGCTTCCTGCCGCATATGCTCGTTGTAGAGCACCATGGGCATGCCAGACGAACGTTTGGCTTCCAGCCGCGCATAGTTGGCCAGATCCAGCATAAGCTGCACGTCCCTTTCCTGCTCCCTGGGTACACGGTAGGCTCCGTAGACAGTGCGCACTGTGTAGGGCAGCGCCTGACTACGCCGCCACTCGTCCAGTTCCTTGTCCATTTCGCGGACTCTGCCCGAAAGCTGCTCCCATGTGTCAAATCGCAGGAGCATAACAAAGAGATCAGAGGATATTCTGGCGCAGCACTCTTCTGGCAGAATGTTACGCTGCAAAATTGCCGCATAGGCCTGCAACAGGCTGTCGCCCATGCCAAAACCGAACTGGTCGTTGATTGTCTTGAACTGGCAGATATCACCGGAAAGCAGCATGTAGTCAGAGGTGACCTGGGTGGTTATGAGGCTGTCGCACAGCACCTTGAACTTTTCCATGTTGGGCAGGCCGGTCAGTTCATCCTTGTTCATCTGGGCTTCCATGTGGCAGATGCGGCTGCACTTGCAGCCCAGGCAGTAGAGCAGAAAAATGATGACGCCCAGGAAAAAGGCAATAAGGGCGCCAACAACCTTAAAGGGACTTTTTTGAATTGAGCAGTTTATGCTCTGGTCAATGCGGGCTGTAAAGGAGTGCTCTTCTTCCGGTGGGTAGATCGGCAAGCCTGCTTGGCTGTTGAATGGAGATGCCGATGGGGAGGTTGGCACGGCTGCTGAGGGCGCGTCCTGCGCAGTGCCATCATCAGTGGCTGCCTGCACTGGCCTCAGAGCCGCAAAAAGGCAGCAGATCAGGAGCATCAGCAGGGAAAGGCGGAGGCAAAGTGTCTTCATGTGACGGTTTCCCCGGTCTTCCTGGCGTGGGAGTGCTGCCAAAGGTTGTGAGTGCCCCCATTCATGGTGGTATGGCTGCGGTCGGGAACAAACCGGAACCAAGAGCGACCTTTGTATCCTGCGCCAAAGGAAGCCAACGTATTCAATATAGGGTGCTGCTCGCGAAAAAGTCAAACGCTGCCCCGGAGTATGGAATCATCACAGAAACAAGGCCTGTCGCTTTGGGGTGACGGAGGACGCGGTACGCGTTTTGCCCCCCCGGCTGTCAACCTGAACGCAAGAGGGGCACAGGCATGGGCCGGGGGGCAGGGACGTTAAAGTATACTACAGGCAGGCGGCAACTGCCGCCACAAGGCGGTCAATGGGTTCTTCGCGCGCGCCTTCGCCCATGACGCCAACGCGCAGCACCTTGCCAGCCAGGGCGCCAAGGCCGCCAGCCACTTCAATCTTGTGATCCTTGCGCAGGCTGGCGCGCAGGGCATTGGCGTCCACGCCTTCGGGCGGCACAAAGAGGTTGACCTGGGGCGCGGCCCCTTCGGTCACATAGGGCTTGAAGCCAAGCTTGCCCATGCCCTGCTTGAGCCTTTCGTGCATGGCCTGATGCCGCGCAAACGAGGCCTCAAGGCCTTCACCCAGCAGGTTGTCCAGGGCCTGATGCAGGCCATAGTACATATTGATGGGGGCAGTATGGTGGTAGGTACGGGGCGTGCCTTCCCAGTATTTGCGGATGAGCGGCACATCCAGATACCAGTTGGGTATCTTTGTTTTGCGGCGTGCCATGGCCTCCATGGCTGCCTCCGAAAACGAGGCGGGCGCAAGGCCGGGAGGAGTGGAAAGGCATTTCTGCGAGCCGCTGTAAAAAGCGTCAATGCCCCATTCGTCCACGCGCACGTCCACGCCGCCCAGCCCAGCCACGCTGTCCACCAGAAAGAGCGTATCGCTGTCTTTGACCAGCGCGCCGAGTTCAGCCACAGGATTATTCACTCCGGTGGATGTTTCGGCATGCACCACGGCAAGAATCTTGTAATTTTTCTGCGCCAGCTGTTTTTTTACCGCGTCTACAGAGATGGGCGCGCCCCATGGGCATTCCACAGTGTCCACCTGCGCGCCAAGGCGTGAGGCCACTTCAATCATACGCGAGCAGAACAGACCGTTGTTGACAATAAGCACGTTGTCGCCGTGTTCCACCAGGTTGACAAAGCAGGCTTCCATACCTGCGGAACCTGTGCCCGAGATGGGGAACGTCACGGCATTGCGTGTTTTGCACACAGCGCGAAGCTGCTCTTGCAGGGCGTCCATAACCTTGATGCAGTCAGGGTCAAGATGCCCGAGAGTGGGCAGGCTCATGGCCTCAAGCACGTTGGCTGCAACCGGACTGGGGCCGGGGGCCATCAGAAGCACATGGTCCAGTGTTCCTAAAACCGTGGTCATGACAATCTCCTGGTTTGTGTGGGGGCCTGCGCAGGCCCATGCCGGGCGCTTGCTGCGACGGCGGATACAGAACGCTACCACGCATGGAGATGTTTCGGAACCGTCTTGCGGGGGACGTGCCCGATACTGGACTGACAGAAGTGCCAGCAGGGTAAAAACGCATTGTCTTCATCGCCTGCATTAGCTACCTTTGAGAAAAATTCCGACAGGATGTAAGAATTGGTCGGAACGTGATCGGTTTTCAGCGAACATTCAAAAGGAGCGAATGACAGATGAAACGAATCAGCATTCTCTTTATTGCTGCCGTCTTCTTGGCGGGCTCGGCGTTTTCGGCTTTTGCAGCCGAAAAACTGGTGGTCTACACCTCCATGAAGGAATCTATTATTGGTTCGCTCAAAGAGGCTTTTGTAAAAAAATATCCCGATATCGCTATGGATTATCAGTCTGCTGGCGCGGGCAAGCTCATGGCGAAAATTGCCACCGAGCGTCAGTCGGGCAAGATCATGGCCGATATTATCTGGACCAGCGAAGTGCCGGACTTCTTTAACATGAAGTCCGAGGGCATTCTGGAAAAATACGATTCCCCCGAGCTGAAGAACGTCATCAATCCATTCCCGGATTTTGACGGCTCGTTCACGGCCATTCGCCTGGGTACGCTTGGCATCGCCTACAACAAGCGCCACGTGAAGGAAGCTCCCGCCCAGTGGAGCGACATGATGAAGCCCGAGTTCAAAAAGGCCTTTGGCATTGCCAATCCGGCGCTTTCCGGCACGTCCTACATGAGCATTCAGTTGCTGGTGGACAAGTTCGGCTGGGAATACATAGAAAATGTCCATAAAAATGGGGCGCGCATGGGCAAGGGCTCCGGGCAGGTCATTGACGACACTGCCTCCGGCGACCTTCTGGCCTGCATCGGCGTGGACTATATTGTAAACGACAAAATCAAGAAGGGCGCGGACCTTGCTCTGGTTTATCCGCCTGAAATGCTGGTGATCCCCAGCCCCGCAGCCATATTCAAGGGCACTCCCAACCTGGAAGCGGCCAAGAAGTTTGTGGACTTTCTGCTTTCAGAAGAAGGGCAGAAAATTCTGGCCGATCAGGGAACCCTGCCCGTGCGCAAGGGCATTGTGCCCCCGGCGGAATTTGGCCTGCCTACCAGTGAGAAGGCCTTTGAACGCGGCATAAAAATTGATTACCAGCATATATTGAGCGAAAAGGAAGCCACTGTTAAAAAATTTACAGATATTATGATGTCGAAATAGTGGCGGAAACGTTACAATTTGGCATCCTGCTCCCGCGCGGTTACGCCGCGCGGGAGGTCTGAATCAGCCACGGGCATGCTTGCCGGGGAGCAATCGGCAGGCGCTGCCCGACAGCGCCACAGCGCAAGCGGGAATTTTCATGGCAGAAATACTTCTTGAAAACATATCAAAATCCTTTGGCGACCATACGGTTCTTAAGGATTTATCTCTTGCGGTGCGGGACGGCGAATGCTTCACCCTCATCGGGCCTTCCGGCTGCGGCAAAACTGTGCTGCTGCGCATCATGGCAGGCTTTGAAACACTGGATGCCGGGCGCATGAGCATTGGCGGCGAAGTTGTGGCAGATGCCGAGAGCGGCACGGCCCTGCCCCCCGAGCAGCGTAGCCTTGGCGTGGTGTTTCAGGATTATGCCGTGTGGCCGCACATGACGGTGCGCCAGAACGTGGGCTATCCCCTCAAGATCGCCCGGCGTGATGCCGCGGAGGCTACAGCCCTGGTGCAAAAGAGCATTGACGATGTGAACCTCACCGGCATGGAAGATCGCCTCCCCTCCCAGCTTTCGGGTGGGCAGCAGCAGCGGGTGGCCCTGGCCCGCGCCCTGGTGGCCCAGCCCAGCCTCTTGCTGCTGGATGAGCCGCTGAACAACCTTGATGCCAATCTGCGTGAAGAAATGCGCTTTGAAATCAAGGCACTGCAAAAAAATCTGGGCGTGACCATCCTGTATGTGACCCATGATCAGGAAATCGCGCTGGCCATATCTGACCGTATGGCCCTGCTGGACGAGCAGGGGGCCATCCGCCAGATAGGCACGCCCGAAGAGCTCTTTGCCACGCCAGCAGACGAATTTGTTTTTTCCTTTCTGGGCATGAGCAATTTTTTGCGGGCAACCGTGGGCGGCGGGGTTGCGAGCATTGACGGGCATGTTTTTCCCCTTGAGCCGCCTGCTGGTCTTGCTGGCGAGGTGAGGGTGGGATTTCGCCCCTCAGATGTGCAACTGGGCCGTCAAGGCCAGGGGTTGCGGGCAACGGTGCGCCGCGCCAGCTTTTTGGGCGCGTTTACCGATTATCAGCTCGATGTGTGCGGCCAGCAGGTGCGCACGGCGGTGGATACCCACGAGGCCCTGGCCCGCGATCTGTTGCTGCACGAAGGGGACGAATGCGTCATCAACCTTCGTGGGGCGCACTGGTTCAGCTAGGCTGGATTTTGCAGCAGCGCGCCGCGCAGCGTGCCGGACAATCCGGCGGGCTGGATAACGGGCGCAGGATTACTCCAAATTTGGCGGTCAGGTATGCAAGCAGTCAGACAACAGCGTTCGTGGGGCGTGGCAGAGGTGATTCTGCTGCTCTCCATTGCTATTCTGGTTATCGTGGTCGTGGTGCCGGTGGCGCTCATCTTTTTCAACGCCTTTTTTGTAAACGGGCAGTTCAACGCGGCGGATCTGGTAAAAACCCTCAGCGAGGGCGAAACCTATCAGGCCCTGATGAACTCGCTGTTTATCGCCAGCGGCGTAACCCTCTGCGCCACCACCGTGGGGACGTTTTTTGCATGGCTGGTGACGCGCACGGACATTCCTTACAAGGGTTTTATGAAGAGCATGTTTCTTGTGCCCTTCATGCTGCCCTCGTTCATCGGCGCGTTGGCATGGAAGATGCTGCTCTCGCCCCGCGCGGGCTATATCAACAGGCTCTGGCGCGATGTGACGGGTGCGGAAGATGCCCTGTTCAACATCTTTTCTTATGCGGGCATCATTTCCATTGAAACCATGTATCTTTTCCCCTTTGTGTTCATTCAGGTATGTGGCGCGCTTGAGCGCATGGATCCCACGCTGGAAGAATCGGCCCGGATATCTGGCGCGGGCCTGTTCACCATCACCCGCAAGATAACCCTGCCCCTGGTGCTGCCCAGCATCCTCTCGGGCGCGTTGCTCATCATGCTGTATTCCATGGCGCACTTTGGCACCGTGGCTGTGCTTGGCATCGAGGTGGGCATCTACAACATCCCCACGCTGATTTACGAGCGCATCCATGAGAGCGCGGGCAGCTTTGCCTCCATCCGCACCGGCACGGTACTGGCCTCGGTGCTGGTTGTTACGGCGGGCCTGATTATCTGGCTGCAACGCAAGGTGCTGGGGTCCGGCAAATACCAGATCATCGGGGGCAAGAGCTTCCGACCCATGGAACTCAAGTTGCGCGGTCTGCGCACGCCTCTGTTTGTGTTCTGCCTGCTGTACATAGCCATCACCATTGTGCTGCCCACTGTGACCATCTTTCTTGTGGGCGGGCTTAAAACCTACGGCGTGCCCATCACCTGGGAGAATCTGTCGCTCGACAACTACAAGTACGTGCTTTTTGAGTGGGATCAGACCCAGCAGGCTATCAAAAACAGCATCGGCCTTGGGCTGGCTGCCGCCACCATCACCATGTTTGCGGGCGTCATGATTTCTTACGTCATTGTAAAGATGCAGGTGCGGGGCAAGGGCTTTCTGGAGTTTCTGGGCATGTTGCCTTTTTCCGTACCCGGCTCGGTCATCGCCCTTGGCGTGATACTGGCCTGGAGCGGACGTTTTGGCGTGAATCTTTACAACACCATATGGATTATCCTTATCGCCTACATTGCGCGGTACATGGCATTTTCGCTCAAAGCCAACTCGGCGGCGCTGGAGCAGGTGCACGATTCGCTGGTGGAGGCGGCCCGCGCCTGCGGCGCAAGCATGTGGCAGGCCCTGCGCGATGTGGTGCTGCCCCTGGTGCGGCCCGGCATGGTCGCGGCTTTCTTTCTGATCTTTTTGCCTGCGCTGCGCGAACTGACGGTTTCGGTCATGCTGTACGGCACAACCAGCCGCACCATCGGCGTGGCAATCTACACGCTCAATGAAGACGGCGAGACCGTGACATCTGCGGCTCTGGCCGGCATTGCCCTCATTCTTATCGTGACGGGGCAGAGCATTATCAACCACTTCGCCAAGTCCAGGCAGGCCTGATTATGTCCATTACACTCAGCAATGTTAGCAAGTATTTTGGCAAGGTTAAGGCTGTTTCTTCCCTGAATCTCGAGATAGGCGATGGCGAATGCTTCTCCATGCTCGGGCCATCGGGCTGCGGCAAAACCACAACCCTGCGCATGGTGGCGGGCTTTGAGGATCTGGATGAGGGCGAAATCAGCGTGAACGGCAAGCTGCTTTCGTCCGGCGCCAAAAAGTACTATCTGCCGCCTGAAAAACGCGATTTCGGCATGGTGTTTCAGGCTTTTGCCGTGTGGCCGCACATGAGCGTGTATGAAAATGTGGCTTTTCCGCTACGCATCAAGAAGATCGGCTCGGCGGAGCTGCACAAGCGCACCGCGGATGCCTTGCGGCATACCAACCTGCTGGAAGTTGCGCAAAAAAGCCCTGCGGATCTTTCTGGCGGGGGCAAGCAGCGTGTGGCTCTTGCCCGGGCGCTGGCCATCAATCCTTCAGTCATGCTGTTGGACGAGCCGCTTTCAAGCCTCGACCCGCATCTGCGGGAAGAAATGCGCTTTGAGATCAAGGAACTGCAAAAAATTTACGGTTTCTCCATCATGTATGTGACTCACGATCAGTCGGAGGCCATGGCCCTTTCTGACCGCATTCTGGTGATGAAGAACGGCGTGGTGCAGCAGGTGGCCTCGCCCCTGGAGGTCTACACCCGGCCCGCCAACCGTTTTGTGTTCAGCTTTATCGGGCTGTCCAACTTTACGGAAATGTCGGTAACGGCAATGCACATGCAGCTTGACGGCGTGAGTGCCGACTTCCCGGCGGGCTGCGCCCCGGATGCCTCCATTGTGCAGACCGGGCGGGGAGTTGTTGCAAGCCGCCCCAACGAGATCGATTTTGTGGATGAAGGCGGCGTGCCCGGCATTGTGGAACGGCGTACATTCTTGGGCGAGCAGCTTGACTATCAGGTACGCGTGGGCGAGCAGAGCGTGCGGGTGCAGAAGGGGCGGTACTCCCGAGGCCCGCAGGAAGGCGAAACCTGCCGCCTGCACTTCTTGAAACCCTTGTGGTTCCCAGTGGATGCCGCCAGCTAGTAGTGCGGTTCACTACTACGTCTGATCAGTTTGTCGCTGTTTACGGCCATGCGCTTTTTGGAAATGCGCATGGCCGTTTTGCATTCTGGAGTCTGTGGCCGCCAGGAAAGTCCAGATTTGCATCTGCGGCGGCAGAGAAAAGGACGGTGAAAAATTTTTTAACCGACGACTATCTGACAGTTTGTAAGCCAGCAGCGCGGAAATTTGGACGCGTCCTGCAAAAAAATGACACTGTGACAGGTGTGCGTCAGAAATTTTTTTTATATCTAGATTTTATTTAACCTACTTAAATATAGATCAATATACAATATTGGGCCAAAGCTGCTCTTTTTTGGTAAAAATTTTTGCACGATAGGGCTTGCAAAGTGTTTAGGCCTTCCATATATTCACACCGAAGCGGGAAACCGCTCCATAGGCGTTTGTATGAAACCATAGTCCCAAGCGGGGCAAAAGAAAGGAAGGATAACCATGAAAAAGATCGCTACTCTTCTGTTGGCGGCCGGCCTTGTGTTCGGCGTTGCCACGGGCGCCAGCGCCATCGACTTCAAGGCCAAGGGCCAGTGGATCATGAGCTTCGACTACGGCCAGAACGGCGGTTTCACCGGCGGTAACGGCAAGACGGGCTTCAATCAGTCCACCAAGCAGTACAAGAACGAAGACGAATTCGAAGCTCGTCAGCGCGTTCGTCTGCAGTTGGACGCCGTGGCTTCTGAAGCCCTGTCCGGTACCGTGTTCTTTGAACTCGGCGACCAGGCCTGGGGCCGTTCCGATCAGGGCGGTGCCCTTGGCGCTGACGGCAATAATGTTGTCGAAGTGAAGAACGCCTACATCGACTGGATGGTTCCCCAGACTGACCTGAAGTTCCGCATGGGCATTCAGGGCATGGCTCTGCCCAGCTTCACCACCGGCAGCAACGTCTTTAACGATGACGTGGCCGGCATCACCGCCTCCTACCAGTTCAACGAAACCGTTGGCGTGACCGCCCTGTGGGCCCGTCCTTACAACGACAACTACGTCAATACCGTTGACCACAACGGCAACCGCAGCAGCTACATGGACAACATGGACGTGTTTGCCCTGCTGGTGCCCCTGACCTTTGACGGCGTGAAAGTGACCCCCTGGGTCATGTACAGCGCCATTGGCCCCAACGCCTTCCGTGGCGAGGGTTACAACAAGTACTACAGCAACGTTTCCGGTACCAGCAGCAAGTTTCCTGCCGCTGGTATGATCCCCGTTGGCGGTGCCCTGCATAAGGACGGCAGCGCCAGCACCAAGGCCATGGGCACCTACGGCAACGCCGTGTGGGCTGGCCTGACCGGCGAAGTGACCGCGTTTGATCCCTTCCGCATCGCGTGGGATTTCAACTACGGTTCCGTCTCCTATGAAGACAGCCGCGCCAACCGCGCTGGCTGGCTGGGTTCTTTGCTGTTCGAATACAAGCTTGACTGGGCCATCCCCGGCTTGTACGGCTGGTACGCTTCCGGCGACGACGGCAACCCGGCCAACGGTTCCGAACGCATGCCTTCCATCAGCGTGAACAACAACAACAACGGCTTCTCTGACTTCGCCTTCAACGGCGGACCCATGATTGGCCGCGAAGCCATCCTCGGCTACGACATGTCCGGCACCTGGGGTATCGGCGCCCGCTTGAAGGATATGAGCTTCATCGAAAACCTGAAGCACACCTTCCGCCTGAACCTCATCGGCGGCACCAACAGCACCACCATGACCCGTTACCTTGCTGGTCACAACGGTGCGTACAAGACCCTGAAGGATTCCACTGGCCCCAACTCCCAGTTGGCCGGTATGAACCCCTTGTACATGACCACCAACGACACCGCGTTGGAATTCGGTCTGTCCAACGATTACAAGATGTATGACAACTTCACCGTGTCCCTTGACGCCGCCTACATCGCCACCTGGCTTGACCAGTCCCGCGGCGTGTGGGGCAACAGCAAGATGAACGGCCGTAGCGACCAGGAACGTGATCCCTGGAACGTGAACGTCCGTTTCGTGTACTCCTTCTAAGAGTACCTAGCCTTACGATTAAAAGGGGAGCCTTCGGGTTCCCCTTTTTTGTTGCCCTGCATCCAGCCTACGTCTGCAAGTCGGCAGTGTTAGCCTTGATCGCTCCGTGTCGTTACTTGTTTTATCCTCGTCCCTTCCCGCTGTACTCGTAATGCTTGGCGATGTGCTGCCGCTTCACTGCCTGGCATTCTATTGACCGCAGCTACTTGCAGCATGGGGGCGTAAACAGCTCGGGGCATCAGGCTATTGCGCGTAGTATGAGCGGCCCCCCTTAGCTAATCCACCTCGGCATTTCCATGATCTTTTTGCTGACGAGCGTCATATGCCTCAACTCATCTCGGTGGTGCGTCACCACGCTGTAGTCAGCCTGGTTGCTGCATTTGCTGGGCACGATCAATAGCTACTGTGCATATGGGCCATCCGTATTATAACGCCAAAAGGCGGCGCACCCATTACAGGTGCGCCGCCTTTCGTATGATGGGAGCGGCAGGGCAATCTGCCGCCCCTTTGAACCGGGGATTAACCGAAGAAAGCCTTAAGGTCGTCCTGCGGGGTGCTGATACCGCCGATGCCAAACTGTTCCACCAGCACCTTGGCCACGTTGGGCGAAAGGAAGGCAGGCAGCGTGGGTCCAACGTGGATGTTCTTCACGCCAAGGGCAAGCAGGGCCAGCAGCACGATAACAGCCTTCTGTTCGTACCAGGCAATGTTGTACACGATGGGCAGGTCGTTGATGTCGGCGAGGCCAAACACTTCCTTGAGTTTAAGAGCCACAACGGCCAGGGAGTAAGAGTCGTTGCACTGACCGGCGTCCAGCACGCGGGGGATACCGCCGATATCGCCGAGGTCAAGCTTGTTGTAGCGGTATTTGGCGCAACCGGCGGTAAGGATAACGGTATCCTTGGGCAGGCCTTCGGCAAATTCGGTGTAGTAGGAGCGGCCCTTGAGGCGGCCATCGCAGCCAGCCATGACCACAAATTTTTTGATGGCGCCAGACTTCACAGCGTCAACGACCTTGTCGGCCAGAGCCAGCACTTGATTGTGCGCAAAGCCGCCCACAATTTCGCCGGTCTCAATTTCCGTGGGGGCCGGGCAGGTCTTGGCGTGAGCGATAATGGCCGAAAAGTCCTTGTGTTCGCCGATTTCACCGGGGATGTGTTTGCAACCGGGGAAGCCCACCACCCCTGTGGTGTACACGCGGTCTTTGTAGCTGTCCTTGGGCGGCACAAGGCAGTTGGTGGTCAGCAGGATGGGGCCGTTGAAGGTGTCAAATTCTTCCTTCTGCTTCCACCACGCGTTGCCGTAGTTGCCCTTGAAGTGGCTGAACTTCTTGAAAGCGGGGTAGTAGTGGGCGGGCAGCATTTCGGAGTGGGTGTACACGTCCACGCCCGTGCCTTCGGTCTGCTCAAGCAGCATCTGCAGGTCGCGCAGATCGTGGCCGGAAATCAGGATGCCGGGGTTGGTGCCCACGCCAATGTTGACCTTGGTGATCTCGGGGTTGCCGTAAGTGCCGGTATTGGCGGCATCAAGCAGAGCCATAACGCTCACGCCCTTGTTGCCGGTTTCAAGGGTCAGGGCCACGAGATCGGCCACGGAAAGGCTGTCGTCCAGGGTCTTGGCCAGAGCTTCCTGCAGGAAGTTGTCCACGGCGGGATCATGTTTGCCCAGCACATCGGCGTGCTTGGCATAGGCGGCCATGCCCTTGAGGCCAAAGGTCACGAGCCAGCGCAGGGAGCGAACATCGTCGTCGCTGGTGGCAAGAACGCCCACAGTTGCAGCCTTGGCGAGCATGGCGGCCTTGTCGTCCGCTTCCCACAGGGCAGCGTCGGCCAGCCCGTCGCGCGAGGCAAGCTCGGCCATCAGGGCTTTTTTGGCGGCACAGGTTTTGCGCACGCGCTCGGCGATCATGTCATCGTCAAAGTTGGCATTGGTGATGGTGCAGAAAAGATTGCCCACAACCATACGGTCGATTTCGTGGTTCACGGTCTTGCCCAGGGCGCGCAGCTTCGTGGCAACCAGCGCAAGGCCTTTGGTCACATATACCAGCACATCCTGAAGGGCGGCTGTTTCGGGCTTTTTGCCGCACACGCCTACCTGGGTGCAGCCTTTGTTGCCCACGGTTTCCTGGCACTGATAGCAGAACATGGCGTTACTCATGGGATGTCTCCTGATACTCCGCAAAGCGGAGGCTGGGGGGTGATCCGCCTACGCGGGGGTCTTGGGGGTAGGAAAAACAACGGTAAGCAGCATCTTGAAGCGCTCTTGCGCGCGTACAGAGTGCGGCTGGCCGGCGGGCATGATAATCACTTCACCTGCCTGCACGGTATGTGACTGGCCGCTGATGGTTACCTGCGCCGAGCCTTCGAGCACGAGAACCATGGCATCACCCGTGGAGGTGTGGGCGCTGATTTCTTCGTTGGCGTCAAAGGCAAACAGGGTGATGCCCACAGAGGCGTTTTGGATAAGGGTCTTGCTGGCGATCTGGCCAGGCTGGCACTCGACCTGCGCGGCCAGGGGCAGCGCTGCGGCGAATTCAAGGTTCTTGAGAATGCGGTCCATGAGGCCCTCCTTGTGTTGACGATTCCGTTCTATCAAGGCTGGGACAATGGTTCTGTAACAAATGTTACGGATGCTCAAGAAAATGAAAATATTTTTGGAGCGGGATAAAAAAGGAAGCGATGTGCAATAACCTGAAATTAATTATGAAAAGAATAAATTTCAATCAGGCCGGGAAATATTCGCACAAAAAATTCAGTGAGGCTATGTCAGGTACGCGAATGCTTCTACCCTCCATTTGCAGAAGGCCTTCGTCGCGCATGGCGGCGAGCTCGCGTGAAAGTGAGGGGCGGGTCACGCCCAGAAAATCAGCCATCTGTTCGCGGTTCATTGCCAGTGAAACTATGCCGTCAGGGCGGCGGTGTTCCAGCAGCAAGGCTGCAAGTTTGCGCCGCAAACTGCCGGAGGACAGCAGTGAAATGCGGCGCGTGAGAAAAAAAGCCTTGTGCGCAAAAATGCCGAGCATGTTGCGGATCATGCGTGAATGGACGGAGCAGGCTTTTTCGCAGGTGGCGTAGAAAAACCGGGCGGGTATGCCCAGTATGCGCACAGGCGTTTCCGCCAGGACGCTGCAACCATAGCTCGGCCGGCCCAAAAAAACATGCACCTCGCCGAAAAGATCACCGGGGGCATCCACACGCGCCATGACGGCGCGTCTGCCTTCGGTTGATTCCCGGCACACGTTCACCGCACCTTCCAGCAGCACATACAGTCTTTCCGGTGGGTCGGATTCTGCAAAAATCAGCGCACCCTTGCCGTGCTGCTCTTCAAATGCGCCGCTGCATGCAAGGCACATACGTGCCTCCTGTCCGGTCATTCCAGAAAACAGAGGGGATGCTTCCAGGGCGCGTTCCATGTATTCCTCTTGTAGGTTCTGCATTCCTTGCAGAACCATACTCCAAATTCCGTTTGTGATGCAACCGCACGTTTGCACCCTGTACGCATGAAATAAAAAAGGGGGCAAAAGCCCCCCTTTCTGCGGAATTACGTAAAAGCTTACAACGACGGCATGCCCAGCAGCAACCGGGCGGAAACAACCACCTGCATGATAACCTGGGTGATGTCCTTGACTGCCTGCATGTTCTTGGATTCAACCCTGGGCAGAACCATTACCTGATCACCGGGCAGAATATCATCGCCGTTCTGCGAGACGGAGCCGTTCTGGTGCAGCACAAGAACCTTGTCGTGGTCTGCACGGTTGGTGTAGCCGCCAGCCCCCTTGATGTAATCGTCCACATCCTTCTTTTTGCCCCACAGCATGGCCTGCGGCATCATGACCTCGCCGCTTACCAGCACCACGTCGCTCTTGGGCGGGATCACAATGATATCGCCGTCTTCCAGAGAGAGGTCAGCTTTGTCCGGCCCGCCGTCAAGCACAACCACGCCTTCCGGTTCCACGCTCTTGGCCCGCTCCACGAATTTGGAGACCATCTCTGCCTCCTTGGCGCGGATGGCAGCTTCATCCGCACTGGCGGAGGAAGCTGTGAGGGCTGTTTCCTCCAGCCTGCGCAGGGAATCCGCAATGGCCTTTTTCTGCCGGGCAGCAACGCTCTTGCGTTTGATGTACATGGCCTGAAGGTTGGCACGGCCAGGCTCAACGGCAATAAAGTTTTTCACTTCCTGCAGGCGGGCGCCGCGCCGCACGGGAAAGCGCGAAGCTCCGCGCACTGCGCCCTGCACCTCAACCATCATGGTATTGCCGGGCGCATCTGCAATAAACTGCACCTGATCGCCGTCTTCAAGCATGAGGTTGCGCAGTTCCTTGAGCGGCAGATAGGTGCTGTAGGGCGCGCCGTTGCGGGTGCCGGAGAGGGCGATGTGCGAGGCGCTGTTTTGCGGTTCGGCCAGTTCGATCAGGGCCGTACCGGTGGATTTGCCCTTGGGAAATTCAAATTTTGCAGAGGTGCGCACCGCACCAATGGCCGTAATGGTGGGGCCTTTGTCGCCCACCACAAGAGTGTCTCCCTCCTGTACGCGCACTGCGGGCAACACGCCTTTGCGGGCAAAGGGGTAGAGGTCGAGGCTGGCAACGGCCTTGCCATCGCGCATCAGGCGGATGTCACGATAACTGCCGCGCATGGGGTCAAGGCCACCGGCCTTGTCCAGAAAGCTCAGCAGCGGATCGCCGGGGGTGCCGGTGTAACGGCCAGGTCTGGCAACGCCGCCGGTGACAAAAACAGCCACAGGCCGGGCATCCAGCGGTGCCGCGTAGATCTGCGCATCGGCGTGTCCGTTGGCGGCTAGTTTGCTGCGCAAGGCCTCGGTCAGCTTGTCGTAGCCAAGGCCCGCCACAGGTATGGCCCCCACTTCCGGTACATCCAGATGTCCGTCAGCGGCCACAATCAGGGTGCTGTCCACCTTGAGGTCGCCTCCCCACAGGCGCAGCACCACCCGGTCGCCCGGTGCGATGATGGAGGCATCTTTGGCGTCCTTGGCGGCGTCCTTGCTCTGCGAAAAATTGCCCTGAAACAGGTTGGCAGCGTAGGGCTGGGGTGCGTTCTCGGCCTTGACCGCGCTGGACAGGGCGAAAAAGATCAGCAGAAAAGTAAAAATAGTTCTGTGCGACATGGCAGTGTTGATGCAATGGATTCGGGCTTGCATGGCCCCCAGAGGTGGTTCCGCAAACAGGCTGTATGGCCCCAGGGTTCCGTAGTCAATATTCTCGCAATACCTTGTATCTCTAGTGGTTGGCGGCGCTGAGGTCTGCTCAGGGCATGCCCGTTCAACAGGGCTGCGAGGCTGCAACTGCAACAAGGAAAGCGCACGGGCGTGGTATTCGCCGTGCGCTTCCATAAATAATCACATTTGCCCGGTTTAGCCAGAGGCAATGCACCCTTGATCGTTTTTTGCCAAAGGGCAAGCTGGCAATAGGCCGGAGTCTCAGCCCCGCTACTGCGAAAGCCCTTGTCCCCACACTCGCGGGGCCATGATCCAGCGCCCTTTGTCGTCCTTGCAGATGACAATAACTTCCGCTTCACGCTGGCCTGAAAGCACAGTGCCGCGTTTGCAGTCTTCGCCCTTGGCCGAGGTGAAAAGCTCGTCCAGGCTCACGCGCACCCCCTTGCCAAAATCAGGGTCGTCAACAGTAGCGGTTTCTCCCACTGCGGAGACAATCATGAAGCCAGTGACAGGGCCGGGGGGCGTTTCCGGCTGGGCCGGGGACCCGCCGAAGCCGCACCCGCCGAGCAGCAGGGCCGTAAGAACCGCCAGACCGGAAAGGCCCAGGCGGCTTTTGCCGGGCAGAGCCATCGGCCAATGAGCTGAACGCGTTTGCATGGCATTTCCTTTTAGTGGCTGCCGTATTTTGTGGTAAATACAACCGCTTTTTCCTTCCCTCTCGCAAAGAAACGCGCGGCTGTCAATGCCGCACGCGCTTGTGACCTTGGTTGAGTACTCGTTGGGGGGATAATAGTCACGCTTTTTGCAAAAAACAGGAATTTATCTGTTGATACCATGGTAAGCCAGATGGTTAGCAAAAGCACAATTAATAAATAAGGAATTTTATTTTGCAATTTGTTGTAAGGGTGGTATTTTATGCACAATCTAGAAGTCAGCTTCGGGAGAGGTCATGTCCAAACTGGCAATGAAAACCATCCATGTGCATGACGCCGTGGGCAGTATTTTGTGTCACGACATCACCAGAATTATTCCTGGTGAAAGCAAAGGGCCTGTTTTTCGCAAAGGCCATGTTGTGCGGGAAGAAGACGTTGAGGTGCTGCTGCAGGTTGGCAAAGAGCATCTTTATGTTTTTGAGTCACTGCCCGGCATGGTTCACGAAAACGATGCCGCCGCGCGCGTTATTTCTGCCGTTTCCGGCGGCAACCTGACATGCACGGAGCCCAAGGAAGGGCGTATCGACCTCAAGGCCGCCTGTGACGGGCTGCTGCGTGTGGATGTGCCTGTTCTCAACCGTATAAACAGCCTTGGCGAAATTTCTGTCGCAACTATCCACTCCATGCAGCACGTGACCAAGGGGCGCTCGGTAGCGGGAGCCCGCGTGGTGCCGTTGATGATTGAGGATGAAAAATTGCGGCAGCTAGAATCTTTCGTCGATGGGCCGGTCGTTGAAGTTCTGCCTCTGCGTCGCGCCAGGGTTGGCGTGGTCACAACGGGCAGCGAAGTATTTTACGGGCGCATTCAGGATGCCTTTGGCCCTGTGCTGCGCAAAAAGTTTGCCGCTCTTGGCAGTACGGTGGTGGGGCAGACCCTCACCAGCGACGAAGTGCCCATGACTGCCGGAGCGATCAGGGATTTTCTCGAACAAGGTGCTGATTTTATTGTGGTAACAGGTGGGATGTCTGTTGACCCGGATGATCGCACGCCAACCGCCATCCGCGCTTCCGGAGCGGAGGTGGTCAGCTATGGCGCGCCTGTGTATCCGGGGGCCATGTTCCTCCTGGCCTATGCCCAGGGGGCGGCAGGACGGGTGCCCGTGTTGGGGCTGCCCGGATGCGTCATGTACCACAAGGCCAGCATTTTTGATCTCGTTGTGCCGCGCCTGCTGGCCGGCATTGAGGTAACGGCAGCTGATGTGGCGGCATTGGGGCACGGGGGCTTTTGCTCCCAGTGTGAAGAATGCCGCTATCCGATCTGTCCGTTCGGGAAATAGGAGGCGGAAATCTGACCCCGGGCGCGGATTTACCGCGCAGGCATATACCTTTGTTCATCATTAAAAGGAGTCGCGCATGGAAACAAAAACCCTTGTGATTAACGGCATTCCCCGGCGCTTGCTGGCTAACCCCGACGATATGCTTGTGGACGTGCTGCGCGATCAGTTGCAGCTCACCAGTGTCAAAGTTGGTTGCGGCAAGGGTCAGTGCGGTGCCTGCACGGTGATCCTTGACGGCAAAGTTGTACGCGCCTGCGTGGTCAAAATGAGCCGCGTGGCAGAAAACGCCGCCGTAACCACGCTTGAAGGCGTGGGTACGCCCAACAACCTGCATCCGCTCCAGCATTCCTGGATTTACCACGGCGCGGCCCAGTGCGGTTTCTGTACCCCCGGTTTCATCGTTTCGGCCAAGGCCCTGCTTGATTCCAATCCCAATCCCAGCCGTGAAGACGTGCGCGACTGGTTCCAGAAAAATCACAACGTCTGCCGCTGTACGGGCTACAAGCCCCTGGTGGACGCGGTCATGGACGCTGCCGCCCTCATGCGCGGTGATAAAACGCTGGACGACGTTACCTTCAAGATGCCTGCCGATGGCCGCATCTGGGGTTCCACCATGCCCCGTCCTTCTGCTGTCGCCAAGGTGACCGGCACCGCCGAATTCGGCGCGGACGCGGCGCACCGCCTGCCCGCCAACACCCTGCACCTCGCCATTGCCCAGGCCAAGGTATCCCATGCCAACATCAAGGGCATCGACACCTCTGAAGCCGAAAAAATGCCCGGCGTGTACAAGGTGCTGACCCACAAGGACGTGAAGGGCAGGAACCGCATCACCGGCCTGATCACCTTCCCCACCAACAAGGGCGACGGCTGGGAACGTCCCATCCTTAACGATACCAAAATCTTCCAGTACGGCGATGCTCTTGCCATCGTCTGCGCGGACTCCGAATGCAACGCTCGCGCCGCGGCTGAAAAGGTCAAGTTTGACCTTGAGCTGCTGCCCGAATACATGAGCGCCCCCGAGGCCATGGCCCCGGACGCCATCGAAATCCACCCCGGCACCCCCAACATCTACTACGACCAGATTGAGGAAAAAGGCGCGGATACAGCTCCCTTCTTCAATGATCCGGCAAACGTTGTTGCGGAAGGCGATTACTACACCCAGCGCCAGCCCCACCTGCCCATCGAACCCGATGTGGGCTACGGCTATGTGAACGACAAGGGCCAGGTGGTTCTCCACTCCAAGTCCGTTGCCATCCATCTGCACGCGCTGATGATCGCCCCCGGCCTTGGCCTGGAATTCCCCAAGGATCTCGTACTGGTGCAGAACACCACCGGTGGTACCTTTGGCTACAAGTTCAGCCCCACCATGGAAGCCCTTGTGGGCGTGGCCGTTATGGCTACCGGCCGTCCCTGCCACCTGCGTTACAACTACGAACAGCAGCAGAACTACACCGGCAAGCGTTCGCCCTTCTGGACGACCGTGCGTTTTGCCGCCAACAAGCAGGGCAAGATTCTTGCCATGGAAACGGACTGGAGCGTTGACCACGGTCCTTATTCCGAATTTGGCGATCTGCTCACCCTGCGCGGCGCGCAGTATATCGGCGCTGGTTACGGCATCGCCAACATTCGCGGCAAGGGTCGTACCGTTGCCACCAACCACTGCTGGGGGGCGGCTTTCCGCGGTTACGGCTCAACGGAATCCGAATTCCCCTCCGAAGTGCTCATGGACGAACTGGCTGAAAAGCTGGGCATGGATCCCTTCGACATCCGCGAGCTGAACTGCTACCGCGAAGGCGATACCAACCCCTCCGGTCAGGTGCCTGAAGTCATGAGCCTGCCCGAAATGTTCCAGAAAATGCGCCCCTACTACGAAGAAGCCAAAAAGACCGTTAAGGCCAAGTCCACCGCCGAAGTCAAACGCGGCGTGGGTGTTGCCCTTGGCGTGTACGGCGCTGGCCTTGACGGGCCGGACACCTCCGAAGCCTGGGCCGAACTGAACCCCGACGGCAGCGTGACCGTGGGCAACTCGTGGGAAGATCACGGTCAGGGCGCTGATTCCGGCACCCTGGGCACCGCCCATGAAGCCTTGCGCCCCCTGAACATCAAGCCCGAAAATATCCACCTGGTCATGAACGATACCAGCAAGACCCCCAATTCCGGCCCTGCTGGCGGTTCGCGTTCTCAGGTCGTCACGGGCAACGCCACCCGCGTGGCCTGCGAAATGCTTATTGAAGGCATGCGCAAGCCCAGCGGCGGCTTCTTTACCTATGAGGAAATGAAGGCTGAAGGTCGCCCCGTGCACTATGACGGCAAGTGGTCTGCTCCGGCCAAGGACTGCGACGGCAAGGGTCAGGGCGAACCCTTTGCCTGCTACATGTACGGTCTGTTCCTTGCCGAAGTGGCCGTTGAGGTCGCCACCGGCAAAACCACGGTTGAAAAGCTTGTGTGCGTGGCCGACATCGGCACCCTGTGCAACAAGCTGGTGGTTGACGGCCAGATCTACGGCGGCTTGGCGCAGGGCGTTGGCCTTGCCCTGACCGAAGACTACGAAGACCTGAAGAAGCACAGCACTCTTGCTGGCGCGGGCGTGCCCACCATCAAGATGATTCCTGACGACATGGAAATCGTCTATGTGCAGACCCCCCGCAAGGCTGGCCCCTTCGGCGCTTCCGGCGTGGGCGAAATGCCCCTCACCGCGCCGCATCCTGCCATCATCAACGCCATCTACAATGCTTGCGGCGCGCGCGTGCGCCACTTGCCCGCCCGCCCCGAAAAGGTGTTGGCGGCCATGCCCAAGTAGCGTAGGATTGCGGTAAACATCTGGAGACACTGGGGAGAATCCCGATTTAAAGGGATTCTCCCCATATCCCAGCCCCATGTTTATTCGATTGATCTACCGCGCGCCGGGCCATGAGCGCCGTAACGGTGTGCAATGTTTTTGCATCGGGGCTTTCGGGGGTATCTCTGAAAGCCCCGTTTGTATTTTCCCCTTGCCGCAGCGCATGTCTGCACCAAGCCAGCGAGAACAATCGCCATGATGGATCAACAACGTCTGCACGAAATAGAGTCGCACTGCACACAGGAAAGCCCGCCCCGTTGCAGGGTGGCTTGTCCTTTTGATCTGGATGTGCGCGCCTTCATGGCCCGTATGGCTGAGGGCAAGCAGGGCGAGGCCCGCAAGGTGCTTGAGCGGCACTTGCCCCTGCCCGGCATTATTGCCCGCATTTGCGATCACCCCTGTGAAAACGCCTGTTTGCGGCAGGATCTTGGCGGCAGCCTCGCCATGCACGGTCTTGAACTCTCGTGCATGCTTGCGGTGGGCGCGCAGACCCGTCTGCTGCCTTTGCCGCCCAAAAAATTCCGTATGGCCATCATGGGCACCGGGCTTGCCGGGCTCACGGCAGCCTGGGATCTGTCGCGCAAGGCCTATCCCGTTACGGTTTTTCACTCAGGCGCGCCGGGCGAGTTTTTGCAGGCAGTGCATCCCGCACTGGCGGCAGACAATACGGCGGGCATTGCCAAGGATTTTTTGGTGGAAGACATGGAAGCTCTTGCCCGCCAGAAGGTCAGTTTTACGCAGGCAAATCTTGACGCCGCGCTGCTGGAAAAGCTGGCTGCGGAGTATGACGCCGTGCTGGTGGATGCCGATGCCGTGCAGCAGCTTGCACCCGGTCTTGCACCAGATGAAGCGCAGGTGGATGCGGAAACCTTGCTCTGGCGCGGTAATATCTGCTGCGCTGGCTGGCGCAGCAGCACCCCCACAGGTCACACTTTTGCCTCCCCTTCGCGTCAGGCGGGGCAGGGGCGGCATGCGGCGCAGACCATGGAGCGCGTGACCAGCGGCGTTTCCCTCACCGCCGCGCGTGACAAATCTCAGGGGCCGCTGCACACCGATGTGACAGGTATTGCGCCCGTGCCGCGTATGGAACCAGCCGCGCAGGCCGCTTGCGGCGAACCGCTCTATTCTGCGGAGGAATCCGCGCGCGAGGCGGAGCGCTGCCTGCAATGCCAGTGTATGATCTGCGTGCGCGAATGCGTATATTTGCAGAAATACAAGGGCTATCCGCGCCTCTACGCACGTCAGGTCAATAACAACGCGTCCATCGTCAAGGGCCTGCACACGGCCAATGCCCTCATCAATGGCTGCGCCCTGTGCGGCCAGTGCGAGGAGCTGTGCCCGGAAAATTTTTCCATGGCCGAGCTGTGCCTCTCCGCACGGGAAGACATGGTGGAACGCGGCTTTATGCCGCCCACGGCCCACGAATTTGCGCTTGAGGATATGGAAAGCGCCTCCGGGCCGGAATGCGCACTGGTCTTGCCGCCCTTTTCGCCAGCCGCCGAATCCCAGGGCGCTGGCGAGCAGTGGCTGTTCTTCCCCGGCTGTCAGTTGGCTGCGGCCCGCGTGGAACAAACGGCGGCACTTTATGATCTGCTGCGCGAAAAGTTGGGCAACGGCCTGAAATCCGGCGTGGGCATCATGCTTTCCTGCTGCGGCATCCCGGCGCGCTGGGCCGGAAGAACGGCCCTGTTCAAGGAACATACGGACAAACTGCGTACCGCCTGGGAGGGACTGGGCAAACCGCGCATCATGGCGGCCTGTTCTTCCTGCCTTACGGCCTTGAGGGAAGCCCTGCCGGAAGCGCAGACCGTTTCCGTGTGGGAAGTGTTGGACGGCTTGCCCTTTGAGGCTCCCGCTGCTGGTAATTCACTGCCCTCGGTTTTTTCCATTCAGGATCCCTGCACCGCCAGGCACGATGCGGCCTGGCTTGCCGCTGTGCGCAGTCTGGCTGACAAATGCGGGGCAAAAATTGAAGAACCGCGCCTTTCCGGCGCATCTACAGCCTGTTGCGGCTACGGCGGCCTCGTGTGGTGCGCCCAGCCGGAAACCGCCCGCGCCATGAGCGATCACCGGGCCGCCCAGCTTGAGCACCCCGGCCTTGCCTCGTGCATCATGTGCCGTGACCGCATAGCGGCCAGCGGCAAGGAATGCTGGCATCTGCTTGATTTGCTGCTGCCAGCGTCAGGCAAGGCGCAGTCTGGCGCGGCTCAAGGGCCGGGCCTTTCGGCGCGCCGCGCCAACAGGGCTGCCTTGCGCCGCAAACTGCTGGAAAAATATGGCAGCGCCGCCGGGCAACAGGCCCTGCCTGCAGACACGCCCGAGCAGGCGGGAAAGGGCAGGGTGCTGGTGACGGAGGAAGTGCTGGCGCGGCTGGAAGAGCGGCATATCCTGCTTTCAGACGTGGAAGGGGCAGTTATGGGGGCCGAGGCCAGCGGGCACTGGTTTGAAAATCTGGATGACGGGCACCGTCTTGGTTCGTGGCGACCCAGAAAGGTGACTTTTTGGGTGGAATACGAGGCGCAGGGCGAGGCCTTTGTCCTGCACGATGCGTGGTGCCACCGGATGGTGGTGCCGGGTTCCGGCGGTCAGGAAGCTGCGGATGTCATCAACAGCCACCAGTGCTGCACCGATGGGCAGCGTCCCAATATGCAGGGTGCGCAAAATGGCGGGCAGAGAGGTGAACAGTCATGAGCATGGGGCCAAACTACGGGCCGGACGGCGGCCAGTGGGTATGCGGGCGTTGCCGTGTTGCCCTTGAGCAGGTGAAGGTTCCGGTTTTTTATCTCAACAGCGCCTTTGACGTGTTTTTGCCGCGCTGCCCCAAGTGCGGGCTGACGCAGGTGCCCAAATCTCTGGCCGAAGGCAAGATGCTTGAGGTGGAAGCCCTGCTGGAAGATAAATGAGCGCACTGTGGGAAAGGGCCGATTTTCGCAGCGCTGCTGGTGACGCTTGGCGTCCCGGCGGCGTGGAGCTGACGCGCCGCGCCCTGGCGTGGTGCGCTTCTGCGGGCCTGCTCGCGCCCGGCGGGCTGGTTCTTGACCTTGGCAGCGGGGCAGGGGCGACATTGCGCCTGCTTACGCAGATGGGCTACCGCGCCGTGGGGCTGGACAAACACGCTGCGGCTGGAATTTCTGTCGATGCCGCCCCTTCTGCTGACGCATCACAGAGTGATGATTGCCGCATTGTGCGGGCCGATCTTGAGCGCCCGCCGCTTGCCGCAGACTCCTGCGACGGCATAGTGTGCGAGTGTGTTCTTTCCCTGCTGCACAATCCTCTTGCAACTTTGCGCGCCGCCTGCCGCGCCCTGCGCCCCGGCGGGGTGATGGTGGTCAGCGACCTCATGTTGCGGCCAGGGTATGAACGCCCCGGCAGCACCGGCTGCTCTGGTGCAGGCTCTTCCCGCTCCAGTTGTTCCTGTTCCGGTCACGCAAGCGCAGTACAATCGACCTCGTCCCAATCCATCCCGCCGACAACAGCGACAGCTGAGCCACTCCCGGAAAAATACGCAGCACCGGGTTCATCGTGCCTTGCGGGTGCGCGGCCTGAATCTGCGTGGCGCGGGTTTGTGGAAGCGGCTGGCTTGCACCTGCTGCATTTTGAGGACAACAGCCGCGCTCTGGTGGAACTGGCCGCCCGCATGATCTGGTACAGCGACGACGCAACCCGGCCCTCGGCGAATAGCAGCAGCCATGGCTGCGCATGCGGGGGCGCTGGCCCAGGAAAAGCTTGGCGCACCTATGGATACGGCCTTTGGATTGCCCGAAAGGAGACGCTATGAATCCTATGATGATGGAATTGCTGCCCCTGGTGCATCAGGGCTACTGCTGCAGCCAGTTGCTGCTTCTGCTCATGCTGCAGGCTCAGGACAGGCAGAACCCCGGCGTGGTGCGCGCCGCGCAGGGGTTGTGCCACGGCATCGGTCAATCGGACGGCCCCTGTGGCCTTTTGACCGGCGGGGCCTGCGCCCTGGCTCTGGTTGCGGGCAAGGGGGCAGAGGATGAAATTCCGCATCCCATGCTCACCCCTCTGCTCAATGATTACGCCACATGGTTTTATGACCGCACGGAAGCTTACGGCGGCCAGCGCTGCGGGCAGATTGCGGCGGGGCTCGGCGCGACTTCCGGCGCTGCGGGTGAACAGCCAAACCCTGTGGCTTGCGGCGACTTGCTGGCGGAATGCTGGGGAAAAATTATGGAACTGGTTCAGAGTTACGAGCTGGATCTGACGGAAAAGGCATGACCTTACGCCGCACCCAGAGCCTTTGCCCCGTGTGCTTGCGCCGGGTAGAGGCTACCTATGAACGCTCGGTCAAGGATCCCCTCACTGTCGTGCTGCGCAAAACTTGCCCGGATCACGGAACGTTCAGTGTCCCCGTATGGCGGGAGGCCAAGCCCGGTGCGGTTGCCACGCCGCCCTTTGCAGCATGGTTACGGCCCAAAAGCCCCTCCTACCCGGCCAATCCGCATACGCCCATCCGCGACGGCTGCCCTTTTGACTGCGGCCTTTGCCCGGCCCACGCCCAACATACCTGCACAGGTTTGTTTGAAGTGACCATGCGGTGCGATATGGCCTGCCCCGTGTGTTATGCCTCTGCTGGTTCCATGTCGAATCAAAATTCTGGAGTGGCGGGAGACGTGCCACTGAGCGTGATTGCCGCACAGATGGACACCCTTAAGGCCGCGTCCGGCCCCTGCAACGTGCAGATATCCGGCGGGGAGCCGACCATGCGTGATGACCTGCCGCAGATCATCGCTCTTGCGCGGCAACGCGGCTTTGGGCTGGTGCAGATCAATACCAACGGACTGCGCCTGTCGCGCGAGCAAGGTTATGCCCGCGCGCTGCGCGAGGCCGGGCTTGATTCCGTCTATCTGCAATGGGACGGCGTGCGCGAGAGCAGTTTTACTAGCCTGCGGGGCAGGGAATGTCTTGATTTCAAGCTCCGCGCCGTGCGCAATTGCGCAGAGGCAGGGCTTGGCGTGGTGCTGGTGGCAACTCTTGTGCGCGACGTCAACGATGGTGAACTGGGCGATCTGCTGCGCATGGCGCTGGAGCTTGGCCCGGCGGTGCGGGGGCTGCACATGCAGCCAGCTGCCTTTTTTGGGCGCTACCCCTGGCGGCTGGAGGAAGCCCCGCGCCTGACCCTGCCCGAAGTGATGGGCGCGCTTGCCCGGCAGGCGCCGGAAATGATCAGCCCTAGCCACCTGCACCCGCCGGGATGCGAAAACGAACTGTGTTCGTTCAGCGCAGTGTACCGCCGGGTGCAGAAAAACGGCGCACCTTCGCTGGAATGGCTGGCCGATGGGGGGCAGTCATGTTGTTCGCCTGCGCCGCAGTCCGCTGGCGCGGAAGTGCCGCCGCCAGCGGAGGACGGCGCGCGCAAGGCCAAGCAGTTTGTGGCCCTGCACTGGAAGGGCGGCACCGGCGGCGGGGAATCTGCCTGTGCCTGCGGGGGGGCATCTGACTCTGGCAGCGCAGACGGCTTCAGCCGATTTCTGGCTCAGGCCGGGGCAGAGCAGCGTTTCACGCTTTCGGCCATGGCCTTTCAGGATGCCCTGAGCCTCGACCTTGACCGTGTGCGCGGCTGCTGCATCCATGTGGTGCGGCCTGACGGGCGTATGATTCCGTTCTGTCTGCACAACCTCACTGCCAGCGATGGCACGCGCCTGTATGGTGACGCCTAGTGACAGATACCGCGAATCAACCTTCCATAACGGGTTTCGGCTCCTGCCCGCTGGATCTCTGGCTGGCACGTCAGTGCGGAGCGTGCAGCGCCGGGGAACTGCCCGCCAAGCTGGCGGCAGCGCAGGTGACCCTGCTGCGCAGCACCTTGCGGCAGGCTGTGCGCGGGGCGTTTTATGCCAGACATTTGCGGGAGTGCAATCTTGATATAACCAGTGTGGATGATCTGGAGCGCCTGCCCTTCACTACTGCGGAAGACCTGCGCAACTGGGGTGAATTTTTGTGCGTTTCGCAAGGGGATGTGCAGCGTATGGTCACGCTGCACACGTCAGGTACCACGGGGCAACCCAAACGGCTTGCCTTTACTGATGCGGATCTGGCCCGCACGCGCGATTTTTTCGCCGTGGGCATGAGTCAGCTTGTGGGCGCGGGGCAGCGATTGGCAGTGCTGTTGCCCGGTGCGGAGCGGCCTGACGGCGTGGCCGACCTGCTGCGACAGGCTTTGGGCGCGACGGGTGTGGAGGTGCTGGCCCCACCGCCGGAAGTCCACGCAAGACCATCGGCAGGTGCTGGCCCTTGCGCGGAGGCTGGTGGAGAACAGGGCAAAGGGCCTGGCAGTATTTCAGCGCCGGGCAAAGCCCTTGCCCAATGGCTGGAGCAGGCAAAGCCCCACTGCCTTGTGGCCGCGCCCGCGCAACTCGCCCTTTTGCTGAAGCGCTTTCCCGACCAAGGGCCGGAGGGGCTTGCGGGCATACTCACCAGCGCGGAGCCTCTGGATAATGCACTTGGTCAGGCCTTGCGCCAGGCTTGGCAATGCGAGATTCTGGATCACTACGGCCTCACCGAAACCGCCTACGGCTGCGCGGTGGAATGCCCCGCCCACCAGGGTTTTCATGTGCGAGAACTGGACGTTCTGATAGAAATAGTAGATATTTCAGGGCGTAAAGTATTGGCCCCAGGCGAGGAAGGCGAGGTTGCCATTACCACGCTCCAACGGCAGGCAATGCCTTTGGTGCGATATCGAACCGGTGATGTGGCCTGTCTGCTGTCAGCCCCTTGCGCCTGCGGTAGCCCTTTGCGCAGGCTTGGCCCTGTGCGTGGCCGCATTGAACGCAAAGGTGGGCAGCCGCCGCGCATCGTGCGTCCCACCAAGGGGCGGGGTGTTTAACGCTTGATGGCATGCCCCATCGATGGGGCTATTGTATCGGCCCCATACATTGATTGTTCCCAGCGCAGTAACGCGAAGAAGAAAGCACATGAAACCAGCCGTTCTGATTCTTGCCGCAGGCATGGCCTCGCGCATGGGCGCAGCCAAGGCCCTGCTTTCCCTGCCCTCGCTGCCAGAAGGTGGGCGCTGCTCCGCCCTGAGGGGGCTGGTCAGTCTGTACCGTTCCCTTGGTGTGGAAAATGTGGTGATCGTCAGCGGGTTCCACGCCGAAGTCGTGGAAGCAGAGGCACTGGCGCTGGGGCTGACTGCGGTGCGGAATCCCGACCCGCAACGCGGCATGTTTTCATCTGTGCAGACAGGTGTTGCGGCCCTGCTGGAGGGCGGTTTTGACGGGCGGTTTTTTGTGCAGCCTGTGGATGTGCCGCTGGTGCGGCCCCTGACCATCAGGGTTTTGCTCGACGCCGCCGGGCAGGAAGAGGCTGACCATGCGGCAGCTCTGGCCGTGAGCGGCAAGGCCGCGCCTATGCCGGTGCTTGTGCCGACATTTGACGGACAGGAGGGGCATCCCCCCCTGCTTCCCATGGCTTTGGCCCCGCATATTCTGGCGCACCAGGGGCAAAACGGGCTGCGCGGGGCGCTGGAAGGCGCGCCTTTGCGGCACGTGCCTGTGGCTGATGCCCTGATTCTGGAAGATATGGACACTCCCGATGACTATGCGCGCCTGCGCGCGCTGGCCCGCGAGCGGCATACCCTCTCGCCTGTGGAGGCCGAATGCCTGCTGCGCATATGCAATGTGCCGGAAAAAGGCGTGCGTCATGCGCGGGCTGTGGGGGCAGTGGCCTGCTGTCTGGCTGAGGCTCTGGCCCATGCGCGCGAGGCCGCAGGCTATGATGCCGGGGTGGATCCCCGCCTGGCGCTTGCTGGCGGGTTGCTGCACGATATCTGCAAAGGCCAGCCCAAACATGAGGCTGCGGCAGGGGAATTTTTGCGGCGGCTGGAACTGCCGGAGATGGCGCGTCTGGTGCAGGATCACCGCGATCTGTCCTTGCCGGAGGACGAACCTGTCACTGAGCGAGAGCTGGTCTATCTGGCGGACAAGTATTGTTATGGCGGCAACTTTGTGCCCGTGCAGCGGCGCTTTGGCCTCAAACTGGAGGCTTACGCCCAGGATGCCCCGGCCTGCGCGGCCATCCAGGGGCGGCTTGGTCGCGTCAAGGCGCTGGAAGAGCGCATTGCCCGCGAAATAGGCAAAGAACCCGCCCTGGTGGCGGAACGCGCCCTTATGCGTAATTGCCATGCTGCGCGTGGCAATGCCGCCCGGCGTGAGGTTGCATGAGCGGCCTCTGGCTGGTGCGGCACGGTATGTTGCCGCCCAATCCGGAGCGGCGCATGGTCGGCGCGCGGGATATTCCCTTAAGTTCTGCGGGCCGGGAGCAGATACGCCTCTTGGCGCGGCAGTTCATGCCAGCGGTGCAGGGCGCGCTTGGTGCGGTCATCTGCTCGGATCTTGACCGCTGCCGCGAGACTGCCGCCATCCTGATGGAGGCAATGCCGCACGGGCGGCCCCCCCTGCATGTGGAACCCGGTTTGCGCGAGATTAACCTTGGCCTCTGGCAGGGCATGACCAAGGCGGAAATTGAGCGCGCGTGGCCCGGCGCATATGCCGCGCGTGGGCAGGATATGGCGCATTTTTGCCCTCCGCAGGGCGAAAGCTTCATGCAGGCCCAGCGCCGCGCCCTGGCGGCGGTGGCGCGGTGGCGCAGTTTTTACCCAGGTGCAACCCTGCTCATGGTTTCGCATGCGGGTATTCTGGGCAGTCTGCTGGCCCACTACCTTGCCCTGCCGCTCAGGGATGTGCTGCGCATTCCCCAATACTACGGGTGCCGCGCCTTTGTGCCGGAATGGTAGCCTGCTAGCCGCAACCTGTACGCGCTGGCAGCACTCCCTCTTGCCTCAGATCCAGGCTGTGGGGTTGTACACACGGATGTGCAGCTTGATGTAACGGTCTGTGAGTACCTCTGCGGGCAGATTCAGGGCGATATGCTCCTGTTCGTGCTGGCTGAATTTTGCCAGCCAGTCCGCTGCTTCGCGGCCCAGCTCAGCCATGCGCGCCAGCGGTGTAAAGAGCGACGCCGGGCAAATCTGATAAAGGTACATCTCTCCCGCATTCAGCACAAAAGGAAAGAGCCCGCAGGCCACAGGCCGTTCTGGTCGGGGCAGACGGCAACCCTGATTGGTGCACGAGCGGCAACCCCGGCCGTCCATAAAGGCCGTATCCTTGTTGAGCAGATAAAAGTCGTTGGCAAGGCCGGGGCGCAACTGTTCGGGCAGCAGACCCATGGGAAAAAGCTCGTTGGAATCCTGCGGCCCGCAGCAATAGCGGCAATCGCGGCAATAACCGTTTTGCAGCCATCCCTCGCGCCAGCTGACGGAGCGGCGGCGGGGAAAGACCTTCTGCCAGTGCGACAGGTAGTCCCAAAAACCTTTGTTCATACGTTCTCCTGAAAGCAGCTAACTGGCCCTAAATCAGCTTGTGTGCAGCAACACCATGCCGCAGACAAGCAGGGCAATGCCTGCAAATGCGCTGGGGTTGAGCTTTTGGTGCAGCAACAGCCATCCGCCCACGGATGTGCCAAGCACGCCAAACCCACCCCACATGGCATAAGCCACGGCCAAATCCATATGATGAACTGCCAGTGAAAGGCAATAGAAAGCCAGCCCCACCAGCGCAAGGGCCAGCAGCCCCACGGCGCGGCGGCGGAAGCTGTCGGAGCGCACAAGCAGCATATTGGCGGTTACGTCCAGCGCGGCGGCCAGCAAAACCAGCGGCAGGGCGGCGTTCTGGAACAGGCTTGAAATATCCATTATCTGTTCCCTCCTGCGGCAAGGCCGTTATTCAGGGTGGGCGCTTCTGCGCGCTGCTTGCGGGCTCCAGCCTTGTCGCTGGCCGTGGGGGAGTCCTCGCGGCTGGGCTTGGGTGCCCCGTGCCCGGTTCCATAATTGACCAGCAAAGCACCAGACAGCACGCAGGCCAGCCCCAGCGCGCGGCGCAAGGTCAGGGCTTCATTCAGAAAAAGCACGCTGCCCAGGGTGATGCAGGTCAGGCCCAGCCCCTCCCAGAAGGCAAATGTCACGCCAACGGGAATGCCCGTAACAGCCTTGGACAAAAAAAAGTAGGACATGGCGATGGCCAGCCACATGACAACCAGCCCCAAAACCTGTGCGTGGGGAAAAGCCCAGCCCTGCGCCAGTTTCATGACAAGTGTTCCGCCTACCTCCAGAAATACGGAGGCAACAAGGCAGCACCAATGATACGGTTTTGATCTAAGCATAAAAATCTCTCGCGGAAAATAGAAAGGCAATCCTTCAGCGGTGAAGGACAACAATGGCTATGACCAGAGGAAGTAGCGAGAGATGCTAGAGCAGGGAACGCCAGTAGCGTTCTTCAGGAAAGCCCGAAACGCATGGGCGTAAAAGAGGCATAAAAGCAGAGTAGAAGCATAACATGGACAGATCATAAGGCCGTGAGATGGGGGAGTCAAGGTTGCAGTATGCGCTGACTATTTCTGAGGCTGATGAATACAGCTTTGTTTTGGCAGGCTCATGATTGCACATTGCAGGCGTAAGCAATAGAAAGTTCATCATAAAAAAGGCGGGCCATGCGGCCCGCCTTGTCTCTGCAATTATGTGCCGCTTATTGGGCGGCGATCCAGGCGTTGGCTTCCTCAAGATTGAGCGTGCCCTCGTACAGCGCCCTGCCGCTCACAGCGCCAGCAAGGCTGGTGCTGCGGGTGAGGGGATAGAGCTTCTGCACATCCGCCAGCGTTGCCACGCCGCCCGCCGCAATGACAGGCACCGTGGAAAGGCGCGAAAGATGCTCCAGAGCAGCGACGTTAACGCCACACTGCATGCCGTCGCGCTCGATATCTGTATAAATGATGAATGCAGCGCCATCGGCCAGCAGGCGGGGCAGAACTCCGTCAACGGTCAGGCCGGTATCGGCAACCCATCCACGGGTTTTGAGCTTTCCGCCTTCCGCATCCAGCGATACGCCAATGCGGCCAGGAAAGGCGCGGCACATCTCGGCAAAAAGCTCGGGCTGTTCCAGAGCCAAGGTGCCGATAATCAGCCGTGAGACGCCCGCATCAAAATAAGCCTGGGCTGTTGCCATGTCGCGGATACCGCCGCCAAGCTGCACGGGAATAGACAGCTCGGTGCAGATGCGGCGCACGATCTCGCGGCTTTTGGCCGCGCCGTCAAAGGCTCCGTCCAGATCAACCACGTGCAGCCATTGAGCGCCTCGCGCTTCCCAGGCTTTGGCGGCGTCGGTGGGGTCTTCGGCAAAGACGGTGCTTTCATGGGCGCGGCCCTGCTTGAGGCGCACGGCCTTGCCGTCCTGAATGTCCACGGCGGGAAACAGAATCATAAACCCATATCCTTTACTGCTTTGTGCATGCCGTCTTCGGTCAGTTCTTCAGCTGTGACCCACTGGCCGCGCCGCTTGAAGAACGTGCCGACGTTCATCAGATTGTCCACAAGGCCTTCCTGCCTTTCTTCAAAGACGGAGCGCGACATGATGGAGCCGTTGGCAATGTTGATGAGGAAAAATTCCACGCGCACATGGGCTGGTTCGGTAACACCGGCAGTGGAGCCCTGGCGTTCGTGCCAGTCAAGAATCTGCGGTACCAGCAGCAGTTGCGCTCCCTGCTTTTTGCCATAGGCAATCCAGAGCGGCAGCGCCTGCGGCTGCTCGGAACTGTGGAAGCGCGTAAGATCCCTGGGCAGATCAATGGCGTCAATATACTTGAACTGGCGTTTGGAATCGGTGGTGAGCACATTGCGGAGCCGGCGGTCAAGCGAGGGCAGCTGTTCATCGGCAATGCGGCCCTGATCTTCAGGGATACGCCCGGTAATAAGCTGGCTTGCGTTGATCGGCTGGGTAAAGGGTGCAACCGATATAACATACGAAGGTGAAATAACGCGGGGAACGTCCGCCGTGCTTGTGGGACGGCGGCTGCAGGCGCAGGCGATCAGCATGAGGCAGAGCGCGGGCAGCAACAGCATACGAAGTCGGGATTGCATCAATCAAGACCTCCCTTTGTGCTTCTGATGGTTGTGCCGTTTCGGCGCACTGCCTGGGCCAGGGCAAGCCCCAGCCCCTTGGCCGCCGATTCCAGCAGATGATGGCCGTTCTGGCCATAGCGGAACTCCACATGCAGATTGCAGCGCGCACTGCTTGCCAATGCCTTGTAAAATTCCCGCCAGAGGTCTTTTTCTTCCCCGGCCAGAACCGGGGGCAGCAATTCGCCGCCGCGCCACTCAAGCCAGGGGCGACCCGAAAGGTCAACAGTGGCTTCTGCCAGGGCTTCGTCCATGGGAACACGCCCATAGCCCACGCGGGCAATGCCCGCCCTGTCGCCAAGGGCTTCAAGCAGCGCCTTGCCGAGCAGCAGCCCCACGTCTTCTGTGGTGTGGTGGGCGTCCACTTCCATGTCGCCCTCGCACACCAGCCGCAGATCCATACCAGCCCAAAAAGCTGTCAGCGTCAACATATGGTCGAGCAGGCCAAAACCTGTTTTCACGTCCGTAATGCCCTGACCGTCAATGTTCAGTTCAAGCCGGATGTCGGTTTCGGCGCTTTTGCGCTCTTGCGTGGAGGTTCTGGGGGCGATGTCGCTCATGGCTTCTCCGAGGTATTTTCATCCTTGCCCGGTTTTGTTTCGGCCTCGGCGGTTTCACCGTCTTCGCCTTCGGGCTTTTCTTCGGACTCGTCTTCTTTTGCAGTTTTTTTGCCAAAGCCAGCCGCCACAAAGATGCTCACTTCATAAAGAACAAGCATGGGCGCGGCCATGAGCAGCTGCGAAACCACATCGGGCGGCGAAAGAATGGCCGCTACAATAAAGATGCCCAAGATGGCGTAGCGCCGCACACGGCGCATGAGTTCTGCCGTGATAATGCCCATACGCGCCAGAAAGAAGGCAAACAGCGGCATTTCAAACACAAGGCCAAAGGCAAGTATGAGCTTGAGTACAAAGCTCAGATAGTCGCTGATCTTGGGCATGGCCACAATGGAGTCTGTGGCGTAGCTCATAAAGAAGGCAAAGGCGTTGGGAAAGACCACAAAGTAGCAAAAGGCTCCGCCGCTGACAAAGAAGAAAGCCGACATGACGGCAACGGGAATGATGCTCCGTTTTTCTTCTTCATACAGGCCGGGAGCGATGAAGGCCCATACCTGATAAAAAATTGCTGGGCTGCTCACAAACACGCCAGCCACAAAGGCAATATGCATGCGGGTGAAAAAGCCTTCGGGCAGGGTGGTGTAGATGGCGTGCGAGCCGTCAGGCAGGACGCTCAGCAGGGGAGCCACAAGGGCGTCAAAAATGGGATCAACCACGGCCCAGCAGGCTATAAAGCCCACCATGACGGCGAGGCAGCAGCGCACAAGGCGACCGCGCAGCTCCGAGAGGTGATCCATAAGGCCCATGGGCCTGTCGTCAGCCTCTTCTTCCTCCACCTTGTCTTCCGGCGTGGCAGGCGGCGTGCTTTCGCTCTGGATGGGCAGATTTTCAGGCTCTGAGGCAGGGCTTTGCACCGTGCCCACTGGCGGAACCGGGGGCAGAGGAGGTTGCCCGTCTGCCTGAGTTTCCGGCGTGGCTTCTGGTGTAGTTTCGGGTGCTGACGCGGCAGACGCTTCTGCCGCTTCTACAGGCGTATCCGCAGGGGCCGCCCCCTGGGGGGACGGCTCCGCTGCGGTTTCATTCGTTTTGTTAAGGTCGGAACGTTCCCCTGCGGTCTCAGGGGCAGACGGGGATGCGGCCACCTCGGGGCTCAAGGGTTTATCCGCACTCATGCCTTGCCGCCATTGTCAGGTGTTGCGGCGGCCTGGGGTGCGCCTGCGGGGGCAGCGGCCAGTTTGGCTTCCGCGGCTTCTGCCTCGGCCTTTGTTTTGGCAAGGGCTTCAGCCAAAGGGCTGCCAGCAGGCGGTGCAACCGGAGCTGCCCCTTCTGCGGTTGTTGCCGTGCCCGCGACAGGCTGGGCCTCGGGCTTGGTCTCTGCGGTGTGGGCCGTTTCGACAACCGAAGCATCGGCAATCGGAGCGTCAACAACAGGAGCGTCCGCAACCGAGGGCTTTGGGGCCTCGGGCTGTGCCGTTTCGTGTGCTGCCGTGGCTGTGTTCTGCCCCGCATCGGCGGCAGACCGGGTAGCCGTGGCGTCAATTACCGCCTCTGAGGCCGGAATATTGTCAGCCTGAGCCGCTGTAGTTGCGGCAGGCTGGGCCTCGGTTGCCGCTGCGGCCATTTCGGCGGCGCGGGCTTCCTTGGCGGCGGCAGCAGCTTCTTTCGCCGCTCTGGCGGCTTCCTGCTTACGCTTACGCTGTTCCTCTTCCTCGGCCTCAGCATTCAGCGTGCGCTGAAAGTCTGTGGAAACGCGGCGGAACTCGCCCATGGCCTTGCCCAGCGTGCGCGACACGTTGGCAAGGCTTTTGGGGCCAAGTACGATGAGGGCCACCACAAGGATGACCAGAAGTTCAGTGCTTCCTATCCCGAACATGCTGCCCCCTTATTCCCACTCAATTGTGCTCGGCGGCTTGGAAGAAACGTCATACACTACGCGGTTGACGCCCTTGACCTCGTTGATGATGCGGCTCGACATGCGCTCAATCAGTTCCGCAGGCAGGCGCGCCCAGTCAGCGGTCATGGCATCCACGCTGTCAACTACGCGCAGGGCGATAACATGCTCGTAGGTGCGGCCATCGCCCATGACGCCAACGGTCTTGAGCGGCAGCAGCACGGCAAAGCCCTGCCATACCTTGCGGTACCAGCCGGATTCGCGCAGTTCCTGCTGCACGATCCTGTCGGCCAGGCGCAGAATCTGGAGGCGCTCTTCGGTGATTTCGCCAAGCACGCGGATGGCGAGGCCGGGGCCGGGGAAGGGATGCCGCCACACGATGGAGTCGGGCATGCCAAGCTCTGCGGCAACCTTGCGCACTTCGTCCTTGAAGAGTTCGCGCAGGGGCTCGATAAGCTTGAGCTTCATGGTGTCGGGCAGGCCACCCACGTTGTGGTGGCTCTTGATAACGGCGCTGGGGCCCTTGTGCGAGATGGATTCGATTACGTCAGGGTACAGGGTGCCCTGCGCCAGAAAGTCCACCCGGGGCAGCTTTTTGGATTCTTCGTCGAAAATTTCAATAAAGGTGTGGCCGATGATCTTGCGCTTCTTTTCGGGATCATCCACGCCCGCAAGCTTGGAAAGAAAACGTTCCTGCGCCTGCACAAAGTCGAGGTTGAGGTCAAAGTGTTCGCGCAGATAGCTGACCACTTCGTCGCCTTCACCAAGGCGCAGCAGGCCGTTATCCACAAAGATGCAGTGCAGGCGCTTGCCGATGGCCTTATTGAGCAGCACTGCCACCACGGTGGAATCGATGCCACCGGAAAGGGCGCAAACCACGTGGCGGTCGCCCACCTGTTCGGCCATTTCGGCAACCACGCGCTCCACAAACGAGGACATGGTCCAGTCGGGCTTGATGCCAGCAACCTTGAACAGGAAGTTGCGCAGCATGCGCTCGCCATCCACGCTGTGGTGCACTTCGGGGTGGAACTGCACGGCGTAGATTTTGCGGGCTTCGTCAGCCATGGCGGCCACATCCAGAGTCGGCGTGCGGCCCGTCACGGTAAAGCCTGGCGGCGGTGCAAGCACCTTGTCGCCGTGGCTCATCCACACGCGGCTGGTGGATTCAATGCCTTCCCAAAGGGCGCAGGGCGCGGTGAGGGTGAGGTCGGAGGGGCCGTATTCGCGCGTGAGCGACTGGGCGAGCTGGCCGCCAAGGTTCTGGGCAAGCAGCTGCATGCCGTAGCAGATGCCGAGCACCGGCACGCCAAGCTCAAGAAAACCGGGGTCAAGAACCGGAGCATCGGCTTCGCCCACGCTCGCCGGGCCACCTGAAAGGATGATGGCGGAAGGTTTCATTGCCGCCACCTGAGCGGCGGTGGTGATGCAGGAATGTATTTCGGAGTAAACCCCGGCTTCGCGCACGCGGCGTGCGATGAGCTGGGTAACCTGTGAGCCGTAGTCAATAATTATGACTTTGCTGGGCATATGTGTCCTCGCCTGGTGCTGGCCGTGGCCTGTTGCTGTGCGCCGCTACTGCGTGCCCGGTTGATCTTGCTCCTGATCGTTCGCCTGATCTTTTTCTGATCTTTTGTCCGATGGTCGTGATGCCGGGGCCTGTGGGCTATCTACGGCTTTGGGAGCCGCTGCTCTTTCCGCTTGTGTTGCTGCGGAATTTTTGTTCTCCGCCAAATAAGACGCGCCTGCTTTTTCGGCTAGTGCTTTAGCGGCACGTTGCCGGAAAAGCAGGCGAAATCTCATGCCGCCGGAGGGCAAAAGACCGCTGACAGTGGTTTTGCCTAGTTCTCGATGCGGTAGTTCGGCGCTTCCTTCGTGATAACAACATCGTGGACATGGCTTTCGCGCAGGCCCGCAGGTGAAATTTCACAGAAGGTCGTATTTTCAAAAAGGTCGTTCAGGTTGTGCGCGCCCACATAGCCCATTCCGGAGCGCAGGCCGCCCATGAGCTGGTACACGGCTTCCATGACCGGGCCGCGGTAAGGCACGCGGCCAACAATACCTTCGGGCACGAGCTTCTTGCTCTTTTCCTGGAAGTAGCGGTCAGAGCTGCCATCCTTCATGGCGTCAATGGAACCCATGCCGCGGTAAATCTTGTAGGTACGGCCCTGATACAGAATTGTCTCGCCGGGGCTTTCCTCGGTGCCGGCAAAGAGGGAGCCGATCATCACCGAGTGCGCGCCCACCACAAGGGCCTTGACGATATCGCCAGAGAACTTGATGCCGCCGTCAGCGATGCAGCAGCGGTCCATCTCGCGCGCGGCGCGGCTGCCGTCCATAACGGCGGTAACCTGCGGCACGCCCACGCCAGCCACAATGCGGGTGGTGCAGATGGAGCCGGGGCCGATGCCGATTTTGACGGAATCAGCGCCTGCCTCAAGAATTGCCTTGGCGCCTTCGTAGGTGGCGACGTTGCCTGCCACGAGCTGGCAGTTGGGGAACGCGCCCTTGACCATGCGGATGGCGTTGAGCACGTTGAGCGAATGGCCGTGAGCAGAGTCGAGCACCAACACGTCCGCGCCAGCCTCGATCAGCTGCTCGGAACGGGATTCGCAGTCGCGCCCGATGCCGATGGCGGCACCCACGCGCAGGCGACCGTTGGAGTCTTTGCAGGCGTTGGGGTACTTCTGGACTTTGTCGATGTCCTTCATGGTGATGAGGCCGCGCAAGAGGCCTTCTTCGTCCACCACAAGGAGCTTTTCGATGCGGTGTTCGTGCAGGTGACGCTTGGATTCTTCAAGCGAGGTGCCCATGGGCACCGTCACGAGGTTGGTGCTGGTCATCACCTCGGAAACGCGAACTGCCGCGCCGTCCTGCACAAAGCGCACGTCGCGGTTGGTAAGAATGCCCACCAGGCGGCCATTCTCAACCACGGGCAAGCCCGACACGCGGAAGTCGGACATGAGGTCCAGGGCTTCCTGCACGGTGTTGTTGGGCGAAATGGTCACAGGGTCAAGGATCATGCCGCTTTCGCTCTTCTTGACTTTTTCCACCTCAAGACGCTGCCGCGCAACAGGCATATTCTTATGGATGATGCCGATGCCGCCCATGCGGGCCATGGAAATGGCCATGGCCGCTTCAGTCACGGTGTCCATGGCGGCGGAGAGCAGGGGGATGCGCAGGGGAATTTCGGGGGTGAGCCAGGTGGAGATGTCAACGGCGTCGGGGGTGATGTCCGAAAAGCCGGGGACTAGCAAAATGTCGTCGAAGGTCAGCGCCTTACCGCGATTGGTGAACATGACGTCCTCGTAATTGGCTGTGATAATTATGCAAATTATAATCCAAAAGACTATCCCCTTGTGCCCCATATGTCAATGATGGCAGCGCTCGCCAGCCCTTGTGTTTCAAGGGGCAGCGGGTACGCGGGATATTCCTGCCGGTGGCGGTTTCAGCGCTAAAGCATGAAGGCGTGCTTTACGTCCGGGCGGTGCATGTGCTGACGGAACAAGGCCCGCAAGGCGGGGCGCGTCAGCAGGTAATCGTGTTTGCGCCGCTGGGTGAAGGTAAAGTCAGCGCGACCAGAAATCAGAGGCGTGTCAGGGCGGTGCTGCGCCCTTGGGCTACTGGTTTTTGTGTCAATCCGCTTGGGTATGCCGCTGTACGCCACAGTGTGGGGCGGCTCTTGGCATTGAATTGAGGCAGTGCGTGGCGCGCTGCTGTAGTTCAATGGGGTGCTGGCGGCGTACTGCTTTTAGCGAAAATTTGCAAGAGGCCCGCCGTGTGTTGTATGGTGCGGCTCAGCAGGCGGCCTTCTGAAAAGCCGGGCTTCGCGCGGGCATTCTGCGTCTAAGGCTTGACGTGGTGCATCAAACAGCCTATGAATCAGCACTTCGACCAATGCGCGGCTGCACTGTGTGAACAGCGGCTGGCGCAGGGCGGGCGCGAAAGCGCCGATTTTTTCGCCGCAGAGGCTGCGGCGCAATGGGGACTTCATGTTCGAGAGCCTTTCCGACAGACTTTCAGGCGTATTCCGCACATTCAGCGGGCGCGGGCAGCTTACCGAAGAAAATGTGCAGGCTGGCCTGCGCGAGGTGCGCCTTGCCCTGCTTGAGGCGGACGTCAACTTCAAGGTCGTTAAAGACTTTGTGGAAAGCGTGCGCGAAAAGTGCCTGGGGCAAGAGGTGCTCAAGGGCGTGAGCCCTGCCCAGCAAGTCATCAAGATTGTTAACGATGAACTTGTGCAGTTGCTTGGCGGCGAAACCGCCGGGCTGAATCTGCAAGGGCGCGAACCTGCGGTCATCATGCTTGTGGGCTTGCAGGGCTCTGGTAAAACGACCTCTGCGGGCAAGATCGCCAATATTCTGCGCAAGCAGAAGCTGCGGCCCTATCTTGTGCCTGCCGACGTGTACCGCCCGGCGGCTATTGACCAGCTGACCGTGCTGGCCAAGCAGCTCGACATGCCTTGCTTCCCCTCCACGGTGGACATGAACCCCGTGGATATTGCCAAGGCCGCGCTTGAAAAAGCCCGCGAAGAGCAGGCCACCGTGCTGCTGATCGACACTGCGGGCCGCCTGCATGTGGACGAGCCGCTTATGCAGGAGCTGGCCGCCATCAAGCAGGCCGTGCAGCCGCAGGAAATTCTGTTTGTTGCCGACGCCATGACTGGTCAGGACGCCGTGACCGTGGCCGAAAGCTTTAACGAGCGCCTCGGCATCACCGGCGTTGTGCTCACCAAGATGGACGGCGATGCGCGCGGCGGCGCTGCTCTCTCCATCCGCTCGGTTACGGGCGCGCCCGTCAAATTTGTGGGCATGGGCGAAAAACTGTCGGAGATGGAAGTCTTCCACCCCGACCGTATCGCTGGCCGCATCCTCGGCATGGGCGACGTGCTCACCCTGGTTGAAAAGGCGCAGAGCGCCATCAACGCAGAAGAAGCCGAAGAACTGGCCCTCAAGATGAAGAAGGCCAGCTTTGATCTTGAAGATTTCCGCACTCAGATGCGCCGTATAAAAAAACTCGGCTCGCTCGACAGCATCCTTAAAATGATCCCCGGCATGGGCGGCCTGCGCGACAAGCTGGCCGAGGCCAGCGGGGCCATGCCTGAAAAGGAAATGGCGCGCACTGAGGCTATCATCAGTTCCATGACCATGGCTGAACGCCGCAATCCCGACATCCTCAACGGCAGCCGCAGGGCGCGCATAGCAAAGGGCGCAGGCGTAACTGTCGCCCAGGTCAACCAGCTTGTGCGCCAGTTTGAGCAGATGCGCCAGATGATGAAGGGCATGATGGGCGGCAAGGGCGCCAAAATGCCCGCCATGCCGCGCATGCGCGGCATGCCCCCAGGCATGAACTTGCCCAAGGGGCTTGGTGGTATGCCCAATCTTGGCGGCATGGGCGGAATGCCCGGCATGCCGGGAATGGGGGGAATGCCTGGAATGCCCGGCATGGAAGGTATGCCCGGCGCTCGCGCTGGCGCAACCAAGGCTGCGCCCAAAAAGCGCAAGAAAAAAGAGCGCCCCAAGCGCAAGAAAAAGTAACAATATTTACGGGGCAAGGAGCGCCGCCACGCGCGGCGATGAATCTCTTTGCGCCAGGGCTTCCCGCCCTTGCCCTTTCCCGGGCGCAACGCTAACATAACATCAATCAAAGGGAGTTGGACTCATGGCAGTAAAGTTGAAATTGACCCGCCTCGGCAGCAAAAAGCACCCCTTCTACCGTGTGGTGGCCGCGAATGACGAAACCCGTCGTGATGGCCGTCCGCTGGAATTCCTGGGCTACTACAATCCCATGGTCAATCCGGCTGAAGTGAAGCTTGATGCCGCCAAGATCAAGGAATGGCTGGGTCGCGGCGCTGAGCCCACCAACACCGTGCGCGCTCTTATCAAAGAGCACCTGGGCTAAGTTTATTGGGCTTATCTTTGCGGCAGCGCAGAGCCTACGGCAAATCTCTTTCAGGCATGCCCTGAAGGAGAACTTTGCTGCTGGCTGTTTTTTGGGAAAGCTCAGGCAATATCTGTCCCGGTTCATCAGAACCGGCGGTGGTCTGCAAGCAGGCCCCGTTTGAGCCGGGGGCGCGCTTGGCGCGCCCCCGGCCCACTGGCTGACCCCCACTGGAGGTACACATGAAGGCCCTGATAGAATACATTGCCAAATCCCTGGTGGATAATCCCGAAGAAGTGCAAGTCAGCGAAGTAGAAGGCGAGCAGACGACGGTTCTTGAGCTCAAGGTCGCCAAAGAAGACCTGGGCAAGGTTATCGGCAAGCAGGGGCGCACGGCCAGGGCCATGCGCACCATTCTGAGCGCCGCTTCCATCAAGTGCAAAAAACGCACAGTGCTGGAAATTCTGGAGTAGCGCCGCGTTCTTTCCATACTTCTGCTTCCTGAGGGAAGCGGGGAGTGGGAAAAACCCGGTTCCGCCTGCTGCAATGCCTGGCATTGCAGCTACGCCTCAGCCCGCCGGAAAGCCGGCAGAACTGGAAGTATGACGGAAACCTGGATTCATATGGGTACGCTGGCGCGGCCCCACGGCATCAAAGGGGAGATCTGCATCGACTGGCATGCGGACTCCCCCTTGCTTTTGGATACCCCCCTCTGGCTGCAGAAGGGCAAGGATGCGCCGCGCCGTGTCAAGATTGCGGCTGTGCGCAGCCACAAGGAGCGGCCCCTGCTCCTGCTTGAGGGCGTGGCCGACCGCACAGCGGCAGAAGCCCTGCGCGGCTGCAAGCTGTTTGTGCGGCGCGAGGATCTGCCGGAACCTGATGACGATGAGGTCTATCTGGAAGATCTGCTCGGCTGCGATGTGGTGCTGCCCGACGGTGCCCGCATTGGCAGGCTCGACCATTTTGAGTACCCCGCAGGCCTTGAAATGTGGGTCATCATGACCGATGACGACAAGGAAGTGCTCTTTCCCGCGCGGCCTGAATTTATTGCGGGTTTTGACCTGGAAATTCCCGCCGTGGTCATTGACCCGCCCGAAGGGCTGCTGGATATTTATCTTGCCGAGAGCAAGGCCGAGAGCAAGGCCGAGGACAAGGCAGAAAACAGTTAAGGCACGGCGCAGGCTGTGCGCCTCAAGATTTTTGCCGCTGCTCTGGCTGGCAATATTTGGTGCGCGGCATGAGCCGCGCAGGAACGGGGGAGGAACTTTCGGCGGAAGGTTCTTCCCCTGTAGTCATTTACGCACCGCCAGCCACGTACAGGAATGATCATGCCGGAATTGCCAGAAGTTGAAACAGTGGCGCGCACCTTGCGCCCTCATGTGGAAGGCTGCGTCATCACGGGTGCAACCCTCTTGCGTGATTCAAGCCTGCACCCTCTGAGCCTGAGGCCCGAGGATTTGCAGGGCTGCGTCATCACTGGCGTGAGCAGGCGCGGCAAACTGCTGCTGCTTGAGCTGGACGCCGCACAAGCTGCCAGGGCTGAGCTGCGCGGCGCAACCGGCCTGCGCCTTGCCCTGCACCTGCGCATGACGGGCCGCCTCATGACCTATGCCGCCCATACCGCGCCCGGCCCGCATACGCGTTGCGTGTTTGACCTCACGGACGCGCAGGGGCGGGAACGCCGCCTTTTTTTTGATGATGTGCGGGCCTTTGGCCTGCTGCTGGCAGGAACGCCGCAAACCATGCAGCAGTGGAGCTTCTGGCGGGAGCTTGGGCCCGAGCCGCTGGAACTGACGGACGCCGCCTTTTCTGCTCGGCTTGACGGCAGAAATTCGGCCATCAAGGCAGTGTTGCTGGATCAAAAGGTCATTGCAGGCGTGGGCAATATCTATGCGGACGAAAGCCTGTTTGCCGCAGGCATTGACCCGCGCCGCAAAGCCGCCTCGCTCTCCGCAGCGCAGCGCAGCCGTTTGTTACGTTGCCTCAAGGATGTGCTGGAGCTTTCCATATCGCAGTGCGGCAGCTCCATACGCGATTACCGCGACGCCAACGGCAATGTGGGCGCTTTCCAGAACAGCTTTGCCGTCTATGGCCGCAACGGTCAGGCCTGCAAGGCCTGCGGGCGAGCCCTTGAAAAAATCAAGGTGGCGGGCCGCGCCACGGTGTATTGCCCCCACTGCCAGAAGTAGCATTCAGCGGGCGGTTGCTTCTTTTCCCCGCAACACTCCCGAACGTCAAACGACCGCTCCCCTCAAGAGCAGATTAACATTGAAAATGTTCCAGGCTCTATGAAAAATTTTGTTCCCTGCCAAGGAAGGAAGCCTTTTTATGGAGGGAGTGTACTTCCTTGGTACTCGACCGGAATAAAAAGGTTTCCTGACGCAGGCAGGGGACAAAAGAGCCATAGAGTGAACAGCCCCTAGGGCGCGGCCCTCACACGGATGTTCCGCCGTGCGGCCCTGCCCGCATCGTCCACCACCCTCACGCTCACATCTCCTGTCGTGGCCTGCCAGAGCAGCGGCTCGCCCGGTGCGGTGCTGCCCACATAGCTATCGTTGGCAAACCAGAAAAGTTCGTTCACGCCAGCCTCGGCATGGGCTATAAAAACCATGCTGCCGTTTTGCGCGTCCGCAGTGCGGCGGTAAATAAGTCCGCTCTTGGGCTGAATGATGGTGGGCGGCTGACCGGATATTTTCTGCTCGCGGCGGCACTGCTCCTCAAATGGCGGTGGCGGCGGTTTGGGCATGCCCGCGCGGGCAAACATGCGAGCCAGATCGCTGGGCCAGAATTCACATACGCGCTGCTCCGTGCGGCCATCCTGCGGGGCGCAGGCCCGCAGACCGCTGGCCTTGTCTATCAGGATGGTGCGGAACACGCCCGAGGGCGCCACGGGCGACACACCGGGGATGAACCATGTGAGCGTGGTTTCCGGGCAGAGGCTCGTATCAAGGTCGCCCGTTGCCACGCAGACGCGCAGTTTTTCCACATTGAGGCTGGGGGCCGGATCGCGGAAGGGGTCTGCCATGGGTTCCGCCGCCGCCAGCTCGCGGGCCATATCCATAAACAGCGGCGCGGCCACCATGCCGCCCACCAGCAGCGGATTGGCGGTATTGTTGAAATTGCCCACCCACACGGCCAGCACGTAGGGGCCGAACTGCCCCACGGCCCAGGCATCGCGAAAGCCGTTGGACGTACCGGTTTTGAGCCGCACGGGCAGCACTGAGCCGCCCTGCGAGCGGGCCATCTTGTCCGGGTCTGGAGCTTCAAGCATGGTGAGGGTCACAAAGGCAGCCTCCGGCGTCAGCAGCGGCAGGGCGGGCGCTGACGGGGCTTCGTCCGTAAGAAAGCGCAGGGGCCGCCACACACCCTTGTTGGCAAGCATGGCATACAGGCCCGCCAGTTCGCGCATGCTCACTTCCGCCCCGCCAAGCACCAGCGACAGGCCATAGTGGTCTGCGCCATCGGCAAACTCCACCCCGGCGCGGCGCAAAAATTCGTACAGGCTCGGGCGGGTCAGTTTGGCTGCGAGGGTTATGGCTGGCACGTTGCGGCTGGCGCGTAGGGCCTCGGCAGCGGAGAGGGGGCCACGGAACGCGCCGTCATAATTTTCCGGATCATAGCCTGCAAAGCTGTGCGGCGTGTCTGCCAGCAGGCTTTGCGGATGGATGAGGCCCTGCTCCAGCGCAAGAGCGTAGATCATGGGCTTGAGGGTGGAGCCGGGGGAGCGCCGCGCGCGCGTGCCGTCCACCTGTCCTTCGATGGCTCTGTTGAAAAAATCGGCGGATCCAGCTAGGGCGCGCACTTCCATGCTGGGCCAGTGCAGCAGCAGGGCCGCGCAGTTGGTGAGGCCGTAGGCGCTGTGCCGCGCTGCAAAACGGGCAAGCTGGCGCTCTATGCGGCGCTGGGCCGTGGTATCCAGCGTTGTGCGCAGTATATCCGCGCCGGGGCGTTGCAGCAGTTCCGTGCTGAGATGCGGCGCTACAAAGGGCATGTCCTGCGGGCTGTAGACGCGCAGGGGAGCGGATTCCTTTTTGCCGAACCACGTTTCGTTGAGCCTGTGTACGGCCTGGCTGAAGGCCTTGTTGTCACGGGCCGGCCTGCGGCGGGAGGGGTTCTGCGGCACGAGCATGAGGGCGGCGCTTTCCGCAGGAGCGAGCTGGGCGGCTGTTTTGTGAAAATAGCACACCGCCGCCGCGCCCAGACCCTCCACATTGCCGCCGTATGGTGCAAGGTTGAAATAGGCCTCGAGGATTTCTTCCTTGCTGAAGTGCCATTCCAGTTGCAGGGCCAGCAGCATCTGCCGCAGCTTGGCCCCCATTTTGCCGGTTTCCAGCCCGTATGCCAGACGGGCCACCTGCATGGTGATGGTGGAGCCGCCCATGCGGCGGCCTCCCGTCACGATGCCTGCGGCGGCGCGGAAGAGCGAAAGGGGATTGATGCCGGGGTGGTGCCAGAAGAATCTGTCTTCGTAGCGCAAAACGGTATCCACGGCAGCAGGGGGAATGTCCGCCAGCCGTGTGCGGATGCGGTATTTCTGATCGGCGCTAAGGCTGACCCGCATGATGCCGCCGCGTTTGTCCAGCACCATGCGCGAGAACTCCACTCCCGCCAGCGGGTGCGGGCAGGGGGCAAAGGCCAGCCAGAGCAGCAGGGCCGCCAGCGGCAGAGCCAGTACGCATGCGGCAAGTGCCAGACGCCTTCTGCGCCGCAGCAGGGCGCAGAAGGCGTCTGGCATATGGGCAGCCCGGTTCCGCACAAGCGGCAAAGCCATACGGAACCGAACCAGAAGCTTATTCGACAGTGACATTACCGCCGCCCGTGCGGGCGTTTACAGCCGGGTTGTACATGGCTTCCGCTGTGGCTGCGGGCAGTACAAAGCGCCCTCTGGAGGCCGCCCGCACCTTGTAGGTAAAGGTCTGGCGGTCGCCGTTCAGATTCACAAAGAAGATGCCCCTGTCCTCGCGGCGTTCGTAGCGCACCAGCCCGTCCTGCGGCTGACTCTGCCCGTTCTTTTCCAGCACGGGTTCAAAGCCGCCGGGCAGCAGATCCAGCAACACCACGTTGTTGATTTCTCCACTGGCCTGAACCGCCAGTTCAACGGTGATGACATCGCCAAGTCTGGCCGTGGTAATGGCCTCACCCTTGGAATCAAGATAGCGTCGTTGCAGGCTGATGCCATTGGAGGCATCGCTCATGACCGCGCGGTCAAAACCTTCTGTGGTGACCAGCAGGCTGAGCAATGGCTCGCCCTGCGGCATTTCGACGCGGTAGCGGGTGCAACCCGGCGCATCAAGAACAAACGCTCCGCCAAGGGGCGACGCCTTGCCTTCCGCCGGGGTAAAGCCCTGCGCGTACTGCTGGCAGGTCAGGCTGAGGCTGTCCGCCTTAAGGGCTGTTGCTTCACCCATGGCCAGCAGAGTTCTGGCCCCAAGGCCCATATCCACAGTAGTGGCGTTGGTGCTGAAGGCGCTGTCCAGCAGGTCGGCCATGCGCAGTTGTTTTTTCTTTTCCGGGAAGTGACGCACCACCATGAGGGCATGCAGCGCCCGGACTGCGCCATTGCTCATGAATTCGTCATCGCAGCGGGTGAGTGTCGCAGGCATGCGCTGCTCGGCCCTGCGCCGCAGCCGCAGCATGTCGTAGCTGTCCGCCAGAAATGCGGCGGCTATGTCATTTTCCCATCCCTTGAAGTTGTCCTTGAGCCACTGCTCGATGCGCTCCAGATCCTGCGTCATGATGCGGCCATCGCGTTGCAGAATCCAGGCTCCGTAGAGCTTGACGCGGGCATCGGCCATGTCTGTGGGCGAGCGGCCCACAATGGATTCAAGCGTATCGAGCAGGTTGTGTGAAAGCCCCTCGGGCGTGACGGTTCCGCTGTCCCGCAGGGTCAGCAGAAAGTCCGCCGCGTAGGCGGTGACAAAGTCGTTGGCCGTACCGCCGGGCCACAGGCTTACCCCTTCATACTGGGTAAAGTTGCCCATGATGGCGCTCAATGCGGCGCTGATAACCTTGTTGCCGCGCTTGAGCATGGCTTCGGGGCTGATGTTGGGATTGCGCAACACCTCGTGCCGCGCCTCGGGCGAACCCAGAAGGGCCGCGTAGGGCATGGCGCGGCTGATGAGCTGCTCCGTGCAGCCGTAAGGGTAGGTGTCCAGCCGCGCAAGCAGCGAACGCAGGGCAAGCACGGGCATGGCGCCCACACTGGCCTGCCCCTGAGCCTCAAAAGGATACAGGTTGCGCTGCACGTCAACGCTTGTGGGGCCGCGCAGCGGGGTAACGCTCTCCGTGCGCAGACGCGGCATGGGCGGGCGTATGGATACCGTCTGCATGCGGATGACGGGCTTGTCTGCCCCGATGTTGTCTGGCCCGGCCTTGTCTGCCTTGGGATTTTCAAGGCTCGCGGTAAAGCGCACGGCGGCTTCGCCAAGAATATCCTGCGCCCGCATGCGGAAGTTGATGGTTGCCTCGCCGTTTTCGTCCACAGTCACAGTCTGGGGGGCGGGTTCCTGAGCAAAGGCCAAGCCGCCGGAGGCGCTTTCCATCTTCACGCGCACCCTCGCGCCGGGGCCGCTGCCTTCAACGGTGTTGGCCACAACCAGCGCGCCGTCAAACTCGTCGCCGGGGGCGGCAGCCAGCGGCAGCAGAGGTTTGAGAATAAGTGTGCCGCGCACTTCCATGGAAGCCTCTGTTCTGCCTGCCAGGGCAAGACCCTGCTTGGGCGCGGCGCTGCCCACGGCCATAATGCGGATTTTGCCGCTGGTGTACTGCGGCACGGTAAAGCGCACCTCTGTACCCTTGGCGTCCACGGGCACAATCTCTTGCCACAGGGCAAAGGGCGGCTCGCCCCTGCGTTTGAAAGGATTGAGGAAGCGCCCGCCGGGGCCGGACATGTCGCCGCCGAAACCGGGAATGCGCCCACGCAGGCGCGCATGGTCGGGCATGAGCAGGTCAAATATCTGGGCGGTGCTCACATCCAGCGCCCGGTCGCCCAAAAGGTCGCGCAGCGGGTCTGGCGTGGTAAAGCCGGTGAGTTGCAACACGCCTTCATCCACGGCAAAGATCAGCGCGCGGCCCGGCACCCGTGAGGTAAGCCGCACGGTGACGGTATCGCCCGGCAAGGCTCGCGCCGGGGCGGTAAGGGCAAGGCCCAGATCGCGCTGGTCAATGCCCGCCATAAAGGGAGCCACGGCGACCACATGCGGTTTCATGTAGACCACGTCCGAATCCAGCGAACGGGCGTAGGAAACGTTCACGTAGCCCCGACCCTGAAAATCGGCGGGAATGTGGATTTCCTGCACGCTTTCACCAGCCTGGGCCGTGAACCATGCCTGAGCCAGTACGTTTTCGCGTTCAATGGTGATGAGGCCCGCGCCCGCATAGGGCGTGGAAATGCGCATCTTGATGGTGTCGCCGGGGGCGTACTGCTGCTTGTCGAGCTTGAGGCGCAGATCGCCCTTGGCAAGGGATTCGGTGGAAAGTGCCGAAGGCTGGGCAAGCCTGTCGCCAGCCACCGTGTAGGGAATGACCGCCAGCACGGCCCCGTCCGGCTGCCGCACGGTGAGCAGAAAATCGCCCGCATCCGTGGTGGGTAGGGGCAGGGAGAGACCCTGCGCGCCGAGATCAAGGGTTTTGCGCGTCAGTTCCGTATCAACGGGCGTGGCATCGTAGCGGTATTCACCCCTCGAATCCGTCACCAGGCTGTTGACGTAGCGCCGGGCGGAAAAGACTGCTTCGGCCTTGGCAAGCGTGACAGGTGCAAGGTCGTTGTTCAGCACCAACAGGCGCAGGGAGGCCTTGGCGTTTTGCGGGATATAGTCAAGGTTGTTGACCTCGCCCTCGGGCTTGTAGCCAAGGGCCACCGCCAGAGGCGAGAACAGCGCATCAAGCTGGCGGGTAACGGCCCTGCCGCCCGCAGGCTCAAAGCCTTCTATCTGCACGGCCCCGCGCAGGGTACCGGCCTGCAGCCTGCCCAGAGGCAGGGCAAAGGCGGCTATGCCCTTGCTGTCGGTAAAGGCCGCAGGCAGTTCCAGAGACTGGCCTTCGCCTTCAAAGCCCGCAGGTTCATAGAATGTATAGTCTTCGTAGCCTGCAAAGTGCAGGCGGCTTTTTCCCGTGCGCAGGGTCGCCTGAACGCGGTGATTGGCCGCAGGTTCGCCATACAGATTATCCAGCCGCGCCTGCGCTTCCACAGCCGGGGCGTCCTGCCCGGTGCGTATCCAGCCCTTGGGCGCTGCGGGCGTAAACGAGGCCGCAAGGGCCAGAGTGTCGGGCTGGAATTCTTCAACGCGTACACGGGTGCTGCCCAACACGGGAGAAGCGCCGGATCGGGTAGTGTCCCCCGGCAGGCGTACATCAAGCTGGTACGAGCCAACGGCTGCATCTTCGGGGCAGGCCCAGTCAAAGGAATTGAGGCCGTCTTCGCCCACGGTAAAGGCGCGGCGCATGACCTCCGCCCCGGTGGGGCTGACAAGCACTGCCTCCAGCGGCAGACCGGCGGGCATGGGCTGCCAGTCAAACCGCCGCACAATGCAGCCAAAGTGCAGGGTTTCGCCCGGCAGGTAGATGCCGCGCTGGCTGAAAACCGAGGCGCTCAGGCCATCCGCCGAGGTGTGGCGGCCTGAAATGGCAAAGTTGCTGTAATCCACCATGCGGGTGGCATCGTCCAGCGAGAGCCATGCCAGATCCTGCGGGCCAACGTCCTTGCTGGCGTTGGCGTTTTTTCCGGCTGCGGGGGCCAGAGCCACCACGGCCACGGGGCGTTTTTCGCGTTCAAGGCCATTGGCGGGCGGCAGGTCGGCGCGGCCCTGCGCGTTGGTGACGGCGCTTTGCAGCGGCAAACCGTTAAGGCCCAGCAGGCGCACCTCCGCGCCCTGTACGGGCTGGCCTGTGCCCAGATGCTGCACAAAGACCGTGCGCGCTCCGTCCCCCGCCATTTTGACGGTCAGACCCATATCTGTGACCAGCAGCAGGCGGGCAGCATAGGCAATGGATTTATCGCCGCTGTATCCTGTCAGCTCTATGCGCATGAGGCCGTGCACCGGCTCCTTGCCGCCGCGCAGCAGCGGGGCCAGATCAAGCACGGGAAAGGAAGAAGCGCCTGCCTGTTCCTTGCGCACTTCAATACGGCCTTCCACTACCTCGCTCATGACGTCCATATCCGCCGTGGGGTATTCAAACCCGGATTCCTTTGCGGCAAGGGCCAGAAAAGGATCGCGGACGCGCTCGGCGCGCCAGGCCACAGAGGTAAGACCCGTGGCGTAAATATCCAGCTTTTTCTGGCCGCTCAGGGTCAGCACGTTGCCGGGCTGCAAAAAGCCCACTTCGGTGCCGAGGGATGGTACAGTCATGATAAAGCGGCGCACCTGCGCGGTTTCCGGCCCTGCGGTGGAGGGCAGACCCTTGTCCACGGCGGCCAGCAGCCCGCGCCCGGCCTCTGCGGGAATGCGCAGCAAAATACGGTCTGCCGGTTCATCGGCTGCCTGCATCAGCTCCGGCTTGAGGCGCGTGCCGTTTTTAACGTCATCAGGGCTGATGGCGGGCATTTTTGTCCAGTCAGCGTCTTTCCCGGCTTCGGCGGTGAGCTTGCGGGGCAACTGGATAAGCTCAAGCTTGCGCAGCAGCTCTGTGGGCAGGACGCGCAGGGTGGTTTTGACCTCGAGCTGGAATTTTTTGTCCAGCTTGTCGTCATAGACGGGATTAATGGTAATTTTAGTTACATCCATCAGGCGGGCGCGTCCGGTGATGGAGAAGAGGGCCTCCACGCTCGGCGGAGCCTTGGCATCCTTTTTGGGCGCAACGACCACGCATTTGCCCGAGCCTTCGGCAAAGGCGGGCAAACCCTTGATGCTGATGCGGGCGGCGGCATTGTTTTCCGGCAGGGCTGTGACGGGCGCGGTGACAACCACCTCGTCGCGGCGTTCGTTCCACACAAGGCGGGGCGCGCCGAGGGCCAAGCCGCTTTTGGCATCGCTGGGAGTGATAGTGATGCGCCCATCCATATCCTGCGTGCCTACGGGCCAGATAAAGCGCAAGGGCACGGAAACGGCATGCGCGCCCTTGGGCGAGGGATCAATCCAGAAGGTTTCCTTGCCCACGCGCACGGCCTGGGGCTGGGTGGCGTATACGGCCTGCCGCTTGAGAGAGAACCGTCCCGGTAAAGCCATTTTTTCCAGCGAAATGGCGTAGCGGGTGTCGGGCGTCAGGTGCTCCTTGGGGGTAAATTCCATGGTGGAGTCGTCCGTCCAGCGCCACACGCCAGCCACTGGCGGCGTCATGCGCACGCCCTCCACAACGCGGCCCTCCTCCCCGGCGGGGGAAGAGGCGCACTGGCGCGACCAGTCCGCGCCGTATTCCTTTTTGCAGCGGGCTTCATCCACCTGAAAAGTTATGGAAAACCCTTCGCGGCGCAGCCAGTTGTCCTCCTGCGGATTGCTGGGCGCGGCCACCCGGTAGGCAGGCCCGGCCAAAGCAGGAGCGGCTTGCAGAAAAACGGCCAGAATTATGAGCAGGAAACGCAGTGGCGTTGTCGGCATGATTCCTCCGCAGTGCGGTAAAGGGCAGGAGCGAAAATCCGGTGCCCGCATGGCCCGGAGCGCTGCAAAACAGGTGGAATTATGAAGGAAGCGTCCGCTAACGCTAGGCGTTAACAGGTGCTATGCTATGAATGCCGGATTCGGCAGTATTTGTCTACGGCGGTCGTGAAACAGGGGCGGGGGCAGCCGAATTGCGCCGGGGGGAGGCGCAAGCCGTGATAGATGAAAAGTGTGCAGTGGTGTGCTGTGTGGCAATTTATCTGCGCACACAAAACATGCGGAATCGCGGCAGCCTCGTGCGTTACGTCGTGCCCTGATCCGGCTGACCCGCGCTGATTTGTACGCAGGCCTAGTGCGCCAACCTGGGGCAGGCCCGGTCTTCAAGGTTGTCCGCATTGAGCCACATATGGCGGATGATGCCGTCCACAAGGCCTATCTTGGGTATGACAAGCTGCTTTGCACCCGACATGTCAACCACACCGAGGAATATGTCCAGTGCCGGGACAATAACGTCCGCCCGGTAGGCGTTGAGGCCGTACTTTTCCATGCGGCCTTCTAGCGGCAGGGCCAGCAGATCCTTGTACAGAGCGCGCAGTTCCGGCGCGCCAACGGGCTTGCCATCCCGTTTTTCAAGCAGTTTTGAAACCTTGTTGATATTGCCGCCAGAGGCGATGACGCATTCCGGCGCATAGGTTTCGCCCAGTCTGCGCATTTCTGCGGTAAATCGCTCGCGTTCCGCCGGGTTCACCGCCTTGGCGAGAATACGCACCGTGCCGAGCTGAAAGGAAAAAGCCTCTTGCAGCTTGCCGTCGCGCAGTGCCACCACCTCTGTGCTGCCGCCGCCCACATCCACATACAGGGCGCTGCTCACATCGGTGTATCGGGCAAGGGCATTGGCGTTAAAGAGAATCTGCGCTTCTTCCAGCCCGCTGATGATATCTATGCGCAGGCCTGTTTTTTCACGCACCAGATTCATGATGTCCTGCCCGTTGGCAGCATCGCGCATGGCGCTGGTGGCGCAGATGCGGTAGTGGTCAACCCCGTAGGCCCGCATGATGTGGGCAACGCCGATCATGGCGTCCACAAAGGCGGCCTGCTTTTGTTCAGAGATGGCCCCGTAAAGGAAAACATCCGTCCCAAGGCGAATGGGAATGCGAAGATAGGCGTTTTTTTTGACTGGCTTGTCGGGGCTCAGCTCTTCAACATTGCTGATGAGAAAGCGTATGGCATTGGAGCCCACGTCAATGGCGGCAAGCATACTGGGTTTCACTCTGTCTCCTCTAGAGCGTTGAACACTTGAAATACTCGCTTACGACAGGCAAAGCCTGCCTGCTCGCATTTCGCGACAAGGATTTTCAGAAAAATCCTTGCAGAGCAGTTAACTCTCTCATTCGTAAACTGATCTTGCGGCAGTGGGTGAAATGCCTTGCGGTAGTTACCGCACGCCTTGAGGCGCGGTTCGGCAAGACTACACCAAGACCGCAGGAATATACACTGGTTTTTAGGGCGAGTGGTGCAGGAAAGCCTGCGCCTTCAGAGCTGCTTTGCATTGACTGCCTGCATATCGGAGCGTTTTTTTCAGCGCTTAGGCAGAGCAGCCAGGCCTTTGAATGGCAGGCAGCGCTAAGTTTCGGTCATTGAGACAGCCATATCGTCGCGCGTGGTGGCAGGTGTCGTGCGCGCGGGCCTTTGGCTTTTGGCAGCGGATGACCGCGATCTCTTTGCCCGGCTGGTTTTGGCTTGGGCCACAGGCGCATCTGCCGCAGGGTGGGCGGCCATGCGGCTGTAATATTCGTGCAGCACCGTTTGTGAGCGGCAGGGGGCCACGGATTCGCCCTTGCTGTATTTGTTGACCCCGGTGCCGTCTAAAATACGGGCCTTGACGTTATCTGCCCACTGAATGTCGAAAATATCCCGCAGATTCTGGCGCAGGGCCGGGCAGTGGACAGGGGCCGCCACCTCCAGCCTGCGGTCAAGATTACGGGGCATCCAGTCGGCACTTGAGATATAGGCCAGCTCGCTGCCGTTGTTGCAAAAGAGCGCAATGCGCGCATGCTCAAGAAATTTGTCCACAATGCTGATAGCCTGGATGTTTTCGCTCAGCCCCAGAATCTGCGGCTTGAGGCAGCAGGCGCTGCGCACGATAAGGCGTATTTCAACCCCGGCCTTGCTGGCGCGGTAAAGCAGCCGAATCATGGAATCATCGGTAAGGCTGTTGAGCTTTACGTGGATATAGGCCTTTTTCCCGGCCTTGGCATAACGTATTTCGCGCTCGATGGCGTTGGTGAAAAAGGCGCGCATGCATTGGGGAGCCGCCACCAGCTCCCGGCACGAAACCGGCTTGTGCGAGGCATTGAGAAAATTGAAGATGGTGCGGGCGTCTTCCGCAAATCCGGGATTGGCGGACAGAAGGCCCATGTCGCTATACAGGCGGGCTGTGTCTTCGTTGAAGTTGCCGGTGCCGATATAGACATAACCTGTTTTTTTGCCGCCCTCGGCGCGCTCAACAAGAATGACCTTGCTGTGCACCTTGAGGTCTTTGAGGCCGTGGATAACGCGCACCCCGCCCTGATGCAGCATGTCGATGCTTTTGACGTTGCGCTCTTCGTCAAAGCGGGCCATGAGCTCCACGCAGGCCGTAACCCGTTTGCCGTTCTGCGCTGCGTTTATAAGGGCGTTGATGATGCGTGAATGGTCAGCAGTGCGGTACAGGGTGATGGAAATATCCGTCACCTTGGGGTCGATGGCCGCCTCGCACAGAAATTCCACCACATGATTGAAAGTATGGTAGGGGAAGTGCAGCAAAATATCCTTGCTGCGCACCACCTTGAGAATACTGGAAAATGGTTTGATGTCCGGATGGGTGAGGGCGGGCATGACGGCGTTTTCCAGATCTGGCCGCACGCGCGGAAAGTTCATGAGGCTGCGCATCATGTGGTAGCGCGCGCCGGGGTCAAGCTCGCTTTTTTTGAGGTTGAGTTTTGAGGCCAGCAGAAAGAGCAGGTCTTCTGGCATGGCGCTGTCGTAGATGAGGCGCACGGGGCGACCCCGCAGGCGGTGCTCCAGGCCTTCTTCCATTTTTTCAATGAGGCTTTTGGACACATCGTCGTCAAGGCTCAGCTCCGCATCGCGCATTACCTTGAAGGTGTATGCGGAAATGCGGTCGTAGTTGAACATGAAGAAAATATTGTTCAGGCACAGTCTGATGATGTCGTCCACAAAGATGATGTCGTGGCAGCCTGGGGACGAGGGCATTTCCACAAAGCGCGGGCAGGCGGCGTTGACGGGGATGCGCAGCACCGCATAGCGGCATTTGCCCGGCGCTGCGTCCGACTCCATCTTGACGGCATGGTATATCTGGCTGTCTTGCAGAAAGGGCAGCCGGGCGGATTTGTTCAGAATAAGCGGCACCAGCTGCGGATAGACCACATTGCCGAAATAGCCACGGCAAAAGGCATCCTGGCCTTCGCTGAGTTCTGTTTCATCGCGCACGCGTATGCCCTCGTGCTCCATGGCATCCAGCACTTCCTCATAGGTTTCGCGAAAGGCCGTTTGGGCGGTGGCGGCCTTGTCATTAACGCGCTGCAAGGCTTCGTCCGGGGTCAAGCCGCCCATGAGCAGCGGCTTTATTTTGCTCTTGGAGCGAGTAAGGCGCACAAGGGAAGCCACGCGAACCTTGATGAATTCGTCCTGATTGCTGGAAAAAATACCCAGAAAGCGCAGCCGCTGCATAAGCGGCGTGGAGTGGTCGCGGGCTTCCTGCAATATCCGTTCGTTAAAGCTGAGCCAGCTCAGTTCCCTGTTGTTCATAACAGCCGAAGGCTTCATCGTATGCTCCCGAGGCAATGGTAAAACGGCAGGGCAATAACTACCCGCGCTTACGACTGTTATGTATGATGGATTTGTTACAATTACGTGGCGCAAGCCCGTATTTGTCGATGCGCCGGCAAGGCTCTGCAGCTTTTGCCACGCGCCAATAAAAAGGGCGTCCACCTTTGCATGGCGGACGCCCCGATGGGTGTTGCAAGGTATGTGTCGCGTTAGCCGCGCTTCATGTCGGCCACCAGCTGACTCAGCGTGTTGGCCTGGGTTGCCAGATCCGCCACAGAGCCGGAAGCGGCGTTCATGGCGTGGGCCGTCTGCTCGGAGCGTTCGTTGACCTCAAGAATGGACTTGTTGATCTCTTCGCTGCTTGCGGACTGTTCCTCGCTGGCAGTTGCGATGGCGCGCACCTGATCGGCTGTGGAAAGCGCGTTGTTGACGATCTCGCGCAGGGCTTCGCCCGATTTGTTGGCATACGTTGTGGCGGTTTGCACCTGCTCAAGGGCGTTGTCCATGCTTTGCACGCTCTTGGATGTGCTTTGCTGGATGGCAGCAATGGCGTTGCCCACATCGTTTGTGGAAGCCATGGTCTTTTCCGCCAGTTTACGTACTTCATCGGCCACCACTGCAAATCCGCGACCGGCTTCGCCAGCACGGGCCGCTTCAATGGCGGCGTTGAGGGCCAGCAGGTTGGTCTGGTCGGCTATGTCTGAAATAACATTCATGATGCGGCTGATGGCCTGGGCATGCTCGTTGAGCGTACCCATGTCATCCTTGAGCGCCATGGAAACCGAGTGGACGCGGTCAATGCTTTGCAGGGCCTGCTGCACAATTTTTTCACCGTTTTCGGCATTGGCCCTGGTCTGGTCAGACATGTCTGAAGCGGACGAGGCATTGCTCGCCACCTCGCGCACTGTGGCGTTCATCTGATTCATGGCTGTGGCAGCATCGCCGAGGCGCAGGGCCGACTCGCTCGAAAGGTGGTTGGCCTGGCCTATGTGGGCTTCAAGCTCGTTGGACGCGGAGGAGATGACCTTCACCACTTCTTCCAGTTGCATGGCGGCAGAGAGCATGCCCTCGCGGCGGGCGTTTTCCGCCTCTTTGCGGGCTTCTTCGGCCTGCTCTGTGGCGGCTTTTGCAAGGGCTGTCTGCTGCTCGGCCTCCTCGCCTTTCTGGCGGGCAGTGGTGATCATTTCCTGCAGGTTGCCAACCATGTTCAGCAGGGCAGCGTACAGCTCGGCCAGCTCGCCGTAGAATTGCCGGGCGTCAAGGTTCACGTTGAGATCACCGGTGGCGACCTTGTCGGCCTCTTTAACAATAAGGCTCAGGGGCCGATTGATGGAGCGCGCGATGGCCCAGGCGATCAGCAGCATGATCAGGGCCACGCTGAGGGTAATGACCACGCTGGCGCGCACGGCGGTGTTGGTGGTCGCAAAAATTTCTTCTTCGGACTGGAGCATGAGAATCTTCCAGCCGTGCGTTGTTGTGAGCACATTGGCGCGCACTTCCTGCCCGTTCACAACGGTTTGCAGCGAGCCGTCCTTGGTGCCAAAGAGCTTTACGAGGCCGGGATCCTGTATGTCCTTGCCAATGATTTTGCCCGTCAGATCCTTGTTGCGCGGGTCGCAGAGGATGCGCCCCGTGTTTTCGAGCAGCATGAAGTAGCCGGTCTTGCCGAAGTTGAGCTCAGCAAAGCGCTGCGACAGACCGTTGAGCGAAACGTCGATGCCCAGAACGCCTGTAAAGTCGCCCCGGCGCGAAAACATTTTGTGCGTGATGGCCACCACCAGCTCACCAGAGATGGAAAGGTAGCTGTCGGCCAGGCCGACCTTTTGCGTAGAAGCCGCTCGCTGCGTGTACCAGGGGCGTTTGCTGGTATTGTAGCCAGCGGGCACCTTGGCATTGTCGGCAGAGGTTGCGTAACTGCCGTCAGTGTAGCCTGCGTAGGCTTCCACGTAATCCTCGGAGCCTTCGTCAAGCCTCACAAGAGGTTGAACAGTTTTGAAGGCATCTACCGAAAGATCGGCGCGAAGAAAAACATCGGCTTCTTTATTATTGGAGAAGTTGGGGAAAAGCCCTACAGCTTCAGCAATGTAAGGTTCCTGCGCCAGCAGGGCAACGTCGCGTTCTGCGCCGCTGATGAATGTTTCCACATAGTTGTTCATGAGACGCAACTGGGTTGAGGAATTGGAAATATAGCTTTCCTCTGCATTGTTGCGCATGGTCATGACCATGAAGGGCAGGGTGCCTGCTGCCATCACAATAATTGTAAAAAGGAATCCCAGGATAACGCGCAGTCTGATAGTCATAGCAAGGCTCCTGCTCAATCTGAAATGGACGTGCGTCCAGCCTGGCGGATCTGACGCATAACTAAGCTATCGGTTTGTTTTCCAGAAGCTTAATATCTGAAATGCAAATGTAACATGAAAAAGGCGATGGGGGATGGCGACACATACGCATTATCCCCCGTGCGCGCAAGAGGGGCAGGTCGCGCTTGCCTGCTGCCCATGAGTGCGTATACCGTCAGGTTGCAATACGTCAGCATCCGGTGTTGCTGCGCGGTCAGGCTGCGTGCCGCCGGTTAATCAAATTAAAGATCGGGAAGGTTTTTGCATGAGTGCAACAAGCTTTTGGAGTAAGTGCAATGTGTCGGGCATTACCCATAAGGGCGAAGAATTCCTCAAATTTGTTGGGCCTGGCCTGCTGGTGACAGTGGGATTTATCGACCCCGGCAACTGGGCCGCCAATCTGGCCGCCGGGGCGGAATACGGTTATTCCCTGCTGTGGATGGTGAGCCTTTCCACCTTTATGCTCATTGTATTGCAGCACAATGCGGCGCATCTGGGTATTGTGACGGGCAAATGCATGGCCGAGGCCATAACGGAGTATTTTCCCTGCACCATTGGTCGGCTTGTACTGTTTAGCGCCTTTGGCGCTTCGGTCATGACCAGCATGGCCGAAATCCTCGGCGGGGCCATTGCCCTGCGCATGCTCTTTTCCATCCCTTTGCCCATTGGCGCAACCCTCACGGCCCTGTTGGCTGGCGGCCTTTTGCTGTTTAATTCGTACAGCAAGGTTGAAAAGTGGATCATCGGCTTTGTGTCGCTGATCGGCATCGCCTTTTTGTACGAGCTATGGCTGGTGCCTGCCGGATGGCTCCCTCAGGCTGCCGTGGGCTGGGTGATGCCAGCCTTTCCCGAAGGTTCCATGCTGGTGATCATGAGCGTGCTTGGCGCGGTGGTCATGCCGCACAATCTTTTTTTGCATTCCGAAATTATTCAGAGTCGCCAGTGGAATCTTGAGGGCGATGCCTTTATCAAAAAAAGGCTCGACTATGAATTTTTTGACACGCTCTTTGCCATGCTGGTGGGTTGGGCCATCAACAGCGCCATGATCATTCTGGCTGCCGCTGTGTTCTGGACAGCGGGGGAGCACGTGACGGAACTTGAACAGGCCCGCGACCTGCTTAAACCCCTGCTGGGCGACAACGCCTCCGTGATTTTTGCCGTGGCCCTGCTGTTTGCCGGGGTGGCCTCGTCCGTCACCTCGGGCATGGCGGGCGGCATCATGACATCGGGCATGGCGGGCGAGGCCTACAATACAAAGGACAAGCACAGCGTCATGGGCATTGTTGGCTCGCTGGGCTGCGGCCTTGTGCTCATCTGGCTGACCAGCGACCCCTTCAAGGGCTTGCTGCTTTCGCAGATGGCTCTTTCTGTGCAGTTGCCCATCACCATGGTTTCGCTGGTTGCGCTGACATCGTCCCCCAAGGTCATGGGCAAATACGCCAACGGCAAGGGCACAAAGCTGCTGCTCTACACGCTCACGGGCATCGTGACCGTGCTGAACATCATGCTGCTCTTCAGCGCGCTGGATTAGCGGTACTTCACAGACTGCCCCCGCATGTGCCGTACTGCGCGCCAATATTGTATCGAACTGTGGTCGCGGTACAATATTGTTTGGACTCCGGCTGAGGGTGAAAGGTAAATTAACTTACATATCGGTATGTTGAGCTGAGCCTTGCATCGGCATGTTCCTTGCTCTACCCAGAGCGGTTCCCAAACTTTTTGCGGAAAGAGGCACCATGAAAAGGCTTGAACATCTCATGCAGGCATTGCAGCAGCAGGATGACATCCCCGTTATGGGCAAAACCGACCTGCTGCTCTATGCCCCCTGCCCGGTAAAGCTTGTGGTCAAGGAGCAAATCGAGGCCATTGCCGCAGCGGCAACCCCGCCCCTGACGGCGCATATCCCCATGGGCTGCACCTCGGTTGATCCTTACGACCCGCTGTATATGGAATCTGACGCAAACAAGCTGCCCGCCGTTATAGCGTCCATTGGCTACGGCGACTTCTGGCGCGGTGAATTTGTGCGGCGTTTTGTCAACACGGGCATTTTTGAAAGCGTGCAGCCCCGCGTGCTGAACCCTCTGTACGCCGATGCCGGACTGATTGACCCCGCCGGGGCCTATACCATCTACGGCGTGACTCCGTACATTTTTCTGGTAGACCACAAAAAGCTGGACGGCCTGCCAGCGCCGAAAAACTGGGCAGACCTCATGAATCCCCGTTATCGCGGGCAGATTGTCATGTGCGGCGATGGCGACGACATGGCTGATGCCGTGCTGCTCAACCAGTACAAGGATTTTGGCGAACCGGGGGTTACCGGGCTTGCCGCCAACATCAAAAGCTTCATGCACTCCTCGCGTATGGCAAAGGTCTGCGGCACCGCCGCGCCCGATGCCGGGGGCATCTTTATCATCCCCCTGTTTTTTGCCGAAAGCACCAAACTTCCGGAGCATGTGGAAATTGTCTGGCCCGAGGACGGCGCAGCCGCAAGCCCCCTCTATCTGCTGGCAAAAAAATCAGAAAAAGCGCGTCTGGCCCCGGTGCTGGACTTTTTTGCCAATGGCTTTGGCGGCATAGACAGCGCCGCCTGGTTCATCCCTGTGGACGGTTCGCGCCCCTCGCAGTTGCCCGCAGGGGCAAAACTCAAATGGGTGGGCTGGGATTTTGTGGAAAGCAACGATGTGAACAGCCTGCGCGATATTCTGGCCTTGAAGTTCCGGCGGTTGCAGGCGGGCACGGCATGCGTCTCATAACGGTGGCGGGGCCGCCCGCGTGCGGCAAGACCTCGCTTGTGGTCAGGGCTGGCGCGGCCCTGAAGGCGCGGGGCGCAACCTGCGCCGTCATCAAGTTTGACTGCCTGCAAACCCGAGACGACGAACTCTACGCAGCGGCGGATATTCCCGTTTCCGTGGCGCTTTCCGGCGGGCTATGCCCCGATCACTTTTTTGCCACCAATCTGGAAGAAGCCTTTGCCTGGGCCGCAGAAACCGGGGCCGACATCTGCATTATCGAAACAGCAGGCCTGTGCAACCGCTGTTCGCCGCATCTGCGCGGGGCTTTGGCCCTGTGCGTCATCGACAACCTCATGGGCATAGACGCGCCGGAAAAAATCGGGCCAATGCTGCGGCTGGCCGACGTGGTTGCCGTGACCAAGGGGGATCTGGTTTCGCAGGCAGAGCGCGAAGTCTACCGCTACCGCATCCGGCAGATGAACCAGCGGGCCGTTATCCGTCACGTGAACGGCCTGACCGGACAGGGCTGCGCGGAGCTTGCCGCCATCATGGCCATTGCGCCGGACATCGCCTCCGTAACCGACATGCGGCTGCGCTTCGCCATGCCCGCAGCCATCTGCTCCTATTGCCTGAGCGAAATGCGCATCGGCGCGCGTTACCAGAAGGGCAACGTCAAAAAGGCGGAATTTGGAGAAGGCCATGGAGCGTGAAAATATGGAGCTGGCCCTGCGCAGCCTGAGCCTGACCCCTGGGCGCGACAAGGCAGGCCAGCCGGAAAAAACGCAGATTCACTTCCGCCCCGGTGAAATCACGGCTCTGTTGGGGCCAACGGGCGCTGGCAAGAGCCGCTTTTTGAGCGATATTGAGTCGCTGGCCGCAGGCGATACCCCAACTGGCCGCACCGTGCTGCTCAACGGCGCAGAACCCGATGAAGACACGCGCTTTGATCTACAGGGGCGGCTGGTGGCCCAGCTGACCCAGAACATGAATTTTGTGCTGGATATGGGCGTGATGGATTTTTTGCGCACCCACGCCCTGAGCCGCGAGGTGCCAGACCCCGAAATTGCTGCGGCCAGGGTTTTTGCCGCCGCCAACGAACTGGCTGGCGAATCCTTTGACGGGTGTACGCAGTTGACCCAGCTTTCCGGCGGGCAGTCGCGCGCCCTGATGATTGCGGATACAGCCCTGCTCAGCTGGTCGCCCGTGCTGCTCATTGACGAAATTGAAAATGCCGGAGTGGACAAGCGCAAGGCCCTTGATCTGCTGCTGGCCTCGGACAAGATTATTGTCATGGCAACGCACGATCCTGTACTGGCCTTGGCGGCAGACAGGCGGCTGGTGTTCGAGCAGGGGGCCGTGTCCGCTGTGCTGGCGCGCACCCCGGCGGAAGACGCCCTGCTGGCCCGACTGGAAGATATGGAAAAGCACTGGTCTGACGTGCGCGAGGCCCTGCGCAAAGGGGCGGACATGTCGCCCTGGATTATTTAGCGGGCATTCTTTGCGGGGGAAACGCCCCACACTAATAATCATCTGTTTTGCTTGCAGTTTTGGCAGGCTCCGTCTGAAGCAGGGGCAAAGAGCAGAATGCGCAACGTGTAAAAGGCAGAGGCCGTCCCTTGGGACGGCCTCTGCCTTTGCATATCTTGTGCAGCGAAGGTTATTTCTTTTCAAACATTTCGATCTGGGCAACCACCATGCGGCTGAACACGGCGGCAATGCTCTCTGCATCCACAGTGGCGGAGCCGGAACCGGCAAAGGCTTCGGCCACCTTTTGCGCATTGCTTACCATGGTGGAGAAAATCTGCGGGGTCACGTTGGCGTTCATGGCGCGCTGATAGGTGGAATCCATATTTTTTCCTTTCAGGCGGGAGGCTCCCGCATTCGGTTGAAACAAAGACAACAGCTTCAGGGGATTCTCCGTAACTATCTCTGCTTCCAAATTGTTTTGGCAAATTATTGGGGCAAGTTATTCTAGGGTTGTTGCACTACGAGGTATTTTGTCTCCTGCCAAGGAAGAAAGCGTTTTTATAGAGGGAGTGTAGCGCGGATGCTACTCGACCGGAATAAAAAGGCTTTCTGACGTGGGCAGGGGGCAAAAGAACCGTAGTGGCATGCCCTAACAGATGCGGGGCAACTGCGCGCCCTCCAGCATACCCAGCAGGCGGCGGCCCCCTATGCGGGTTTGCAGCGCCACCTGTGCCTTGCCTTCCGTTACCGTGCCGATGCGGGCCGCTTCCTTGCCGTAGGGCGAGCGGCGCATGGCCTCAAGGGCTGCTTCTGCGCTGTTTTCGGGCACAATGCAGATGCACTTGCCTTCGTTGGCAAGGTACAGAGGATCCATGCCGAGGAAGGAACAGCCGTTGCGCACGGCTTCGTGAACGGGAACGCTGACCTCGTCAAGCAGGATGGAAACCTGCGACTGTTCGGCGATTTCGTTGAGCGTGGTGGCAAGGCCGCCGCGTGTGGGGTCGCGCAGCACATGCACCTCGCCCACAGCGGTGATGATGTCTTCGATCATGTGGTTCAGCGGGGCGGAGTCCGAGGCCACGTCCGTAAGGAAGGACAGTCCTTCGCGGCTGCCCATGACCGTGAGGCCGTGGTCGCCCATGGCTCCGCTGACCAGTACTGCATCGCCGGGCCGGGCATTGTGCCCCGAGGGCGAGGGCGAGGCAAACACCTGCCCGATGCCTGTGGTATTGATGAAAATCTTGTCGCAAGCACCGCGCGGCACAACCTTGGTGTCGCCCGTCACAATGCTCACGCCCGCCTCGCGAGCTGCCGCGCCCATGTCGGCCACGACGCGCTCAAGGGTTTCGAGGGGCAGGCCTTCTTCAAGGATGAATCCGCAGCTCAGGTAGCGGGGCCGTGCGCCCAGCATGGCGACATCGTTGACGGTGCCGTGCACAGCCAAGCTGCCGATGCTGCCGCCTGCGAAAAACAGTGGCGTCACCGTGTAGGAATCGGTGCTCATGGCCAGCGGGCCGGAGATATCGGTCAAAAGCGCCGCATCGTCCATGCGTTCCAGCAGGGGATTGGCAAAATGGCGCATGAAACACTGGGCAATAAGGCGCTGCGAGGCTCTGCCGCCGCTGCCAGCATCAAGAAGAAGGCAATCGTCCATTATCGCTCCGAATATTTAAAGTAGGCCGCGCAGCTGCCCTCGGTGGAAACCATACATGGGCCAACGGGATTGGCGGGCGTGCAGCGCTTGCCGAAAAGCGGGCAGTCCGGCGGGGTAATGCGCCCCTTGAGCACATCGCCGCAGCGACAGCCGGGCAGGGGGGGGACGTCCGGCAGGGTGAGGTCAAGGCGCTTCATGGCGTCCATGCTCTCATACTCCGGGCGCAGGGCCAGGCCGCTCTGCGGTATGCGGCCTATGCCGCGCCACAGGGCGTCCGCCGGTTGAAAAAACTGTTCCAGCAGGGCGCGGGCGCGGGGGTTGCCCGTGTCGTCCACGGCGCGGGGGTAGGCATTGACCACATCGGGCTTGCCATCGCGCATCTGCTCGGCCATGAGGCAGAGGGCCAGCAGAATGTCTGCGGGCTGGAAGCCGCCCACAATGCCGGGAACATGAAAATCGCGCGCCAGAAAGGCGTAGGGTTCCAGCCCAAGAATGGTGGAAACGTGTCCCGGCAGCAAAAAGGCTTCCACGCCGCACTGGCTGTCTTCAAGCAGGATGCGCAGGGCAGGGGGCACAAGCTTGTGCAGGGAGAGCACACAGAAATTGTTCAATCCGCGCTGCTGGGCGGTGAGCAGGGTGGCTGCCACGGTGGGGGCGGTGGTTTCAAAACCAATGCCCAGAAAAACCACTGTATCGCCGGGGTTGGCCGCCGCGAGGGTAAGAGCGTCCAGCGGCGAATAGACAATTTCAACCCGCGCCCCTTGGGCCTGAGCGTGTTTGAGGCTGAGGCCGCCGGGGCCGGGCACGCGCAAAAGGTCGCCAAAAGTGGCTATGATGACGCGGTCACGGCCCGCAAGCTCCAGAAAGGCGGCTACTTCCGCATCGTGCGTGACGCATACGGGGCAGCCGGGGCCGGAAAGGTGCGTTACCGATTTGGGCAGGAGCGAGCGCAGGCCGCTCTGGAAGATGGCAACCGTATGGGTGCCGCACACTTCCATGAAGCGCATTGTGCGACCATCAAGGGCGCGGTTAAGGCGATCAAGAAGGCTGTGGCACAGTTGCGGATTCTGAAAGGCGGTTTCCAGTTGCATGGGCATTCCTTTTTTACGACCCGCAGGGGATCGGCGGGCAAAACTCTGGCGGCATTCTCCGGGGCAAAGGCTCGGCCATTACTGGCGGTTCCGGCAAGGAGAAAGGCTTTTTATCTGCTAGTCATGCGCTGCATCCAGCAGGAATAAAAAGCCTTTCTGCCGAGCCTTGAATGTAAAATGATTGTGTGTATCAGGTCCATGATATGTTAACAATATGAGAAATTTTGTTCCCTGCCAAGGAAGTAAGCCTTTTTATGGAGAGAGTGTACTGCTTCGGTACTCGACCGGAATAAAAAGGCTTCCTGACGCAGGCAGGGGGCAACAGGGCCATATTGCTAATATATCATTACGCCAGCGGGGCCAAAGTATTGAGGCCCGTTTCTACCGGCAGCCCGCACATGAGGTTGGCGTTGGCCATGGCCTGACCGGATGCGCCCCTGCACAGGTTGTCGATGGCGGAAATGATGATGAGCCGCCCTGTACGGGGGTCTACCACAAGACCAAGGTCGCAGAACATGCTGCCGCGCACAAAACGCGTTTCGGGCAGCGCACCCTTGGGCAGGATGCGAACCCACGGGCTGTGTTCCCACGTGCGGGTAAAGACCTCGCGCACTTCGTCCAGGCTGGTAGCGGGGTTTTTGAGCTTGGTATAGATGGTGGACAAAATGCCCCTGTTGGTGGGCAGAATGTGCGTGTTGAACGAAACCCGCATGTCGTGGCCCGCCAGCAGGCTGAGTTCCTGCTCGATTTCCGGCGTATGCCGGTGCGTGGGCAGACCGTATGCGCGGAAATTGTCGGAAATTTCGCAGAACAGCGTGGGCACGGCTGCCTTGCGGCCAGCGCCCGTGGCTCCGGATTTGGCGTCCACCACGATGTCGTCGGTGTGCACGAGGTCGTTCTTGATGGCGGCGTACAGACCCAGAATCACCGAGGTGGGGTAACAGCCGGGGTTGGCGATGAGTTTTGCTCTTGCAATCTCAGCGGCGTACAGCTCGGGCAGGCCGTACACGGCCTTGTGCAGCAGATCAGTGCACACGTGCTCGCGCTTGTACCATGTGGCATAGGTTTCGGGGTCGCGCAGGCGAAAATCCGCCGAGAGGTCAACAACCTTCACCCCGGCGCGCAGCAGCATTTCAGCCATGTCCATGGCTGTGCCTGCGGGCACGGCAAGAAAAACCACATCGCACTGGCGGGCGGCTTCCTGCGGGTCAAAAACGCTGATGACCACATCCGCGCCGGGCATGTGGTTAAGAAAAGGATAGAAATCCCCCAGCCGTTTGCCGGATTCCGCCCGCGAACAGGCCATGGCAAGCCGCATGGAAGGATGGCTCACGAGAAGCCGCGTCAGCTCCATGCCCGCGTAGCCGGTAATGCCCACCAGACCCACATTGATTGTCTTCATGCCGCCGATCCTTTGGAAACTATGGTCAATGGTAGTGACGGAGCCGCGCCGCGCAGACGGCAGATTGCCGCTGACCGTGCCGCACCGCAGTGCCTTAAGATTTTTTTGACTGACAGGCGCAGTCCGGGCCGCATTTCATGACGAACTTCATGCGCAGTTCGTAGAGGATGCTTTCCAGCAGCTTTCGCTCCTGTTCTTCCAGCCCGTTTTCGGTCTTGGCGCGCAGCATTTCCAGCACATCAATGCTGTGCTTTGCCAGCGGCAGGTTTGTTTCCGTACCGCCGGTTTCGGGATTGGGCACTTCGCCCAGATGCACCAAGGCCGACGACGCCAGCGAAATGATAAAGGTCGAAAACGTCACTTCCGGCATGGGGCCATCGGCCTTGCAGCCGCAGTTATTGTCACTCATGGCGACCTCGTGGCACGTAAACGGTTACGGTAACAGCAGTTTGCGCCAATGCTTGCGTCCAACATACAAGCTTTTACCACCAGCGCAAGGGCTTGCGGCCTAGCTGTGGATCAGCGGCAGCGGCTCGCCGGGTTTGCCCGCCAGGGCCATGCGATAAGCCGCCAGCGCTTCTTCAAGATAGTCACGCGAGCCGCAGTGTCCACCCGCTTCAATGATGCCCCGGTTGAGGGCATGCAGCCCGGCCACCAGATCGGCCCAGTCCACCCAGCCCATATGGCCTATGCGCACCATCCGGCCCTTCATGTGATCCTGCCCGCCAGCCATGCACACGCCGTAGTTGTCCATGGCGATACGCAGCACCTCGGTGCCGTCAACGCCCGCAGGCAGCATGACGCTGGTGATGCCCCAGGCAAAGTGGGTCTTGGCGTAAAGCTCAAGGCCCATGGCGGCAACGCCCGCGCGGGCCAGCATGGTCAGCGCCCATTGCTTGGCGTAAATGGCTTCAAGCCCGTTTTCCAGCAGCATTTCAAGGCTTTCGTCCAGGCCGACCACGAGGTTCACCGCAGAGGTGAACAGAGTCTGCCCCTGAGCGATCTTGGCTCGTTCCTTGGGCAGATTGAAATAGAAGCAGCCGGGCGTGACGCTTTCGGCCCTCTTCCATGCGCGTGGCGAGAGCGCCAGCAGCGCAAGGCCGGGGGGCAGCATGAGGCCTTTTTGCGAGCCGGTGACAAGGCAGTCGATACCCCACTGATCCATGGGGCAGGGCGCGAGGCTCACGGCAGAGATGCCGTCCACCAGCAGAAGCGTGTCGGTATCGCGCGTGATGCGCGCCACTTCTTCCACTGGGTGCAGAACGCCGGTGGAGGTTTCGGAGTGCTGGATGAGCACCGCCGCGATGCCCGGATCGGCCTTGAGGGCCGTTGCCACGGCCTGCGGGTCAACGGCTTCGCCCCACGGCACTTCAAGGGTGGTGACTTCAAGCCCGCGCGAAACAGCGATCTCGCGCCAGCGCTGGCCGAACTTGCCCCCCTCAACCACCAGCACGCGCTGACCGGGGGTAAACAGACTGTACACTGCCGCCGTCATGGCGCCCGTGCCGGAACAGGATAGGGGCAGAACCACATCGTCCGTGCCGAACAGCACGCGCAGGCGCTCCTGAACCCGGCCCATCACGGCCTTGAATTCGCTTTTGCGGTGGTGGATCATGTCTTTGGCAAGCACAAGACGCACGCGCTCCGGCAGAGGCGTGGGGCCAGGGGTGAGCAGGCGGACTTTGTTCAGCATGTCAAATCCTTCTAGTTACGCGCCCACTTGGGCGATAAAGCACTTCAGATAGGCCGTTTCGGGCATGGCGGCGTGGATGGGATGATCCGGCCCCTGGCCCCCGGCAAAAAGAATACGGGCATGCAGTTTGCGCTTGGCGGCGGCCTGCGTCAAGCAAGCGCGCAAAGACTGCGTTTCAAGATGGTGCGAACAGGACGAGGTGGCAAGTATGCCCCCCGGCGCCAGCAGTTGCACTGCCAGATCATTGGCCTGCTTATAGGCCGCAAGCCCGAGGGCAGCGTCCTTGCGGCGCTTGATGAAGGCCGGGGGATCAAGGCTGATGGCCTGAAAGCGTCGGCCTTCGTCGCGCATCTGGCGCAGCAGGTCAAAGGCGTCGCCGCACAGGGTCTGGGCGTCACAGCCGGGGGCGTTGGCCCTGGCGTTTTCTTCCGCAAAGGCGAGCGCCTGGGCCGAGGCGTCCACAAAGGTGACGGAGCGCGCGCCCGCAGCCGCTGCGGTAACGCCGAACCCGCCAATATAGCTGAAAATATCCAGCACATCGGCATCCTTGGCATAACGTGCCAGTTCCGCCCTGTTGGGGCGCTGGTCGTAAAACCAGCCCGTTTTCTGGCCTGTGGCGCAGGGCGCGAAAAAGCGGCAGCCGTTTTCCGGCACTTCCAGCCTTTCAGGCAACTGGCCTTCGCTCTCTTGCTCGCGGGAGAGGTTTTCAAGCCCTCGTGCGGCTAAGTCGTTGGCCCAGAGAATGGACGTGGGATGCAGCAGCGTGTGCAGGGCGGCTGCGAGCGCTTCGCGCCTTTGCTCCATACCCGCAGTGGTGACCTGCACGGTCAGGTGGTCGCCGTAGCGGTCAATGACCAGACCGGGCAGAAAATCGCCCTCGCCGTGGCAAAGCCGATACCAGGGGCCGGGGTAGAGGCGCTGGCGCAGGGCCAGTGCCGATTCCAGCCTTTGGGCCAGCAGGGCTTCGTCCAGTTCCACATCGGGCTTGCGGCTGTGCAGGCGGGCGCAGATAAGCGAAGCCGAGTTGACGCACACACTGCCAAGCGGCGCGCCGCGCCAGTCGCACAGGGTTGCGGACTCACCGGGGGCAAAGTCGGTGAGCGGGCTTTGTTTTACGTCCACCTCATTGGCGAAAATCCAGAGGTGCCCGGCGCGCAGACGCCGATCTTCATTTTTTTTGAGACAGAGTTTGCGCATATGCTACTTTCCCGCTGCTTCGGCGGGGGCGGATGTTTTGGCGGTTTGCGCCGCAAGGGCGTTGATCTGTTCTTCCAGCGTTTTCTGACCGGCAACGGCGGTGCAGGTAAACAGCGCGCCAGGGTCGTTCAGGGCAGCCAGTATTTGCAGAATCCCTATGCGCTGGCCTTTGGCGCTGGCGGCTTCAAGCTGGCCCGGGCGCTGCACAAAGGTCAGCAGGGCCTGCCGGATGGCGTTGTTCTGCGGGGTGGGGGCGAGATCCAGCCCCTTGTCCAGGGTCTGGTGCAGGGCCGTGGCCGCTGCGCGCCCGTCGTGGGAAAGATTGAGGCCAACCCAGGCCAGCGCTCCGTGATCCTTCACGGCGAGGTGCAGATCGCTGAAGCTTTGCATCAGCAGGGCCTGCTCGCTGGTGCTGATGATCCCGGCATCGTACAGGGTGAACGAACAGTCCACGTCCGCGAGACCTTCGGCCTTGATGGACATTGTTTTTTTGTGCGAGGCCGTGCTCAGGCCAAGGCTTTCAAAGGTCATGTTGGCCTTGAGCGCGGGCATGGCAAGGCCGGAAGCCTCTTCAAGCAGGCTTTTGGAGGCCGCAAGATCGCGGATAAAACTGGTTGTGTGGCGCGGCGAGTTGGAAAGCCAGTCAAAACCCACGCTGCCAACAGTCACGCTGCCGTTTTCCACGGCAAAGGTCATGCCCGAGGCGCGCACCTGCCGCACAAGGGGCGGGTCGGCAGCCAGAATTTCTTCCACAATCGGGCCAAGGGCCTTAACGGCTGCGTCCATGTCGTTTTCACTCATTGCGGCTGCGTCCATAAGGCGGTGCAGCAGGCCCAGCTCCGGCAAGGTGAGGCCGTTGGCTTCAAAGCTCGCCATGCGCATGCTCTCGTGCCCATCAAGGCGGCTCTGCATGTCTTCAATGCGCATATGCTCAACGGAAGCGCCGTCCCATCCCTTGATCAGCGATTCCTTAATGGTCAGTTGGGCCAGACCTTCCTTGCCGGGAATGCTGACGCTCAGAAAAAAGCTGTGCGCCTTGTCTGCGCTCATGAGGTACGTGGCGGCCAGTGCGTCGATGGGGGCACCGTCAAGAAAACGGGCCACCAGCTCGCTCTGGCTGCGCAGTTCGTCAATTTCTTCGCGCTGCACCGAACCTCGGGCCTCGGGCGTGCGCAGTGCCAGGTTGCGCACCACGATGTTTTCGGCCACGGGCATCATGCCCACATCCTTCAGCACCATGGGCCGCAAGGGGGTGTAGGCCAGCAGCATGCGCAGGGGAATGCGGAGCGAAACCTCCGCCACTTCATACGCAAGGGGTCCCTGAGGCGTTTCACCGCGCAGGCGCAGGCCGTACAGGGTCAGAGTGCGCGACAGGGGAGAAAATTCCACCCTGTCCACCGCGGCCTGCGTGGATATGCCGTCGCCGGAGATGCCGATGTTCTGGATGCCCCTCTGTACCTGTCCCTCCACCAGAGGGCTCAGGCCGAAAAACAGACCCAGAAAGCCCGCCGCGATCAGAATCACCACGGCGGCTGGCAAATATGCTTTTTTCATTCAGGTTTCTCCAGCTTCAAAACTTCAGCGGTCAAATCGCAGTTGCAGGCGTGTGCCGCGCACCGCAGGTATTCAGCCGATTTTGCTAAAATGTGTTCAGGCAAGGGCTGTGCTCCACACGTACTTTAATCCACCCGGTGGTGGCAGCCAATACTTACCTTGTTGCGCAACGCGGCCTGCGTGATGATGTACGAGGTCTGCGAACCGTGGAAAAGATCCACCAGCCGCCGCGATATGCGTGTGCGCTTGTAAAAATCGTGGATATGTCGCACAAGGTCGCGCATGTCTTCGAAGGCGCGGCGCAGGCGCGCCTCTGTGCGGGCAATGCCCACATAGTTCCACATGGTATTGCGGATGTTTGTCCAGTCCTGGGCCACAAGGGCCGGGTCGTCTCTGCGTTCGTCGCCTTCGTGCCGCCAGTCGGGGATGGCTGCGGCCAGAGCCTTGGGCAGGCCGCTTTCGGCCACCACGCGGTGGGCCAGATCCTTGCCGCTGCTCACGCCCCATACCAATGCCTCAAGCAGGGAGGTGCTGGCAAGACGGTTGGCCCCGTGCAGGCCGGTGCAGGCGCATTCGCCGATGGCGTAGAGTCCGTGCAGCGAGGTGCGGCCATGCACGTCGGTGAGCACGCCGCCGCAGAAGTAGTGGGCCGCGGGCACCACGGGAATGGGTTCCTTGAGAATGTCGATGCCGGCCTCGCGGCACTTTTCGTATACGGTAGGAAAGCGCGTGGGCACGTCCTGCTCCACGCCGCTCACGTCCAGATAAAGGCAAGGCGCGCCGGTGTGCAGCATTTCGTCCATCATGGCCTGGGCCACCACGTCACGCGGGGCCAGATCACCCCTGGGGTCGTGGTCAAGCATGAAGGCGCGGCCCTTGCTGTCAAGCAGGCGCGCGCCCTCGCCGCGCATGGCCTCGGTAATGAGCGAGCGGCGGTTGCTGCGTTCTTCGTACAGCGCGGTTGGGTGGAACTGCATGAACTCGAGGTTGGCAAGGTCAACACCAGCGCGAAAGGCCATGGACATACCCGTGCCCACGCAGCCGGGCGAGTTGGTGGAGTGCAGAAAGACCTGCCCCACGCCGCCGGTGGCAAGCACTGTCCAGTCCGCAAGGATAGTTTCCGTCTCGCCGGTTTCTTCATTGAGCACATACGCGCCAAGGCAGCGGTTGCGCACCTCGTAGCGGTATTGCGAGGCCTTGGCGTGGTGGTGGCTGGTCAGAAGGTCGATGGCGGCGCGGCGGTGCAGCCGCGTGATGCGCGGGTGGGCCAGCACCTGGGCGGTGAGGCCCTCCATGATGGCCCGGCCCGAAAAGTCGGCGCAGTGCAGAATGCGCTGGGTGGAATGTCCGCCCTCGCGCGTGAGGTTGAACGTGCCGTCCTCGTTGCGGTCAAAGGGCACCTGGGCGCGCTTGATGAGGACCTCGTCCACGCACTGCGGGCCTTGCGCGCACAGAAAACTGACGGCCTTGTTGTAATTATAATTGTGCCCTGCAACCAGAATATCCTTTTCCAGAGCTGGTGCGTCCGAGGGATGCTCTGGCGTGGGATTTGCCTGATAGATGATGCCGCCCTGGGCTAGCTCGGAGTTGCCGTCAGCCAGCCTGTCTCCGGCGTTGAGCAGGAGAACGTCGCAGCCGGAATCGGCAAGGGTAAGTGCAGCGGTGCATCCGGCAACGCCCGAGCCGATGATCAGCACGGGCACGTGACGGCGAATAGAGTTCACGGCGCAAACCTCAGTTACCGCAGGCTTCAAGCATGCGGGTTAGGGAGAGACGGGCGGGGGGGCAGAGGTTCTCCTCAATGTGCAGAGGCGAGGCTGCTCCGGCGGCTACGCTTTGCAGCGTGGCCAGAAGCTTCTTTTCCGTAACCTTGGCCATGTTGCCGCAAATGGCATGGCCCAGCGGCAGAATGCGGCACTGGCCCGCATGGCGCTCGGCCAGACGGTACACAAGGTTGTTTTCCGTGCCGACAATAAGTGTCGTGCCCGGTTCTTCGGCGGCTACGCGGGCCGCCTCCTTGATGAGATATGACGTGGAACCAGCGCCATCGCAGGCTTCAATGACTTCCTGCCTGCATTCGGGGTGGGCGATGACGCGGCAGCCGGGGTATTCGGCGCGGATGGCCTCCACATCATCGGGTTCAAAGCGTGCGTGGATGGCGCAACAGCCGGGCCAGAGCAGCAGCTTTCGGTCAAGGGGCTGGGTTTCTGGCTGTACCAGCCCCGCAGCGCCTACACGCAGCACATGGCGTTCGTCCTGGCTGATGCCCAAAGTTTCGGCGGTATTGTTGCCCAAATGCCTGTCGGGCAGAAAGAGCACGCCGTCGCCCTGATCCAGCGCCCAGCGCAGCATGATTTTGGCATTGGCCGAGGTGCAGACCGCGCCGCCAAATTCGCCCACCACGGCCTTGAGGGCCAGATCGGTGTTGACGTAAGCCAGCGGAATGATCTTGCGGCCTGTGGCTGCGAGCTGCTCCAGCACCTTGCGGGCCAGGGGGGCCGGGGTCATGCGCGACATGAGGCAGTCTGCGTCCAGACTGGGCAGATGCACGCTCTGGCCGGGTTTTGCCAGCAGAGCGGCAGATTCCCCCATAAAATAGACGCCGCAAAAAACAATGTGGGCTGCGTCAATGCCGGGAACGCGGCGGGCAAGCTCAAGCGAATCTCCTGTGATGTCGCAGTGGCGCACCACGTTATCGTTCTGGTAGTGGTGCCCCATTATACACAGATTCGCGCCGAGCTGTTTTTTCAGGGATGCGATTGCAGCGCTTGTGTCTTGCATTTCAGGTTCCTCTGCAGGCAGTATGAAAAAAGAAGTGGCAAATGCGGAAATTTGTTCCGGTGATGTCACTGTGTTGTCGCAATGTCGCCGTATGGTTGCCGCCGTGGGTCAGCGTGTTGCTTTCACGGATCGCGGTTTGCGGTATGCGAAAGTATGGCAGCAGAACGCGGGCATGGCTGTTGCTGCGGCTACACTGCCAGCAGGGTCATGCTGAAATCTGCCGACACTGCGGAATGGGTCAGACGCCCCACAGAAATAAAATCGGGCCTGCGCGGCTCGGTGAGCGCAAGGGCGCGGATGGTATCCAGCCGCACGCCGCCACTCACTTCCGTTTCGATGGAGCGAGGCACAAGGGCGAGAGCCTCGGAAAGGCGCTGGCCGTCCATGTTGTCCATCATGATGCGGTCAGCCTTAGCGGCGACGGCTTCGCGCACATGGTCAAGGGTGCGGCACTCCACCTCGATGGGCGGGCAGGGCGCGTAATGCGCGCGCAACCTGGCAACCGCCGCGGTGATGGAACCTGCGGCGTCGATGTGGTTGTCTTTGAGCATGAGCATTTCTGTCAGGTTTTTGCGGTGATTGTGCCCGCCGCCCGCCTGAACGGCGTATTTTTCGACCCAACGCAGACCGGGAGTGGTTTTGCGGGTATCGAGCAGACGCACGCCAGTGCCTTCCAGTTCGCGCACGTAGCGGGCGGTGAGGTTGGCAATGCCCGAAAGATGGGTGATGAAGTTCAGAATGACGCGTTCGGCCTTGAGCATGGCCGTGGCTGGGGCCGTGATATGCGCAACCTCTGTCATGGAGGGCACGAAGGCAGCTTCCCTGACCAGCGCGCGCCATGTGAACGGCGCGCCGAGGCTTTTGAAAACAGCGCCGATAACAGGCAGGCCCACAACCAGGGTGTCTTCCTTGGCGCGGATAACGGCGTTCATGGAGGATTCTGGGGCAAAAAGCCCCAGAGCGGTCATTTCAGGGCCGTCTTCCTCAAGAGCGAGATCGATGGATTTTTGGAGTAGCCGCTGACCTTCGGGAGAGAAAAATGCGGCCCAGGGCGTGAACATTGCGCTTGTCCCCATTTCTTGCACGTGCTAAGTGGAAACTCGCCCGTCAGGGCGCGCGTTGCACACGCTGCAAGACTGTAAATATGGCCCGATTGCGGCGGTTGCCCAATACGGGTGTGGTGTAATAGATAGAATGCCCCGTGTTTCGCGTCAAGCTGCCGGGACTTCATGAGTTTTTTCACAAGCATGGCGTGCTGGTGACAATCACACGTTTTTTGCTTAACAGTCTGCAGTGTTTTGCGGCTGGCTGCCGGGGCAGGCAAAAGTCCCCCGGATTATCGTGCCGCCTACTGTGTGCGGTTTTTGGGGCTGCCCCGGCTGATGCCGTGGCGAAGCTTTGCCGCTTCTTGTTGCAGGGTTGCGCCTTGGGCGCGACCGTTCCACTTCGGCTACAGACTGGATTAAAGGCGCGCCATGGCAGATCAGCACAACGATAAATTCCGTACCGATCCTGCGGAACAGCCTGGCAGCGCGCAGCCTCCTGTAGTACCTCCCCAGCTTCCGTCTGAAAAAGACACTCTGCCCCCGGGCGCGGCCTCTCTGCTGACTGCGGAGCGGCCCGATGCCGATGATGAAGATTTTGCCGCGGAATACGCCGATGCCGAATTTGTGCATCCGGCGGACATGGCCGACCATCTTGAGAATCTGAGTCTCGAAAAGCAGGTCAGCACCCTGAGCCGCATGTCCAAGGAGGACGCCGCAGAGGCGTTGGCCGAACTGGACGAGAACATGGCCGTGGACGTGCTGGAAAATCTGGACGATGACGTAGCCGCCCAGATTATCGCCGAGATGTCGCCCGACGACGCCGCCGATGTGCTGGACGAACTGGACGAGGATCACCGCGACGCCCTGCTGGAAAAGCTCGACCGCGAAGATTCGGAAGAATTGCGCAATCTGCTCAATTTTGACCCGGATTCTGCCGGCGGTGTCATGAACACCGAGCTTATCTTGCTGGAAAGAAATTTTACGGCAGATGAAGCTATCGCCCACATCCGCAGCGAAATGGAAGACAAGGAAAGCCCCTACTACGCCTATGTGGTGGACGAGCATCAGGTGCTTGTGGGCGTACTTTCTCTGCGCGATCTCATGCTGGCGCGGCCCGGCACCATCGTGGGCGACGCGGTTTCGGGCCAGAGCGTTGTCAGCGTTACCTACGATACGGATGAGCGCGAAGTGGCAAGCCTGCTCTCGCACTACAATTTTATGGCCATGCCCGTTGTGGACAACGAGGGGCATATCCTCGGCGTGGTCACCTATGACGATATCATGGACATCATGCACGAAGAAGCCAGCGCCGACATGCTGGGCATGGTGGGCGCCGACCCGGAAGAAAGCGTGGATACCCCCTGGCTTGAGAGTGTGCGCAAACGCCTGCCCTGGCTGTTTGTGAACATGATAAATTCCGCCCTGTCGGCCTCGGTGGTTTACATGTTTGAGGGCTCCATCGCCCAGATGGCAGTGCTGGCCGTGCTCATGCCCATGGTGGCCAATCAGGCGGGCAATACGGGGCAGCAGGCTCTGGCGGTGATGATCCGCCAGTTGGCCACAGACCGCTTTGACCAGAAAAAGGCCTGGATGGCCGTGGTGCGCGAGGGCAAGATCGGCATTGTCACCGGCATGGCCATGGCTGTGGTGGCCTTTTTCGCTGCATGGTGGTTCACGGGCCTGCCCATGGTGGGCGGCGTCATGGGCGGGGCTCTCTTGTGCGACATGCTTTTGGGCGCGGTGGCTGGCGGCTCCATCCCGCTTATTTTTCGGGCGCTGGGGCGCGACCCCGCGCAGGCTTCAAGTATTTTTCTCACCACCATCACCGATGGCGCAGGCTTTTTTATCTTTTTGGGCCTGGCCTCTCTGTTCATTTTATAAAAAATTTGTCACCCTTGGTCTGTTTGAGGGATCATGCCCCTGCAACGGCGCGGCTGTTACAGGGCAACCTTGCGTTGCCCCGTGTGCTGCATCATGGCCGCTGCGGCTTCCTTGCCGCGTGGCCGGGGCATGGAGGGCTTCCGGCTTTGTCCCCCATCGCCGGAATAGATGCCAACAGCCGCCACTGGGGAAGCGGGCCGAAACATCAGCTGCGAGAGCCGCAAAGCCGTGCCAATGGGTGATATTCCGGGCGAGGTCTGCCGCATTTTGCTGGTGGACGATCACAAGCTGCTTATGGAAGGCGTGCGCAGTCTGCTCGCGCCTTATGGGCATCTGCGCGTTGTGGGCATGGCCCAGAACGGAGGCGAGGCTGTGGCTCTGGCGGCATCCCTGCAACCGCATTTGCTGGTGCTCGATCTTGGCATGCCCGGCATGAATGGTCTTGAAACTGGGCGCGCCGTGCTTGAGGTGCGGCCCCAGACGCGTATTTTGGTCTATACTGGGCATGAAGATCAGCGCTGGCTGCCGGAGCTTATTGATCTGGGCATTATGGGGCATGTGCGCAAGTCTGAATCGCCCGGCGTGCTGCTGCGCGCCATTGAAAGTGTGCGCGCGGGCGAGATTTATCTGAGTTTTCCCGATCCCGGCGGGCGTGTGGCGGCCATGCTGCGTCAGCGGCGCGAGGCTGCCGATACGGCGAATGCCGATGCCGGGGCTGATCTGGGGGCCCTTTCGCCCCGAGAGAAAGAGATTTTTCGTTTGCTGGCTGATGGCATGAGCGTCAAGAACATAGCTGCGGAGCTGTATATCAGCCCCAAGACGGTGGAGACTCACAAGTACAATCTGCTTACCAAGTTGCAGGCCGGGTCAGTGGGGGATTTGGTCAAGATTGCCATCCGGCACGGTCTTGTGAAGGTGTAGGGAAAAGGCATGTAAGAGCTTGGTGGCGGGGTGGGGCGAACCTGTCGAGCGTATTTACGCAAACCCGACTTTTCTGGCCTGACGGCGTTAAAATCCTGTTTTTGATGCTCACGTACATGAGTACGCTGCGCTCAAAAACAGGATTTTTCCTTGTCAGGCCAGAAAAATGCGTATTTTGCAAATTCACTCAACACCAGCCATCGCCTCCGCCTTGCTCCGGCGAGTTTAAGGAAGGCAACACAACAACCAGCTTTTGATGGCGGATAGATTTTTTTGACTCGCAATTTATCCGTCTGGTCATGGCTGAATGGTAATTGGTGCATTACGAGTAACTTAAAGAAGTTGTATATCTTTTTATTTGTTCTTTGACTTGTCCAAGCTTGCTGCTGGCTGACGGTATGTCCACGAGGTATTAAATAGGAATGAAGCATGCTCTACATCTAGGTAACTGCTGAAGATGATTGACTAAAATTGATTTAGATGCAAAGCGAAAGCGGACGATGGCATTTACGCGGCGCGGAGGGAGATCACCTGAGCGAGCGTGGCGAGTGAGGGAAGCTCCCGCGGCAAGAGCCGCGTTGCCCTCGTCGTTTTGCGGAAACTGAAAACCTCAGGGGGTGCTTCGGGGGGGGATGCAAGGGGGGCCGAGAAGGGGGCGTAGCCCCATAACCGGCCCCACCTTGCCGCGCGCCGCGCAGGCGTCCCAAACTCCGCCGGACGGCGGAATCTCATGCTCGAGGGCAGTAAACCGCTTAAGCCCCATGCTGGGGAGGCGAACCCGCGCGCCGCGAAGGCGTCCCAAACACCGCCGGACGGCGGAATTACATGCCCGAAGGGCAGCAAAAATCAAAGGTTTATTCCACTCCTGCGGAGCAGCAAAAATCAAAGGATGATCCTCGCCGCCGACAGGCAAAATCCCCTCCCCACCTCTGGGGAAATCCCTTAGTCATTTTTTCACAATTCAGGATTCTCCTGATAGCACCCAACCCCTTTCCAACCTACCTTGAGCTAACCGTAAATAAACTTGCGTCGGCAAAAGGCCGCAAGGGGGAAACAATGGCTTTTGATTTCCAAAGAACCCTGAAGAGCGGGGCTGAGAATTTTGTGGTGAAGTTCATTCTGCTGCCCGTGGCACTGTGCCTGTGGCTTGCCTGTCCGGTGTCGGCACAGGCTGCTGAGGCCCTTCCGGCTGCTCAGGTCGCCGTAACGGCGCAGGCTGAAAATGCCGCTCCAACACAGGCCCAGTCTTTTGTGGCTGTGGCTGCCGCCGATACTTCGGTGCAGGCCGCGCCCGCTGAAGCCGCTCCCGCTGCTTCGCAAGCGACTGAAGCGGTGGCTATAGACAACAACCCGTGGTGGTACTGGCCGCTGGCCCTGCTGTTCTTCTGTTTTATCCTCGGCGTGATCGCCGTCATGGCCGGTGTAGGCGGCGGCGTTTTGTTTGTGCCGCTGGTGAGCGGGTTTTTCCCCTTCCACCTCGACTTTGTGCGAGGCGCTGGCCTGTTGGTGGCCCTTGCGGGCGCGCTGGCCGCTGGCCCCGGTCTGTTGCGGCGTAACTTCGCCAACCTGCGTCTGGCTCTGCCTGTGGCGCTGATTGCCTCTGCCTGCGCCATCGTGGGTGCCATGCTCGGCTTGGCGCTGCCTACCAACGTCATTCAGACCTGCCTTGGCGCGACCATCCTTGGCATTGCCGTGCTGCTGCTGCTTTCCAAAAACTCAGTGCGCCCGGTAGTGACAAAGCAGGATGCCATCGGTCTTGCGCTCGGCATGAACGGCGTTTTCCTTGAACCCAGTACCGGTGAAGTGGTGGAGTGGAAAACCCACCGCACCCTGGCTGGCCTGCTGCTGTTCATCGCCATCGGCATCATGGCTGGCATGTTCGGCCTTGGCGCTGGCTGGGCCAACGTGCCTGTGCTCAACCTGCTCATGGGCGCGCCCCTCAAGGTCGCTGTGGGCACCTCCAAATTCCTGCTTTCCATTACCGACACGTCTGCCGCCTGGGTGTATCTGAACCAGGGCTGCGTTATCCCGCTTATGGCCGTTCCTTCCATCGTTGGCCTTATGCTGGGTTCTGTGGTGGGTGTGCGGCTGCTTGCCAAGGCCAAGCCCAAGTTCATCCGCTACATGGTTATTGGCGTGCTCTTCTTCTCCGGGGCCAAGGCCCTCATGAAGGGCCTCGGCTGGTAATCCGCACCGGATACGCTTGAACTGAAGGGAGAAAACAATGACCACTGATCTGAAGAACGACATAAAGGCCTCCCCCGCGCAACTGCGCTATGCAGATACCCTGTTCTACGGCGCGCTGCTGGGCTTTGTGGTAATGCTTGTTACTTATGCGCTCTATGTTTTTGGTGTGCTTACGCCGCAGATTCCTCTGGACCAGATGCCGCACCTGTGGACGCAGAACGCAGCCGCCTACCGTGCTGCGGGCAATATCCCTCAAGGTTGGGGCTGGCTTGCCCTTGTGGGGAAGGGCGATATATGCAATTTCATTGGTATCGCTTTTCTTGCGGCGCTCACCATCATCTGCTTTGTGCAGCTTGCGATCAGTCTTGTGCGCCAGAAGCAGTGGATTATGACGATTATTGCCGTGCTTGAAGTGTTGGTGCTCAGCCTTGCGGCTTCGGGCGTTCTGGTGGCTGGCGGCCATTAGTCGGGGTTTTGCCTTACGGGGCCGGGGAACGTGCCGCCGTGGAGCTGAACCGCACCAGCGGGCTTGACGGCGGCGCAGACCTTGGAGGGCACATGTTCGCCACGATAAAAAACTACTTCGCGCATCTGCTGGAAGTTCCGGAGGCGGTGTCTCCGGCCCGGTACCGCTCGCTGCGGCGGCTGATGACAGTGCTCATGGTGGCCGTTTCGGTTACGCCGTTGCTGCTGCTTTCGGCCATCAGCCATGTGCAGTATATGCGTACCCTCGAGCGCGAACTGGAAAGCCCGGTGTACGCCCTGGCCCGCAAGTCGCAGGCGGCGCTGGAGTTGTATCTTGGCGAGCGTGTTTCCACGGTGAGTTTCCTTGCCCACGCGTACACCTTCAAGGATTTGCTGGACGAGCGAACTCTCAACCGCGTGTTTCTGGCCCTCAAGAGTGAATATCAGGGCTTTGTGGATATGGGCCTGGTGGACGCGGACGGCCAGCAGGTTGGCTATGTGGGGCCGTACAAGCTCAAGGGCGTGGATTACGCGGGCAAGCCATGGCTGCGCGATACCGAGATAAAGGGGCGCTACCTCAGCAACGCAATTCTGGGGTATCGCGGGTATCCGCACCTTGTTGTGGCAGTGCACAGGCTTGAAGAAAACGGCGTTTCGTGGACGTTGCGCGTGGCCACGGATACCCTGCGCATCCAGCAGGTTGTGTCCACCGTTGGGCCGGAGCACGACACTGACGTATTTCTTGTAGATACGGAAGGCGTGCTGCAAACGGATTCCAATCTTTTCGGCAAGGCGCTGGAAAAACTGCCCATGGATTTGCCCCCGGCCTCGCACGAAACAGTGGTGCGCCGTATTACCGACCCCAAGGGCAGGCAGCTCATGGTGGCCTCGTGCACACTGGCGGGTACGGATTTCATGCTGCTGGCTGTCAAGCCCACGGAAGACGCCATCCGCCCCTGGCTGGCCCTGCGCACGGAATTGCTGCTCGTCTTGTGCGGCGGCATTGCCCTGATCTTTATGGTTTCTAATCTGCTCATGCAGCAGCTTATAAACCGGTTGCAGGCCAGTGATGAGCGCCGGGTCGCTGTTTTTGCCCAGATGGAGCACAACCAGAAGCTTTCGTCCATTGGGCGTCTGGCTGCGGGCGTGGCCCACGAGGTCAATAATCCGCTGGCCGTCATTTACGAAAAGGCGGGGCTTGCCCAGGATCTTTTAAGCATGGGCAAGGTGTGCGGCGATGGCAAGGACAAGGAAAGGCTCTGCGCCCTGCTGGAAGGCATTGAAAGCACCGTGGAACGCGCGCGCGGCATTACCCACAGGTTGCTGGGCTTTGCCCGCCGCATGGAAGCCAACCGTCAGGCCCTGCACATAGAAGAAGTTATTTCAGAAACCCTTGGTTTTCTTGAGCGAGAAGCAAAAAACCGGGGTGTCAAACTTGACGCGGAACTGCCGCCCAACCTGCCGGAAATTGTGTCGGACAGAGGCCAGTTGCAGCAGGTATTCCTCAACATCGTGGGCAACGCGCTGGACGCGCTGGCCGGTGGCGAGGGGAGCACGCAGACTCCGCAGGGCGAAGAGCGTTTTGTTAAAATACGCTGTCAAAGCCAGAACGGCCAGATGCTGGTGAGTGTGCAGGACAACGGCAAGGGCATGTCGCCCGAAGTGCTCCGGCATATTTTTGAGCCGTTTTACTCCACCAAAAAAGACAAGGGAACCGGGCTCGGCATGTTCATCACCTACGGCATCGTGCGCAAGCTTGGCGGCGAAATTCACGTACAAAGCGAAGAAGGGCGGGGCAGCACCATAAGCATCACCCTGCCGCTTACTCCGCCAGATGTCGCGGTGGAGGTGTAGAATGTCATTACGCATCCTTCTGGCTGACGATGAAAAGGAATTTGTCGATACCTTGGCAGAGCGTCTTTCGCTTCGCGGCTTTGCACCCTATGTAGTTTATGACGGCATCAGCGCCCTCCAGGCCGCCACGCCGGAAAAACCCGATGTTGTGGTGCTTGATCTCTTTATGCCTGGTTTGTCGGGCGATGAAGTGCTGCGCCGCCTCAAGGTTCTGTATCCTGATTTGCCGGTCATCCTGCTCACAGGGCACGAGGCTGTGGACGACAACGGCACAAATCCTGTGGCGCAGGCCTTTGCCTGCCTCACCAAGCCGCTGAGTTTCAATGTTTTTCTGGAAACGCTGCAAGCTGCCGTGCGTGAAGGCAAGGAATGCGCAGCCAACGGAGGCAAGTCATGAATGAGAGTCAGTGCATGGCCCGCTTGCTGGCTTCCGCTGTTCACGACATGCGCAACGTGCTGGCTGTGATTCGTGAATCTGCCGGGCTGGCGCAGGATCTGGCAACTTTGGCTGGCGGCAAGACTGTTGCCGCGCCGGGGGCAGAGCGGCTTTCATCGGCATTGAGTGAAGTGCAGCGTTCCATTATTCAGGGTGCGGCCCTTTCCGAAGCCATGGACTTTATGGCTCAGGCTGGAGGCATGGAACCCGGCAGCGCTGGCCCCTGCGATCTTGCGCGGGTAAGCCGCAGCTTCTGCCTGCTGGCGGCGCGTCAGGCGCGCGCGGCGCAGATACAGCTGACCAGCGGCGAAACTGAAGAACCCGTGTGGGCCAATGTGCCGCCTTTGGCTGTGCTGCGGTCGCTGCTTGAAGTGTTTGACCTCTGCTCCTCGGTGGGCGGGCAGGTGAACCTGCGCCTCACTGCCGGGCGGCGGCAGAAGGAAGAAGGCATTATTGTTGAGGCACTGGAAGGGGCCAACCGCGAAATGGCTTTGGCGGCCATGACGGGCAGCCCCATGCTGGACGGCATGCGCCCCGGTTGGCGCGCCGTGCTTATGCCCTGGCGGGATGCCGGGCCAAGATTTTTCCTTTCCATTTCGGCCTGCGATAGCGAAGGCGAATAACCGGCGCCGGCATGTTGCCGGGCCTTCAAGGAGTATTCCATGACCAAGGAAGACATCAAAATCCTGCTGGTGGACGACGAAAAGCAGTTTGTGGACACGCTGTCGGAGCGCCTTGCCATGCGCGGCTTTGAAGCGCGGGTGGCCTACGACGGCCCCGAAGCCCTCAAGGCTGTGGAGCAGCCCACCGACGTTATCGTGCTTGACCTGCGCATGCCCGGCATGGACGGCTTTGAAGTGCTGCGCAACGTCAAAAAGAGCAATCCGCAGGTTCAGGTCATCATTCTTACGGGCCACGGCGGCGACGCTGAAGAACAGACCGCCTATCGCATGGGCGCGTACAACTTCCTCAGAAAGCCCATGGACATTGACGAATTGCTCAACAGCATTCGCATGGCCTACCGTGATAAGCTCGAGAACGCCATGGTGGCTGTTTCTCTGGCAGAAGGCGGCGATTTTGACTCCGCCCGTGATGTCATGAACGAAAAGGACGTGCTGGAAGAGCACGGTAAATAAGCGCTGATGCAGCTTTGACCGGGAGGGCCGGATGGAGCGCATCCGGCCTGCGGCAAGGGTATTTCTGCACGGAATGCTCCTGCAAGGGGTTGCCCCATATCCCTGCCATAAAACAGGCGTTGGCTGGTCTTGCCCGCCGCAAGGCGGCTTGTTCAAGCGTTAATTGTCCTGAAGCGGTTTTCTGAAACTGCCAGGGCGGCAGCGGTTCGCCATAGGAGTTCGCCATGCGTGTGCTTGTTGTGGATGACGAACCTGCCTTTTCGGAGCCTTTGGCCGAACGTCTGGCATTGCGCGGCTACGAAACCGCAACCGCGCAGGATGCCGATGCGGCCCTGGCCGAACTGGCGCGCGGCCCCCGCGACCTCATATTTCTTGATGTGGGGCTGCCGGGTATGGACGGCGTGGACCTGCTGAAAATCCTGCGCGAGCACTACCCGCAGACCGATGTGGTGATGCTTTCCGGCGCAGGAGATATGGGCAAGGCCGTGCAGGCCATGCGGCGCGGCGCGCTGAACTGGCTTTCAAAGCCCGTGGGCATGGACGGCATCCTTGCGGAGTGCCGCAAGGCGGCGGAACGCGCAGGCGCACGACAGGAAGCCGCACGTCTGGCCGAGGCAGCCCGCTGGCGCAGCCTTGGCCGGGTAGCGGAAGGCGTGGCCCATGAGGTCAACAATCCGCTGAATATCATGGTGCAGGCCGCTGGCCTGATCCGTGACTGTCTGGAAGAGCCGGAAGCCGAAGCTTTGCCGGATATCGGCGAAGTGCGCGAGGCTGTGGACACCATCAGGACGCAGAGCCTGCGAGTGCGCGAGATAACGCGCAAACTGCTCATGGTGGGGCACGGGCTTGACCCCCGCGTAGGCGCGCTTGATGTGGCCGCGGATGTGGCCCATGTGCTGCGCCTGCTGCACGAACGCATGGAAAGCGCCCATGTGCGTTGCGATGTACGAGTGCCTCAAGGAGAAGGCGCGCCCCGCCCCTTGGGGTCTGCACCGGAATTGCAGCAGATATGCCTGCACCTGCTGGAAAACGCGCTGGATGCTCTCAGTGATGCAGAATCCGCAGCAAGAGCGGCAGAGCGCCCCGGCGGTCTGATTATCCTGACCGCCAGCACCAGACGCGATGCGCAGGGGCAGGATTGGTACGACCTTGTGGTGCGCGACAACGGCCCAGGCATCGCGCCCGACATCATGCCGCACATATTTGAACCTTTTTTCAGCACGCGCGCCCTGCAAAGCCCTGTTGCCGCGCATGCATCGGGCGGCAAGACGCTTGGCCGCTACGTGGGGCTGGGGCTAGCGGTAGCCCGTTCCCTGGCGCACGCCCGGGGCGGCGAGCTGACAGCCGCCAACGCGGCTGATGGCGGAGCAGAATTCTGTCTCAGCCTGCCCCTGGCGGAATCTTTGGGGGAACGCCAAACGCCGCCCAAGGCCGAAGCATAGGACTCCGAAATTTTTCATATTGAGCGCAAGGTTCGATCTCTGACGTTTGCGCCACCCATCACCTCCATGCGCCCCAAGCGTTTACGGTGGAAGCCCCTTGCCAAGGGTTCGGCAAGGGGCAATTCTTTTATTGCAGGCCAACACAAAGCCCCTGCCGCAGGTTGTCCTCCGGCAGGGGCTTTGTGTTGATGTCATTGCGGGCTTTGCCCTTGCCCTGTCAGAATAATGGGGCGGGGACTCGGCGTGATTAAGAAAAAACTAATCCGGCAGCAGCACGTCTGTCTGAAAACCGGCGGCAACGCACTTGGCAATAAGATCGCCAGAACCGTCGTAAATTTTTACGTCATAATTCAGAATATGCTTGCCATTGCGTACCACAAAGGCCTCCGCCGTGAGGGGGGAAACCCTGCCGGGGCGCAGGTATTCTATGGTGGTATTCAGGCTTACCACGCCGTAATCCTTGCCCGCATTGGCGGCAGAGCCAAAGGCCACATCGGCCAGGGCAAAGATGGCCCCGCCATGGGCCATGCCCATACCGTTTTTGTGGTTTTCGGTGATCGGCATGGTTACCTTGGCGTATTCCGGCGTTGCGCTTTCAATGGTCATATCCAGATAGCGCACCAGCTTGTCGTGCTTTTCCACGTAATTTTTCATTTCCATCTCCACACGTACCCCTTGCCCTGGCGGTTTCACTAGTTGGCTTTGCCTCAAGGCGCATGCCTTGTTGCCGCACCACCGCGCCAGAGTTGGCGTTTAAAAAACCTTGAGAATGCGTATTCTCAAGGCTGTTTTGCTCTTGTGAAAAACACGGGCTGAAGGCCTTGGCTTTCAGCCCGTGTTACATCAAACAAATGCAGATATGGTTTATTCTACCTGCTGGATGCCGTCCAGCTTCCAGTTGCCGCCTGTCACGGGGCGCATGAAGTGCCACACTTCGCGCGCGGAGGACGGCGTCTGCTGGTCAGGGCTTTCACGCAGGAGCACGTCAAAGAACACCTGAGCATACTGTTCCTGGCCTTCATCGGTCACACCGAGAAGCTGGGCGTTGACCAGCAGAATTTCTGTGGTGCTCGGCTTGGGGTCGGCTTCCATCTGTTCACGCACCGATTTCTGCACGGCCTCGGTGGTGAACTGCGAAATATCGTTCATGTCGCGTTTGTCCCAGGCCGTCTGCAAACGGGTGTAAGCCATCTTGGCCCCGCGCAGAAATTCATCGGCATCAAAACCGGGAGGCATGGGAATCTGCGGGCCGGGGGCTTCAGCCTCGCCAGCACCGCCCTGACCACGCAGGGCGTCCCATCCATTGCTCGCACTGTCGTTACGCATCATGCCCGCTTCGGGCTGTGCGGCCTGTGCGCCTTGCGCGCCTGCTGAAGCTTGCGCGGGCCTCTGCGAGCCGCGAAAGGCGGCAAAGAGCTTGAGGCCAAGGAAAATCATCAGACCGATGAGCAGGATGTCCATAAAGCCGCCGCCAGCAAAACCATGGCCGCCCAACAGCGAGCCTATGAGCGTACCGGCGAGCAGGCCGCCCATGAGGCCGCCCATGCCGCCAAACATACCGCCAGGACGCGCGGCAGGGGCCGCCTGTGCCTGAGGCTGAGCGGCGCTGGGCTTATTCTGGAAAGTGGTCTGCGGACGGGGTGCAGGCGTGCTCATAAAGGGCTTGCTGCCAAAAGAACCACCGCCGCCCAGACGAGCGGCAAGTGCGTCATCAGACAGGGTGAACATGAGCGAACAGCAAAGCAGAACAAGAACCGTCAAAAAAGCTTTTATTTGCATGAACATCTCCCATAAGGGCGGTGTTGGTCATCTCCTTGAGTGGCGATTTGACCGGGTAGTACTTTCTGTACAAGCCTTATCTACTATAATCATTATGCAGATTAAGGCAAGTCTGGGGAAAACGCGGCAAGGCGAGCAGTTTTTTGCTCCCTGCGGCGTGGCCGAAGAAGTATCGTGGCGGGTTTGAAATCAGCAAATCCGGCGGCTTGGGGGCGTTATTTTTGCAGTGAGGTCAGACCGTCAAGAATTGTCCACGGATTGGGCGGGCAGCCGGGAATGTACAGATCCACGGGCAGCAGTTCGCTCACGCCACGGTTGCACTGATCGCTTTCGCGGAACAGACCGCCGGAAATTGCGCAGGCCCCCACGGCAATAACAATGCGCGGCTGGGGAGTGGCCTTGAAAGTATCAAGCAGGGCCAGCCGCATGTTTTCCGAAACCGGGCCGGTTACGGCAATACCGTCGGCATGGCGGGGCGAGGCCACAAAATCGATGCCAAAGCGCCCAAGGTCAAACACCAGAGTGGTGAGCACGTTGCTGTCGGCTTCGCAGGCGTTGCAGCCTGCGGCGCTGACCTGCCGCAGTTTGAGCGAGCGGCGGAACAGGGAAAACCTTGGCGGCGTGGGCTGCTCTGCGAAAGGCTGACCGGGAACCACCAGCAGGCCCTCGCGGGTAAAGGATGCCATGCGGTGCTGGCCGGTAAAGGTAAAGGCTCCCTTGGGGCAGGCGGCACGGCATGCGCCGCAAAAGGTGCAGCGCCCCATGTCCAGCGTGGGAGTGCCGTCTTCCGCGCCAGCGGTGGGCAGCAATGCGCCAGCGGGGCAGGCCGCGTAGCAGGCGCGGCACGAGCCGCAGGAAACCTGCGCAAGCTCCGGCCTGCCCAGATACCTGGGCGAAAGCGAGGGCTGGAGTTTGGGGTAATCCAGGGTGCGGTATTTCTGGTGCAGGCGTTCCTTGATAATACGCAGCATGTCAAAGCCTCACAGATCGTATCCGCAGTACGAGAGGTTGAAACTCTTGTTGCAGAGCGGGAAGTCGGAAATCTGGTTGCCGCGCAGGGCCATGGCAAGGCCGGGCCAGTTGTGGAACGAAGGATCAATGGTCTTGTAGGCCAAAAATTTGCCGTCAGGCCCGGTCACGGCCACATGGCAGATTTCGCCGCGCCAGCCCTCAACCTGCGATACGGCGAGGGTTTCGGGCGGCATGTTGGCAAGGCCCTCGGCGTCTGGCTGTTCCGCAAGGGGCGGCAAGTTGGCGAGAGTGGAAATATCCGCCTTGAGCAGGCGCAGGGAATCGTCAATCTCCTTGCTGCGCACGAGGGTGCGGGCCAGAACGTCGCCCGTGGTTTCAACTCGGGGCGCGCAGTCCCTGGTGGGCAGATCGGCAAGGGGAAAGTGGAAACGCGCGTCAATTTTGAGTCCGCTGGCCCGCGCGGCCATGCCCACAAGCCCGAGATTCTGGGCGGTTTCCCTGCTGACGTAGCCTGTGCCCGTGAGGCGCTCAAGCACGCTCTCGGTATGCAGCATCACGTCCACAGCGCCTCGCACGTCTCGTCCTGCCGCCTTGATGCGCGCAAGCATGTCTGCGCAGCCTTCCGCGTCAAGATCGTAGGCCGTGCCGCCGGGGCGCAGCAGCCCCCGGCCAAACCGGTTGCCGCACAGGCAGGCCGTGGTGTTGAGAAAATCACCGCGTATGCGGCCATTCCACGAGGCGGTGGGCAAAAAGCCCGTATCCCCGGCAATGGCCCCAAGGTCGCCCGTGTGGTTGGCAAGGCGCTCAAGTTCAAGGCCCACCCTCCGCAAACGGTGAGCGCGCGGGCCGACCACGCAGCCCGCCAAGCGTTCGATCAGTACGCAATGGGCTGTGGCATGCCCTATGGTTGTATCGCCTGCGGCGCATTCCAGCAGGGGCAGGCAACGGGCAAGGGGGCCGCTCACAAGCATGCGTTCAAGTCCACGGTGCTGATAACCCAGAGCAATCTCAAGGTTCAGCACGTTTTCGCCGTGGCACTGAAAGCGGAAATGACCCGGCTCAATAACCCCGGCATGTACGGGGCCAACGGCAACTTCGTGGATTTCTTCGCCTTCAACCCTGTAGAAGGGATAGGGCTGGGCCGCCTGGCCAGGCACCGTGGCAAGCGAGCCGCCATCAGCTTGCGTTCTGGCATTGGCTTCGGCGGCGTCCGGGATGCGGCGTACAGGCTTGAGCCAGGGATGTCCTTCGGGCCGGATGCCCCATTGTTCAAATATTTCGCGCTCAAACAGATGTGTCTGAGGCGTGGCGGGCGTCATGGAAGAATAGGACTGCAAGGGGGCGGTGCGCATGGCGGCAAGATAGTGCGAACTGTCCTGAGCCAGAACGCAGCACAGTCCCGCAGAGGCGTTTTCGTCCGAAGATTCCGGCAGGCCGAACAGGGTCAGCAGACGCCAGCCTTCGGCAATGTAGCGGCGCACAAAAGCTCCCAGTTCTTCAGCAGAAACCGGGGGCATGCCCGACAGCGGCACGGTATCGCGGTAATCGAATAGCATCGGCCCTCTCACCGTTGGCAGCGCAAAACCCGGCGGGTTTTGGCATCAGCCTTTGGCGCTTACGCGCCTATGAGCGCAGCGGCGCGGTTAAGAAAATTCCACAGCCAGTCGGGAATCCACAGGCCCAGAGTCAGCACGGTCAGCCCCAGCACCAGAGGCGGCAGGACGCTCAACACTGGCTCGGAGTTTGCGGGCGGCAGATCCACGGGGCGGTTGCCCTGCACCATGCGCAGAACCGACACGGAAAGCCCCACAAATATTATGGCCAGCAGCACCAGATATCCGGCGGAAAGCCAAGGCAGGTCTGCTGCCAGCATGCCCTTGAAGATGAGCAGCTCGCTGACAAAAAGCCCAAAGGGCGGCGAACCGGCCACAGCCAGAAATCCTGCTGTCCAAAGCGCCGCCGTAGCGGGCATGGTCCAGCGCATGCCGTGCACATCATAGCTGGAATAGGTGTGGTAGCGGGCAAGAATATTGCCAGAAAGCAGAAAGAGCATGCACTTGGTGAGCGAATGGCAGACCGCATGCAGCATTGCGCCGGGCACTGCCACGCCGCCCACGCCTATGCCCAGAGCCAGAATGCCCATGTGCTCAACGCTGGAATAGGCCAGCATGCGCTTGTAGTGGCCTTGCCCCACAATAAAGATGGCGGCTGTCATGAGCGAAAGAATACCGAAAAACATGAGCATGCCGCCCGAAAGCCCACCAAGCCCCGCAGCCAGCATGATCTGGTGCCCGCGCAGCATGCCCAGCATGGCGCAGTTGAGCAATGCGCCAGAAAGCAGGGCCGAAACCAGCGAAGGCGCCTGACTGTGTGCATCGGGCAGCCAGTTGTGCAGAGGGGCAAGGCCCATTTTAGTGCCGTAGCCCACCAGCAGAAAAACAAAAGCCGCCTTGAGCCATGTGGGTTCAGCAAGTGCCGCGTTGCGCACAAACCAGCCCACCTGATCCATGCCGTCAGCTGCGCCAGCAGCTCCTTCCGCACCGTGGAACGACACGGAAAGCAATATGTTGCCCAGCAGGGCCAGGGCAATGCCCACGGAGCATATGATCAGGTACTTCCAGGTGGCTTCCAGCGAACTCTTGTGACGGTGAAAATAAATGAGCTGGGCGCTGGAAAGGGTGGTCGCCTCAATACCCACCCACTGCGCGCCCATGTGCGGCGTGATGGTCACAAGCGTCATGGCCCCGAGAAAAAAGCACAGACAGGCCGTGAAGCGGCGCTCCGGGGCGTTGGTGAAGCGGCCATGATCCAGAATGTTGGTGTGTTCGCCGATGCGCTCTTCTTCCCGCAGGTAATGCACTGCATAGAACGACGCGGCCAGAAACAGCAGGCTCGCCAGCATCAGAAACAGCACGCCCAAAGCGTCCGGGGCCAGCAGGCCGCCAAGTTCAGAGGGCGCTTCTCCGCGCGCGACCTTGACGGCAATTGAAGCGGCAAGGGCTGTGTGCGCCAGTGCCGTAAGCGGCAGGCCGAGGCGGCAGATGACGGCGCGGCCCCAGAGCAGCATGATGCAGCCTGCGCACAGGGGAATGAAAAGAAGTGCTGTCAGCATGCGCTCGTCCTAATCCCTGAGGCTGCGGAACCGCGCCACGTCAATGGAGGCGAAGGAATCGCTGATATGGTTGATGGCTATGCCCATAACAAACACGGCCACAAAAACGTCCAGCAGGAGGGCCAGTTCAAACCATACCGTGCCGCCTGTCATGAGCGGCACGCCCAGCAGAAAAATGCCGTTTTCCGCCACCAGATAGCCGATGACCTGGGTGATGGCCTTGATGCGCCCCACAATGAGGATAAAACCGCAAAAAAGCGTTGCCAGCCCGGTGGGCAGCAACAATGGGGGATAAAGCCCCAGCGGCATGACCAGCTTGCCGTCCAGCCAGATGGAAAATACCAGACCGGCCATGCCTGCCAGCACGCCAAAACCCACGCGGCGGGCCGGGCAGATCAGGGCATCGGCGGGCAGCCGTTTTTGGGTGCGCCACAGCAAACCGGGCAGCAACGCGCCCTTGATCAGCAACACAGCACCGGCCAGCAGGGCGTGATCAAGGCTCAGCAGCAGGGCCGCCAGTAGCAGCCCCTGAAAGGCTGTCAGGCGCGTCATGCCCGCAACGCGGCGCGTTCCGAGCAGCAGAAAATTGCTCAATACCAGAAGGAAAAGACAGGATTGCAAAAGCGTGGTCATGGCAACCTCGCCTGGGTCAGAATAAGCGTGAGCATGCCCATGCCCGCTGCTGCACCCAGCAGATAGGGTACGCGCTCCATGCGCAGGCGGGCCATGATGGATTCCACAATGCCCACAACCACGGCCAGCAGCAGCACAATGCCAAGGCGCACGCCCAGTTGCTCCCACAGGGGCAGCGCAGGAGTGATCAGGCCCGCGATGAGCGCGGCGAAAAACCACAGCTTGAGGGCAGCGCCGTAAAGTATCAGGGCCAGATTGGGGCCGGAATGGTCAAGCACCATGACCTCATGGATCATGGTCAGTTCAAGGTGCGTGTTGGGGTCGTCCACCGGGATGCGGCAGTTTTCCACCAGCAGCAGCACAAAAAAGATCACGGGCAGGAGCAGCAGCTCCCCCTTGCCTGTCAGCCATGCCCCGGCGGTCTGCCCGCCAAACATGGTGGAGAGGCTGAAAGCTGTTTCCGTGCTATGGCCAAGGCCGAGGCACAGGCTTGTAAGTACCATGAGCGCCAGAAAAAATACGGGTTCCGCAAGGGCGGAGAATGTGGCCTCGCGGCTTGCGCCCATGCCTTCAAATGCCGAGCCTGTATCCAGCGCGCCAAGCATGACGGCAAAGCGCCCCATGCCCAGCAGATAGGCTGCCAGCACAAAGTCGCCCGCAAAGGCCAAGGGCGAAACCGCGCCGCCGAGGGGTAGCAGGGCCAGCGCGCAGATGACGCCTGCCAGGGATATGGAGGGGGCGGCGGCAAATATCCATGTGGATGTGCGGCTGATTACCTCGCCCTTGCGCAGCAGTTTGGCGATATCATAGTAGGTTTGCAGCACGGGCTTGCCGTGGCGTCCGGCAAATTTGGCCTTGACCCGGTTGATGATGCCGGGCAGCAGGGGGGCCAGAATCAGGGACAGGGCGAACTGCGTAAGATAGACTGCAAGCTCGGCTTTCATGAGTGCAGCCCCCACACGAGCAGCGCCACCAGCGTGGCGAGAATATACAGAATATACAGGTGGATTTTGCCGTGCTGGATGACCTTGCAGGCATTGCACAGGGTTTCCACCGCTGCAAACAGCGGCGTAAACAGGCCGCTGCGCAGGCGGTCGGGCGCGGTGACGCTCAGTTGTCCGCCCTTGGGGAACAGACCGTCATCCAGTTGCAGGCGGGTTTTGAGGCCCATGACCGGAGCAAAGATTTTTGCCGTGGGCTCGGAGAAAGCCGCGTCCGTGTATTGGATGCGGGCAGATCCGCCCTGAAAGCCACAACCCCATGTGGGCATGGATTCCACAGCGCGCTTTTTAAGCAGGCAGCGGCGAACAAAAAGGATAATCAGGGCCAGTCCAAGTCCGGCTCCGCCGATTTTTGCCACGGCTGCAAGGCTTATATGCGCCTGCGCCAAGCCAGCCAGGCCAGCTTGCTGAAATGCCGGAGGCAAGGGCAGGGCGCTTTGCGCCGCCCCTGCTGCCAGATCAAAAAAACAGGGGGCAGCCAGACCGCCCGCCAGACACACAGCGGCGGGCAGGGCAAGGGGCCAGAGCGTGCGCCAGGAAAGCGGATGCACGCTGGCGGCAAAGCCGGAACGCGGCTCCCCCAGAAAGGCGATGCCGTAGGCCTTGGCGTACAGGGCTGCCGCAAGGCCGCTGATGCAGGCAAGGCCCGCCAGGGCAAGCAGCAAACCCACTTGACGTTCCACGCCAAAAAGTGCTGGGCCGTCCAGCAGGGAAAGGCCCATTACAAGCTCGCCCGCAAATCCGTTAAAAGGCGGCAGGCAGGCAATAGCCGCCGCGCCTATGGCAAAGGCCGCGCCAAGCAGGGGCAGACGTTTTTGCAGCCCGCCCAGATGCTGCATGCGCACGGTTCCTGTGGAGTGCAGCACTTCGCCCGCGCACAGGAAGAGCAGCCCCTTGAATGCAGAGTGGTTGAGCATGTGCAGCAGCGCGCCGGAAAATCCCAGTACAGCAATCCACGCATTACCGCAGCTCTGGCCGATAAGCCCGGCGCCCAGCCCCATGACCATCAGGCCCATGTTTTCCACGCTGGAATAGGCGAGCAGCCTTTTGAGGTTGCTTTGGGCCGTGGCCTTTAAAATTCCCATGAGGCCGGTGGCAAGGCCCAGCAACAGTAGTGCCCAGCCCCACCATTCAGGTGCCGCGCCCGCAGGGGCCAACATGCCCACGCTCCGGATCATGCCGTAAAATCCTGCATTGATCATGGCCCCGGAGAGCAGGGCCGAAACATGGCTTGGCGCGGCAGGGTGCGCCTCGGGCAGCCATACGTGCAGGGGCGCGAGGCCAGCCTTGGCTCCAAACCCGGCCACGGCCAGCACAAACAGCGCCGTGAGCAGGCCGGGGCCATAATAGCCTTGCGCCTGCTCGAGCACCTGCGCAAGTACAGCCCCGCCCTGGAGGGCATCAAGCGAAGTATCGCCCGTGACCTGCCACAGCAGGGTAAAGAAGGCCATGAGGGCCACAGCGCCCAGGTGGGCAGCCACAAGGTAGACCCAGGAGGCGTCGCGCACCTTGCTGTCGCCGTCATTGAAATCAATAAGAAAGAAGGGCGCCAGCGACATGATTTCCCACGCCAGCATGAACAGCACGGCATCGCGCGCTGTCATGACAAGGGCAAGGCCAATGAGCAGCATATGAAAAAAGAACCAGTGCGCCGCAAGATTGTGGCGCTCCGGTTCTTCATGCCGCAGGGCAATGCCGCCCGAGGCGGCGCAGACAAAACCCAGACCAAACACTGGCAGCAAAAACAGGCGGCTCAGGGCATCCATGCCCAAGGCGCAGGAGCCCACGGGCAAGGCCAGAGGCAGACGCAGGCTCTCCTGCCCGGCCCACGGGCCGGAAGCAAGAGCGCACAAGCCGACAAAACAGCCCGCAAAGGCCCCGATAACGCCAGCCGCATTGGCCGCGCGTCCGGTTGCCTTTGAGGGCGGGCGCACGGCCAGGAGTGCGCACAGGGCGGCTGTTGCCGCCAATATGCCGATGGCCGTGATAAAAAGGAACATGACTGCCGGAATACCTACGCCAGGCCGTCTTTCATCTGCTTTTCAAAGTAGGCGATGGTTTTTACCAGACCTTCTTCAAGGGCAACCTTGGGTTCCCAACCAAGTTTTTCACGGGCCAGGGTGATGTCGGGCTTGCGCTGCTTGGGGTCGTCGCCGGGCAGGGGTTCGTAAGAAATCACGGATTTGCTGCCGGTCATTTCCACGACCTTTTCAGCCAGTTCGCGGATGGTGAACTCGCCGGGGTTGCCCATGTTCATGGGGCCCACAAAATCATCGGGCGAGGCCATGAAGCGGATCATGCATTCCACCAGGTCGTCCACATAGCAGAAGGAGCGGGTCTGTGAGCCATCGCCGTAAATGGTGATAGCTTCGCCCTTGAGCGCCTGAATGATGAAGTTGGAGACCACGCGGCCATCGTTGGGGTGCATCTTGGGCCCGTAGGTATTGAAGATGCGTCCCACCTTGATGGGCAGGCCGCCCTGGCGCCAGTAGGCAAAGAACAGGGCTTCGGCACAGCGCTTGCCTTCGTCGTAGCAGGAGCGGATGCCGTTGGGGTTCACATGGCCCCAGTAGCTTTCCTGCTGCGGATGCATCTCGGGGTCGCCGTACACTTCGCTGGTGGATGCCTGATAAATGCGTGCGCCAAGCCTCTTGGCCAGACCCAGCATATTGATCGCGCCGTGGACGCAGGTCTTGATGGTCTGCACCGGATCGTGCTGATAATGGATGGGCGAAGCCGGACAGGCCAGATTGTAAATTTCATCCACCTCTACAAAGAGGGGAAATGTCACGTCGTGGCGGATAAGCTCAAACCTGCGGTTATCCATGAGCGCTTCCACGTTGGCGCGTGCGCTGGAAAAGAAATTGTCCACGCAGAGCACTTCGTGCCCTTCGTTGAGCAGGCGTTCGCACAGTTGCGAACCCAAAAAGCCAGAACCGCCGGTGACAAGAATGCGTTTGCGGAGATGCATGATTCCCCCGAAAAAAGTATAGGAAGCCAGTAAAAACTGGCAAATCCCCCAAAGCATAGCCCCATTGTCCGGGCTTTGCAATGGCGGTTGGAGACGGTGGTGTCTGCTGCCCAGGACTTGCCCCTTGCCTTTCGCCTGCGCCCGTTGCTATGTATCGGCCGCGAGGTAAACCATGTCGAAAAAATCAGCCGTTCGCATTGATCCCCTGACTCTGGCCCTGCCCCTTGCCGGGGTGGACAGCCACGCGCACCTTGATGGTCAGGAATTTGATGCGGATCGCGATGCCGTGCTTGAACGCGCCCACGCGGCAGGTATTGCCCAGGTGGGCAACGTTTTTTTGGGGCCGGAAGAGTATCATGCCCGCCGTGCTTATTTTGACGCCCACCCTGAGGTATTTTTTCTTATGGGTATACACCCCTGCGATGGGCAGAAGTGTACGCAGGAGCGCCTTGCCGCCATGCGCGCGGCCTTTGCCGCTGACCCCCGGCTCAAGGCCGTGGGCGAGATAGGGCTGGATTTTTACTGGCCCGACTGCCCGAAGGAAATCCAGTATCAGGCCCTGCGTGATCAGCTTATTCTGGCCCGTGCCGTGGAACGTCCGGTGGTCATTCACTGTCGCGAGGCAGAGGAAGAAACGCTCATGACGCTGGAGGCCGAGGGCTTTGCCGGGTATCCCCTCCTGTGGCACTGCTTTGGTCAGGGGCCGGAAATTGCGCGGCGCATCCTGCGCAACGGGTGGCACATATCCATTCCCGGCCCGGTCACCTACAAGGCCAATGAGGCCCTGCGCGAGGCCGTGGCTCTTATCCCCGCCGACCGCCTGTTGCTGGAAACCGATGCCCCCTATCTTGCGCCCCTGCCGTGGCGCGGCAAACGCAACGAGCCGTCCTATACGGTGTTTACCGTGCGGGCCATGGCCGAAGCGCGGGGAGAAAATCCCGAAGAACTCTGGCGCACCTGCGGCGACAATGCCCGCCGGTTTTTCGGCCTGCCTGCGCAGGAATAATGCAGTGCTGACCCCCGCCAGCCCTGCTCGCGAGGCTGGTCTTGCACGGGTCTGTTCTTGTGTCCACATGGCAGAAGTGATACCATGTCAAAAGCCGCTCGAAACGGTGGCTTGGTAATATTTTTGATAGATATTTTCAGTGGTTGTCCGCGCTTGATCCGGCCTGCCGCAGCTCAATGCAACGGCAGGGCCGCCTTGGCGCGTCCTCTATAGCGTCAGCGCAAGCTATTTGCCCAACTTCAAGGAGATTCCATGTCGGATCTGCGTACCCCCCTCACTGCCTGGCACGAGGCGCATGGCGCAAAAATGGCCCCCTTTGCCGGGTGGCTTATGCCTATCCAGTATGAGGGTATTATTGTCGAGCATCAGCACACCCGCCAGCATGCAGGTCTTTTTGATATCTGCCACATGGGCGAGTTTCTTATTGAAGGCCCCGGCGCGGACGAAGCCCTGAGCAAGGCCGTGAGCCACAACCTCCAGACCCTTGCCCCCGGCAAGTGCCGCTACGGCTTTTTGCTCAACGAAAAGGGCGGCGTGCTGGACGACGGCATCATCTACCGCTTCGGCCCTGATTCCTTCATGGCCGTGGTCAACGCTGCCTGCGCTGCCAACGATTTTGCAGTGCTGCGCGCCCGACTGCCCCAAAGCGTCAAGATGACCGATATTTCCGCAGAAACCGGCAAGATCGACCTTCAGGGACCGGAATCTCTGGATGTGCTTGAAAAGTTGCTGGGTCAGAATTTTCATGATCTCGGCTACTTCGGCTTCCGCGAAACCACCTGGCAGGGTACGCCCCTGCTGGTGAGCCGCACAGGCTACACCGGCGAGCTGGGCTACGAACTGTATATTGAGAGTTCCGTGACCGAGGCTTTCTGGAGCGCCCTGCTGGCTGACGAACGCGTCAAGCCCATAGGCCTTGGCGCGCGCGATACCCTGCGCCTTGAGGCTGGCTTGCCCCTGTACGGACACGATCTGGACGAGAATCACAGCCCCGCCGAGGCCGGTATGGGCCGCATGATGACCAGCACAGCCGACTATGTGGGCCGCGAAGGCGCGCAGAACATTGCCGAAGTGCTGGTGCCCCTGCGCATTGACGGCCGCCGCGCCGCACGTCATGGCGATGTGGTTGCCCTTGCTGAAGGTACGGAAGTGGGCCACGTGACCAGCGGTTCGTTTGCGCCCTCGCTGGGCTATGTGATCGCCTTTGCCTGGGTCAAGGCCGCGCATGCCGGGGCCGAGAATTTTGTGGTTCGCGCCGCCAGAACGGAACTGCCCGCCGCGCGGGTTGAAGCGCCGTTCTACACTGAAGGCACCGCGCGTAAAAAACTGGCCTGATACGGTCGTTGATCTGTGGGGGCCGCATCGCACGGCACATCCCGCAAGGCAGCGTAATTTTTATAACGATTGAACCCAATTTTTCAGGAGTTTGCACATGGCTACCAATCCCGCCGATATTCTGTACAGCACCAGCCACGAATGGACCCGCATTGAAGGGGACGAGGCCGTCATCGGCATCACCAGTTTTGCCCAGGAATCCCTCGGCGATATCACCTACGTGGAACTGCCCCCCGTGGGCGATCAGCTTTCTGAAGACAAGGAATTCGGCTCTGTGGAGTCGGTCAAGGCCGCCAGCGACCTGATTTCTCCCGTTTCGGGCGAAGTGATAGCCGTGAACGAAGCTCTGGAAAACACCCCCGAGCTTTGCAACAGCGATCCCTTTGGCGAAGGCTGGATTGTGCGCGTCAAGCTGGCCCACAAGCCCGGCGGTCTGCTGGACGCGGCGGCTTACGAGGCCCATTGCGCCACTGAGAAACATTAAACGGCATGCGTGTCTTTTCGTTTCCGGCTGCGTCAGACAATTTTTTTATTTCGGTCGAGTACCTAAGAGTACACTCCCTGCATAAAAAAATCGTCTTCCTTGCCGGAACCGAAAATCCACGGCATGCCGTTTGACGTGGGTAGCGCAGTTTAACCAAGTTACCCATGTATGATTTTGGGCTGCCTGTGCGCTGGCAAACTTTTGCACCAAGTGTGTAACAGCCTGAAATTTTTTCTTTCGCACCGGCTGGAGCAGCGTCGTACAACGGCGGGTTCCAGCCGGAGTCCCTTTCACAGCGGCTGCCGTCGCACAAGCGGTACAACGTGTCCGGCGGCAAGGAGCTAGTATGCCATACATTCCCCATACGCCGGAAGAGTTGCATGAAATGCTCTCCGTAGTTGGCGTGCGCAGTCTGGATGAGCTTTTTTCCGACATCCCCTCCAGCATGCGTCCCCAGAGCTTTGATTTGCCCAAGGGGCAGAGCGAAGCCGCAGTCTGCGGACACTTTGAAGAGCTGGCAGCCAAAAACTGCCCCGGCCATGTGTCCTTTCTCGGTGCGGGCTTTTATAACCACGACATCCCCAAGGCTGTGGACGCGCTTTCTGGCCGCAGCGAATTTTACACCGCCTACACGCCCTATCAGGCAGAATGCTCGCAGGGCACCTTGCAGGCCATTTTTGAGTTCCAGACCGCCGTCAGCCGCCTGATGGAAATGGATTGCGGCAATGCCTCCGTGTATGACGGCGGCACCGCCATTTTTGAAGCCGCCATGATGGCCGTGCGCTCCACGCGCCGCCGCCTGCTGGTGGTGGACGAAGCCGTCAACCCCATCTGGCGCTCCATGCTGGAGGCCTATGTTTCCAGCCTTGATCTGGAAATCAAGACCGTACCCCAGCAGAATGGTTGCAGCGACATGGACGCCCTCATGGCTGCCACCGATGCTACATGCGCTGCCGTTATTGTGCAGAATCCCAACTTTTTCGGCGCAGTGGCGGACTACACGGCCCTGTTTGCCAAGGCCCGTTCCAACAAGGCCTTTGGTGTCATCTCCGTGTATCCGGTCATGCAGTCCGTGCTCAAAACGCCCGGCGAGATGGGTGCGGATGTGGCCGTGGCCGAAGGCCAGAGCATGGGCCTGAATCTCTCTTTCGGCGGCCCCTACCTCGGGCTCATGGCCTGCCGCAAGGAGCACATCCGCCAGTTTCCTGGCCGCATTGTGGGCCGCACCACCGATGTGGACGGCAAAACCGGCTACGTGCTGACCCTGCAAGCTCGCGAGCAGCACATCCGCCGCGCCAAGGCCACTTCCAACATCTGTTCCAACCAGGCTCTCTGCGCCCTGCGTTCGCTCATCCACATGAGCCTGCTTGGCCCGCAAGGCCTCACCCGGGTTGCCGAAAACAACATGGCACTTGCCCGCTACGCCGTTGAGCGCCTCACCGCCCTCAAGGGCGTGGAACTGCTCAACAGCGCGCCCTTCGGTTCGGAAGTGGCCCTGCGCCTGCCCATGTCCGCCGCTGAAGTGGTCAAAGCCATGACGCCCAAGGGCGTCGTGCCCGGTTATCCGCTGGGCAAGCACTATCCCGGCATGGAAAACGTGCTGCTGCTCTCGTGCACCGAGGCCAACAACCGCACCCAGATAGACAAGCTGGCCGAAATCATGGGAGGTCTGCTGTGAAAACCATTTTCGCCAAATCCGTTTCCGGGCGCACCGCTTACTGCCTGAACAGCGACGCCCCCAAGGCAGAGGCCATGTTGCCCGCAGACCTGCTGCGCAAAAAAGCTCCCCGTCTGCCCGAATGTTCGGAACTGGACGTGGTGCGCCACTTCACCCAGCTCTCGCAGCTCAACTACAGCGTGGACGCCAATTTTTACCCCCTTGGCTCCTGCACCATGAAGTACAATCCCAAGTTCATGGAATACGTGGCCGCGCTGCCGGGCTTTACCCACCTGCATCCCATGATGGCTCAGCTTGAGGGCGGTGCCGACTGCGCCCAGGGCGCGCTGCAATGCCTGTATGAAGCCGAAAACCTGCTCTGCGAACTCACGGGCATGAAGGCCTTTACCTTCCAGCCCATGGCCGGGGCCAACGGCGAATTCACCGGCGTAAAGCTCATTGCCGCCTACCACAAGGCCAAGGGGCGCAATCGCAAAAAAATGCTCATTCCCGATGCGGCCCACGGCACTAATCCTGCCTCCGCCGCTCTTGCCGGATTTGACGCCATCAACATCGAATCGCGTGACGGCATGGTGGACCCCGAAGCCATCGTGGCGGCCATTGCCGAACACGGCGAGGATGTGGCGGGCCTCATGATGACCTGCCCCAACACCCTCGGCCTCATGGAAGTACACCTGCCCCGTATCGTGGCAGAGCTGCGCAAGGTTGATGCCCTGCTGTACTACGACGGTGCGAACATGAACGCCATCATGGGCAAAATGCGCATGGGCGATGTGGGCTTTGACGTGGTGCACCTCAACGTGCACAAAACCCTGGCCACCCCGCATGGCGGCGGCGGCCCCGGCGCTGGCCCCGTAGGCGTCACCGACCGCCTGCTGCCCTTTATGCCCGCCCCGCGCGTGGCAAAGCATCCTGACGGGCGCTTCTTCCTCGATTACAATCTGCCGCAGACCATCGGTCCCATTGGCCCCTTCTACGGCAGCTTTGGCGTGGTTATCAAAGCCCTGGCCTACATGCTGCGCCTCGGCGGCGAAGGACTCACCCGCGCATCTGAATACGCGGTGCTCAACGCCAACTACCTCAAGAAAAAGCTTGAGAACGTGCTGGAGATTCCTTTCAAGGATCGTTTCTGCGCGCACGAATTCGTGGCCTCCGCGCCGCAGGGCCTGCGCGCTCTGGATATCGCCAAAGCCTTGCTGCAACGCGGCATTCACGCGCCCACCATCTACTTCCCGCTTATCGTGCACGAGTGCCTCATGGCCGAACCCACGGAGACGGAAAGCAAGGAAACCCTGGACGATTACGTTGAAGCCCTGCAGGAGATCATCCTCACGGGCAAGGCAGATCCGCAGTCTCTTCAGGAACTGCCCACCAACCTGCCTGTGCGGCGTCTGGATGAAACCGCCGCCGCGCGTCAGATGGTGCTGACGGAAGATATGGGATAGAGATAATTGGGGGCAGGGGGCTTTTTGTAAAAAGCCCCCTGCCCCCAAACCCCCATCCCGCAAAAACTTTTATTACGGGCCTTGGCTGATGCTGAGGCCTGTTTTTTTGTTTGAATTCCCTTTGGGCACGCTATTCCGCCGTCCGGCGGAGTTCGGGACGCCTGCGCGGCGCGCGGCAAGGTGGGGCCGGTTATGGGGCTGCGCCCCCTTCTCGGCCCCCCTTGCATCCCCCCCGAAGCACCCCCAAAGAGGAATCTTCAATTCCCCCCGCGTGGCGAGGGCAACGCGGCTGTAGCGGCGGGAGCTTCCTTCACTCGCTGCACTCGTTCAGGCGATCTCCCTCCGCGCCGCGTAAATGCCAAAGTACAGATTCGCTTTGGATGATTTTCCGTTTCAGCCGGATAACACCAGTAACGGTGACGTTGCAGTGCATTCTTTGAATTTGACAATCATTGACAATTGGAGGTTTCGCTTAGCCCACAGTCAGATATGCAAAGTCTTTTTCAGCTGGCTAAGGCAAGCGTCGCCGACACGTAGCTGAAATCACAAAAGCGGGGTGAAATAGTTCGCGAGGCATGGGAGTAGAGACAGTATCGAATTTTATTCAGCCAGGATAAGGCGGATGAATTGCGCGTAACTGGAACTTGGCTCGTCATCAGGAGCTGGTCGTGAAGTCGCCTTCCTTAGACTCGCCGGAGCGTAGCGGAGGCGATGGTTGGTGTTGGTCGAATTTGCAAAATACGGTTTTTGCGGTCTGAAAAGGAAGCGCCGGGATTTTGAGCGCAGCGTACTCATGTACGTGAGCATCAAAATCCCGGCGCTGAGGCATTCAGGCCGTAAAAGTCGGGTTTGCGTAAATCAGCCTGACAGGCTCACCCACACCCATCATAAAGGAAACATACCTGCGTGAATTCAGGCCATCTCTTCAACCACGCCCGCAGCCAGTACGCGGCCTTCTTCGTCATAAACCGCTGCCACCTGTCCGGGAGCCGTAGGAAACTGCGGTTCACCCAGCACTATACGCAAGCACGTATTATCAACGTGCACGCTCGCGGGGCATGGCCGCTGCCGATGCCGCAGACGTACAAGCAACCTGTCAGGCCAAAGATGCGGCGGCAATGCGATGTTGGCTGGCCCGGTCACGCAGGTGCGTATACCCAGCAAAGCACGCGGCCCGACCACAAGGGTGTTGGTCGCGCTATCCTTGGTCAGCACAAAAAGCGGCTCAGTATGGGCAATGCCAAGGCCCTTGCGCTGCCCCTCCGTATAACGCCACAGCCCTTTGTGTCGGGCGATTTCGCGCCTGTTGCCCGCAATGTCCAGCAAGAGCACTGGCCCCGGCCCCGGCGCGATAGTGCCAGCCGCCTGCCAGTGCCGCTCCAGAAAGGGCCGGTAGGCCTCGGCGGCAGACATGCCAGCCTGCGCTGTGGGCGGGGCAAAACAGATATCCTGGCTCTCTGACGGCAGGGGAACTGCCAGCCCGGCAGCCGCCACAATGGCGCGGGTTTGCTCCTTGTTCTGCCCATAAAGCGGGAACAGGGCGCGACTCAGCCGTTTGCGCGGCACAAGGCTGAGAAAATAGCTCTGATCCTTGGCTGCATCCGTTGCTGCGGCAAGCAGGGGATAGGATTCGGAGTTTTCGCCCTCGGCCGCAGTTGCTGGCGAATCCGGGCCGGGAACAAGGCGGGCGTAATGTCCTGTGGCAAGCTTGTCCGCGCCGAGAGCCAGGGCGGTGTCGAGCAGCACGCCAAATTTTATGGCCCGGTTGCAGTAGGCGCAAGGGTTGGGTGTGCGGCCCTGCGCATAGGCTGCGGCAAAGGGGGTCAGCACTTCGCGCTGAAAGGCCTCGCGCAGGTCGGCCACATGCAGGGGAACCCCAAGCGCGGCGCAGGCTTCCGCCAGCCCCGCAGGGGCAACGGTTGGGCCGTCTGGCAAAAAAAGACCGTGCAGGGCCAATACGCGAAAGCCCGCATTGTGCAGCATAACCACTGCGCACAGGCTGTCCACGCCGCCGCTCACGGCAACGGCCACGGTGGGGCTATGTGTATGGGGCGCGTTCATGGTTTTGTTCACTCCCTTGGTGTTTCGCCGTGGAGGGCATAGCCGCTGACGCAGCACATAAGGGATGGCGGGAAAGAGGGAGGAGAGACTAGGCAGGAAGGAACCCTTGCGGGCAAAGGGCCCTCCTGCCCAAAAGCGAACTACAGAATCTGGTTCAGGAACTGCCGCAAGCGCGGATGGCGGGGGGCAGTGAAGAGCATTTCAGGCTTGCCCATTTCCACAATCTGACCTTGATCCATAAAAATGAGGCGGTCGGCGACAGTGCGCGCAAAGCCCATTTCGTGGGTTACACAAACCATTGTCATGCCTTCTTCTGCCAGCTTCACCATAACGTCCAGCACTTCGCCCACCATTTCGGGGTCAAGGGCTGATGTCGGCTCGTCAAAGAGCATGATGGAGGGCTGCATGGCCAGGGCGCGCGCAATGGCAACACGCTGCTGCTGCCCGCCCGAAAGCATGGCAGGGTACACGTTGGCCTTGTCGCTGATGCCTACCTTTTTGAGCAGACTCAGGGCACGGGCATCGGCTTCTTCGCGCGAGAGCTTGCGCAGGTGGCGCGGGGCAAGAGTGAGGTTTTCCAGTACCGTCTTGTGCGGAAAAAGATTGAACTGCTGAAAAACCATGCCCAGATTCTGACGCATCTCGTTGATGTTGTTCTCATCGCTCTGGATATCCTGACCCTGAACAATGATGCTGCCCTGGTCGATCTGTTCCAGTCTGTTGATGGAGCGCAACAGGGTGGACTTGCCGGAGCCGGAAGGGCCGATAATAACCACACGTTCGCCGGGAGCAATATCCAGACTCACATCCTGCAAGGCAGGCAGCGAACCAAAGTACTTCCAGACATGATTGATGGAGATAATGGGGGCGGCGCTATTTTCCGTCATAGTAGTTCAGCCTGGATTCCATGATGCTCACAGCCTTGGAGAGCACAAGGGTGATAATGAGATAAATGATTGCCACCATGGTGTAGGTCTCAAAATACAGGTAGGTGGTGCCCACAAAGCTGCGCGCGCGTTGCATGATGTCCGGCACGGCCATGATGGATACAAGCGAGGTATCCTTGAGCATGGCGATGCATTCGTTGCCAACGGGGGGCAGAATGGTGCGCATGGCCTGGGGCAGCACCACAAGGCGCATGGTCTGGTAGCGGTTGAAGCCCAGCGAGCGCGCAGCTTCGGTCTGCCCCTTGTTGATGGCCGTGATGCCCGCGCGGAACACTTCGCCCATGTAGGCGCCGTAGCAAAAACTGATGGCGACCACCGCAGATGTTACGCCGCTCACCTGCACAAAGCGCGAGAGGGCGTAGTAGATGTAGAATATCTGCACCAGCAGGGGGATGCCGCGTATCACTTCCACATAGGTGGAGGCGATGAGATTTATGAGGCGGTTGTCTGAAATGCGACCAAGACCTGTGAGCAAGCCAAGCGGCACCGCACAGCAGATGGAAAGCATGGTGATCTTGAATGTGATCAGTATGCCGTCCGGCAGGTAAAGCAAAATGCGCAGGTATGGCTCGGGCCAGAGCGTGCAGAGCGTGAACAGGGTGCCGAGCGCGCCAACAAGGGCGATAGACCATGCGTTTATCAGGCGCCATTCACGCGGGTCGGGGATGGACGCGCCATCCGTGACCATAATGATGTTGCCTTTGCTTCCATCTTTTTTATCGTGCATCGCAGTCCTTCATGACAAGGCGTTTGAGGCTGGCGGCAGGCAAGGGCTGGGCCGTGCCGGGATGCCGCGGGTTATAACGGGCTGGCCCTGTGATGTAAGGCATTGCCCTGGTTTATGCAATGGCTTCCGGACAAACGCCCGGAAGCCAGCAAAATATCACAAGAAAAGAAAATTATTTGGAAGCGCCCATCCACTTCTGGAGCAACTGGGCTTCCACGCCGGAAGCTTTCACGGCCTTGATGCCCTTGTTCAGCTTTTCCACCAGGTCCTTGCGGCCCTTGCGCACGGTAAAGCCGTAGTATTCCTTTTCTTCGGTCTTGAAAGAAATGTTCAGCTTGCCAGCGGTGTCGGCCTTTTTGTTGACGTAGTAGAGCGCGACCGGATCATCGCAGATAACGGCGTCAAGGCGACCGCCCAGCATGTCCTGAATGGCCAGGCCCACATCGTCATATTCCTTGAGGTCAACAGTCACGCCAGCCTTGCGGATAACGAACACGCCGGTGGTGCCGATCTGGCCGCCGACCTTCTTGCCCTTGAGGTCAGCCAGGGTCTTGATGCTCTTGCCAGCGGGCAGCACCACAGCCTGGGCAACTTCATAATAAGGATCAGAGAAGTCAAACTGCTTTTGGCGTTCTTCAGTGATCGTGGTGGCGGAGGCCACGATGTCGTACTGTCCGGTGGCTACGCCGCCGAAAATGCCGTCCCATGCGATGTTGCGCACGTCAACTTCAAAGCCGGCAGCCTTGGCGACAGCTTTGATGAAGTCCACATCAAAACCTTCAGGCTGCTTGTTGGCGTCCAGCATTTCCATGGGGGGCCAGGTGCAGTCGGTGGCCACAACAAATTTTTCAGCAGCCATGGCCTGGCCGCACAAAAGGGAAACGGCAACCAGGGCCAGCAACAGACGACGGATCATGTCCACTCCTTAAAATACGGCGGGGCGCCCAGGACAAGCCCGAACGCCCCGCGAAAACGGAACGTTAGTTGGATTTACCAAGCCACTTTTCAGCAATTTTGCGGTCTTCGCCAGAAGCCTTCACAGCGGCAATGCCCTTGTTCAGCTTTTCCACCAGGTCTTTGCGACCCTTGCGGACGGTGAAGCCATAGTATTCCTTTTCGTCGGCCTTGAACGAAATGTTCAGCTTGCCGGCGGTGTCAGGCTTTTTGTTTACATAGTACATGGCAACCGGATCATCGCAGATAACGGCGTCAAGACGGCCGCCCACGAGGTCCTGAATGGCCAGGCCCACATCGTCATATTCCTTGATTTCCGCGTTGGCATTGGCCTTGCGCATAACAAAGATGCCGGTGGTGCCGATCTGGCCGCCGACCTTCTTGCCCTTGAGGTCGGCCAGGGTCTTGATGCTCTTGCCAGCGGGCAGCACCACGGCCTGAACCACTTCATAGTAAGGAGCGGAGAAATCAAACTGCTTTTCACGCTCGGGGGTAATGGTCACCGAGGAAGCCACGATGTCGTACTGTCCGGTGGCCACACCACCAAAAATGCCGTCCCACGCGATGTTGCGCACTTCAACCTCAAAGCCTGCGGCTTTGCCCATGGCGCGGAGGTAGTCGGTGGAGAAGCCTTCAGGCTGCTTGTTGGCGTCCAGCATTTCCATGGGGGGCCATGTGCAGTCGCTGGCCACAATGAATTTTTCGGCGGCAGCCGCCGGCCCGCAGAGCAGGGCAAGGGTAATCAGGGCAAGAATAACACGGCGAAACATAGGACCTCCTAACCAGGTTTTATGATTCAGGCCCGCCGCTGTATGCGTCATGGGGGACGCCTGCGCCGTAATCATGCGGCCGTAATCACTGAAAACGGCTACAGGCTGCGGCGGTCCGTGGTTCGCCGGTAAGCGCGGGGTGCACCAGTAGGGCGGGCTACCAACCAGAAAAGAGCGTCTCACTTTTTAGCGTTGGCGGCTCCCGGCGTCAAGCGCTTCGGGCCGTTGGACTGACAGTTTGCGGGTATTTACCACGCATTGCCGGGCGCTGGGCCTTCGTCTTCATCCTCAGGATTCTTTTCGGGGGCGGGCGGCGCGGCATGCGCGGTGCGGGCAATGGATGGTGTGGGCGCTACAGGAATGGGCTGGTCGTCCACATCATCGGCGCGTTCATCGCGCAGGGCCTGCTGCAAAAACCAGTCTTCGCGGATGCGCCAGGATGCCGCAGCCGTATACGCGGGCGAAGAATAACCCACAGAAAGCACCAGGGTGCGGCGGGCGTGTTCCTGCAAACGGATGAGCAGGGGGGTAAAATCCGCATCGCCGGAAAGAATGATGAATTCGTCAAAGTGAGTGGAGTGGGAAAGGTCATCCATGCAGTCCATCACAAGATGGATGTCGGTGCTGGTTTTGCCGCGAGTGGTCAGCGGCGGGCAGTCCACCACCTGAAATGCGCTGCGGATGAAGGGATTGCGGTATTCCTGATAGCGCTGGGGGTTCAGGTAGCACATGCGCTTGAGAATGCGGCGGCGCACGCCTTCGCCGTACAGAATGCGCAGCGCATGGTTTTCAATCCAGCGCACCCACCGATATGGAACAGAGCCAAAGGCCCTGGCCGCCTCGGGGTCAATCTCAAGAAAGCGGGTGTAAATATTGTCGAAGTCAACGTAAAGAGCACTGAATACTTCGTCAAAACCGGTAAATCTGGCCATAGTATACCTCAATGGTGAAATAATTTATCTCAAAAGTATATTTTGCCTGTTTCCCTAATGCAAGGACTTTACTGCTACTTGAATTTATGCCCGCCAACGGATACATCTTGCGCCATAATCTGTATCCAAACAAAGGGCGCATGAGCAGTGCTGAACATATTTAATGAAGCAAAAAAACAGGGTTTGCACGTGCGGGAGCGCCTGCTTTGCGCATTGCGCAATCCGTCTGATGTGCAGTGGAGCCGTTGCCTTTTCTGGTCGTTCTGGATTTCGCTGGCCTCCTTTCCCATCGGGTACGGCGCGCGTGAGGTTTTGCCAGTCGTCTGCTTTATTTTTCTATTGCTCTTTTATCGCTACAACTGGACAGAAAGCGTTTTGCACAGGCTTGATGCACGCCCGCTTTTTTATTGCCTGTGGGCCATGATCGGCATTGGCGTGTTTTTTTCCGAAAACATATGGACGTCGCTTCTCCACGCGGGCACAGGCATCAATAAAGGTTTCATTTTGCCGTTCATTGGCATGGAATGCGTGCGGAGCGAAAAAGACCTGCGCCGCCTTGTGTGGGCCTGCGTGCTGGCCTGCTTCTGGGAAGGGCTGGACGGCCTGCATCAGGCGCTGACCGGCACGGATTTCATCATGGGGTACGCTCTCAATGCGGACAGGCTCACGGGGAGCCTCGGCGATTACACTGTGGGCAACTACATAGCCCTGGCGCTTATTCCTGCCTTTTCCCTCTGGTTTATCCTGCGCCGCGCCCTCTCGCCTGCGGCTTCGGCCCTGCTGTGGTTTGCAACGCTTTGGCCCGCGTTTTTTCTGCTGATTGGCGCGAGTAGTCGTAGCGGTGCGCTGGCTGTGGCAGCTTCTTTTGGTTTGTGGGTGCTGCTGCGCGGGGGGCGTGGACGCTTCAAGATCGCCGCTGGCTCGTTGGGCATTCTGCTGGTTGTGCTCCTGCTACAAGGGCGGGCAGGGCTGGGCGCGGTGGAGGGCGATGGACGCTGGAGCCTGTGGCATCTGGCCTGGCAGGTGTTTTGCGAACATCCCTGGCTGGGGGCCGGAGCAGGTCGTTATAACGAGGCCTTCCGCGCGCTCGGCCTTGCGCCTGAAAAAGACGTTATCACCATCAGCCATCCGCACAACCTTTATCTGGATATGCTGTACGCGCATGGTATTGTTGGTTTTATCCTGGGTATGGTTTTTCTGCTGGGCTTCATCTGGTGGGGCTACAAGCGTATACGCCCGCGCCTGCTGGCAGAGCTTGAAAGCAAAAGCCCCAGCGTCTACTGGCGCATGACAGCCTGGTTCTGGATCGGTTTTGGCGGTTGGCTGGTTAACGGCATCTTTGGGCATGACTTTTACCGCATCTGGTGGCTGGGCCTTGCCATGAGCCACCTTGGGGTCATGATCGGGGCTGTGGTCAACGGTCTGGACGCCGCCCCCGAAGATATGGCCGAGCAGGCGCGGCAGGATGAAACCGTAGCGGTAGGCAAAACATTTTTTTAAGCGACCTCGTACAGGCAAAAGAGAATGCGGTTACGCCCACAATGTGCGCGTAACCGCAAAATTTTTCCACAAGCCTTTTGAGGAAGCCTACTGATCGGTAAAGTCTTCCGCGCTGGTCTGCTGCCCGCCATGCGAGCGCAGCACTTCAAGCGCCTGCTCCTTGGTGAGCACGCGGCCCAGGCACCGGGCGTGCTGGCGCTTGTTTTCCGGGCAATAGCCCATCTGCACGCAACTTGGGCCAGCTCCTGCAAAGAGGTCGGGTGCAGCCTTGCGGCTGAGGCGCAGCATCTGCCACGCAAGATGGCGTATTTCGTGCTGGGCGTTGCGGCAGCAGCGGATGGCAAACCAGTCGAGCAGGGCGTGGGCGTTCATGCCGATGATGGCCTTGAATTCCGTGGCCTGTGGCTTCAGGTAACGCAAATCTTCTTCTGGCAGGCCCGCGTCAAGGCCCGCATCATACCACTGGCGTGAAATGTCCGCCAGATCGTGCCCGCTGAGGGTTGACGTGTGCCCATCGGGCAGGGTCACCTGCGCAGAAAATTCGGCCACGCTGCGAGGATACACCACGGAATAGCGGCGCTTGCCGCCCAGCTCTGCCCGCCCGGATTTGATGAGGTAGGAGGCCAGCCGCTTGCGCACAAGCTGGGTTTCTGTAACGCGCGAATAGCCCTCAACGCCAAAGAGAAAAAAGTCGAACTCAAGCGCGGCCCTGTGGCCGGAATCGAGAATATTCTGCACAATCTGGCGCGAGTAGGGCGAGGCCACGATTTCTTCCAGATCGCGCTCGCTGCGCACAAACCGGGCGGCGATATCCGTATAGATTTTTCCGCCGCCTGCCAGCAGCACAACCTTGCCGTTGCCAGTGTATTTTTCGTCAAGCATGGATACTCCGTCTCACATCTAAAGCATTTAACACTTGAAATGCCCGCTTACGGCAGGCAACGCCTGCCTGCGCTCATTTCGAGGCAAGGATTTTCCTGAAAATCCTTGCAGAGCAGTAAAACAGAGGCAGACTATAGGGCAAAGCGCCTTTGCGGGCAAGGTTACGGGCCGTGATGCGCAAAGCGCGGATAAACCGAAAAAGTCCCGCCCTGCGCGGGTATTTGGGGCGGCATCTTGACATGGCGCGGGCAACACGCCAGAGTGACGGAGTTTTTTGAAATGCCGCCGCCGGATGGCCATTCATAGGCTGAAAACCGCGCAGGCCGCAGATATTGCAGAAACCCAGCATGAAGAAGGAGATCGCATGAGCCAGCATTCCGCCCCTTACGGCATTCCTGACAGCAAGGGCTTTTTTGGGGCCTATGGCGGGCAGTTCGTACCCGAGCCTCTCAAGGCCCGTCTGGACGAAGTGGCCGAAGCCATGAAGGCCGCCGAGGCGGATCCGTCCTTCCAGAAAGAGCTGGATTATCTTTGCTCCCACTACACGGGGCGGCCCAATCCGGTATTTCACTGCGCCAACCTGAGCCGTCACCTTGGCGGTGCGCAGATATGGCTCAAGCGCGAAGACCTCAACCATCTGGGCGCGCACAAGATCAACAATACCCTTGGACAGTGCCTGCTGGCAAAACGCATGGGCAAGAAGCGCGTAATCGCAGAAACCGGCGCAGGCCAGCACGGTGTCGCCACAGCGGCCACAGCAGCCCTGATGGGGCTGGAATGCACCATCTGCATGGGTGAAGTGGATATGGAGCGCCAGCACCTCAATGTCATCCGCATGGAGATGCTCGGTTCGCGCGTGGTGGCTGCCAAGAGCGGCCAGCGTACCCTCAAGGAAGCTGTGGACGAAGCTCTGGGCAAATGGATTGAAGATCCCGAAATGTTCTATGTGCTGGGTTCTGCCGTTGGCCCGCATCCGTATCCTTATATGGTGCGCGTTTTTCAGTCTGTGGTGGGGCGCGAGGCCCGCGCCCAGATGATGGCCGAAACTGGCCGCCTGCCCGATGCCTGCCTTGGTTGCGTGGGCGGCGGCTCCAACGCCATCGGCCTGTTTGCGGGCTTTCTTGACGATGCGGACGTGCGCCTTTTGGGCGTGGAACCCGGCGGTCGTGGCAACAGCTACGGTGAGCATGCCGCATCCCTCTGCCTGGGTGAACCCGGCGTCATGCACGGTTTCAACTCCTACATGATTAAGGATCCTGCGGGCGAGGCGGGCGAAGTGTATTCCATTTCTGCCGGGCTTGATTATCCCTCTGTGGGGCCGGAACACGCCCTGCTCAAGGATATGGGCCGCGCCGAATACGTCAGCGTGACGGACAAGGAAGCCTTGGACGCATTTTTTGCCCTTTCGCGGCATGAAGGCATCATCCCGGCGCTGGAATCTTCCCACGCGCTGGCCCACGCCATGAAGATGGCCCCCAGCATGCCTGTGGACGGCATTTTGCTGGTGAACCTCTCTGGTCGTGGCGACAAGGACGTGGCCCAGGTTGCCGAAATGATGCAGAAGGGTCTGATTTAGGGCAATTCTTAAAATTGCTCTGGCGGCTGCGCGAACAAGCGCCCGCCAGTTTTTCAGGAGGAGCGCGGGGGATGGAAGCCTATTGGCTTTTCCCCCGCACTTGCTTTTTTTCTTTAACTCCCCATTCTTTTGTCATGCAGAAGCCTGAATCATCCAGCATTCCCCTTACTCCCGGCGTTTACCTTTACAAGGACGCCAAGGGCCGCATTATCTATGTGGGCAAGGCGCGCGTGCTGCGCCGCCGGGTGCTCTCCTATTTTCGGCCTGAGGGGCTGCCCGCCAAAACGCGGGCCATGCTTTCGCATGCAGAGAGCATCGAGTATCTGACCACCACCACGGAAAAAGAGGCACTGCTGCTGGAAGCCAGTTGCATCAAAAAGCACAGGCCGCACTACAACATCGTGCTGCGCGACGACAAGCAGTACGTGCTTTTTCGCATCAATCCCAAGCACCCCTTTCCCCGCCTGGAAATCGTGCGGCAGGCGCGGCGGGACGGCGCGCGTTATTTTGGCCCGTTCACGTCCGCTCTGGCGGCGCGCGAAACGTGGAAGCTCATCCACCGCGCCTTTGCCCTGCGGCGCTGCACCGACAAGGCCATGAAAAACCGTGTGCGCCCCTGCCTGTATCATTTTATGGGGCAATGCCCCGCGCCCTGCATGGGCTTGGTGACATCGCAGGAATATAACGAAAACGTGCGCAAGGTGACGGATCTGCTCCAGGGGCGCTCTGCCGAGCTGCTTGGCGGGCTGCGCGCCGCCATGGAACAAGCCTCCGAAGAACTGGAATTTGAGAGGGCCGCCAGTCTGCGCGACCAGATCCGCGCTGTGGAGAGCACTGTTGAACGGCAGGCCGCCGTGCTGCCCGGCGGCGGCGACATGGACGTGGTTGGCCTGTTTTCAGCGGACAAGGGGCTGGCGCTGGGGCTTATCTTTGTGCGCAGCGGGGCCGTGACGGACGGACGGGCCTTTTACTGGTCGGGCCTGACTTTTGAAGACGCGCCGGAGCTTTTGTGGTCGTTCATGGGGCAGTATTACAGCCAGGCCACGCCGCCCCCACGTATATTGTTGCCCTGGATTCCCTCCGATCAGGAAGAGGAGCCGGGGGAAGAGGGCACCAAGACAACTGATGAAAACGGGCAGGCCGGCGATAGTGGACAGGCAGGCGAAAGCGGCGCATCAACCCGCGAAACCCTGGAGCAGACTCTTGCAGACCGCCGGGGCGGAGCAGTGCGCATTGTGCCGCCGCAGAATGCGGGCGATAACCAGCTCATAGACCTTGCGCAGTCAAACGCGCGGGAGGAAGCCCGCCGTCAGGAACAGAAGACGGATCAGAACATTCTGGAGCGTCTGGCAAAGGCCCTGCACCTGCCCGGCCCGCCCATGCGGATTGAATGCGTGGACGTGTCCCACACCGGTGGGCAGCAGACCCGCGTGGGCATGGTTGTTTTTGAGGACGGCAAGCCCGAACGCTCGCAGTATCGGGCCTATGCCATGCCCGACAGCGGAGATGACTACGCAACCCTGTATGCCTGGGTGACGCGTAGAATTGAGAGCGGCCCGCCGTGGCCCGATTTGCTGTTGATAGACGGCGGGCGCGGGCAGCTCGGTTCCGTGCAGCGCGCCCTGCGCGAGGCAGGACAGGAAGACCTGTTCGCCCTCGCGGCCATTGCCAAGGCCAGGGATGAGGAGGGCCATGCCGACCGCCGCGCTGGCAATGTGGCTGACAGAATTTTTGTGCCCAACCGCGCAAATCCGCTGCCCCTGCGCGAGGGCGGCCCGGAACTGCTGTTTTTGCAGAACGTGCGCGACAACACCCACCGCTTTGCCATTGGCCGACACCGCAGGGCGCGGCAGGGTGCGGCACTGTCTGGCGAGCTGATGCGTCTGCCGGGTATCGGCCCTGCCACGGCGCGTTTGCTGTGGGACAACTTTGGTAGCGTTGAGGCCATGCGGGCCGCAGGGGTGGAGGATTTGTGCAGGATTCCCGGCATCGGCCCTGCCAAGGCCGCTCTGCTGCGCGAAAAGTTACGCGGTCTGGATTGATGGCCGCAGGCACTGACGACTGCTTACAAAAAAAGCCCCGGAAGGGGCTTTTTGCATATATGAGCGCGCTACGGCGAGGGGCGTTATTTGCCCCAGAGCAGCATCAGGGGATGCGCAGGCTGGAGTTCTTCAATGGGGATTTCCACCTTCTGCGCGCCAGCCATGCCAGGGGCCACCTGATAGGGCTGAAAGTTGATGCGTATGCCCGAGGGCGTCAGGGTCAGGCTGGCGAAGTTTTCCGGCACGGGATTAAGACCTGTGCGCAGGTACTGCTCCTGACGCATGCCGCCCAGACGCTGGAAAAGCTCCCTGCGCGACCATGCGGACATGATGGCAAGGGCCGCGTCCGGGTCTTCAAAAATATCCACCAGCCCAAGGCGTTGGCCTGTCAGCAGGCTGTAGTTCAGGGTCATGATGTCCAGATTGCCTTGCGAGCCGCCCGTGTATGTCCAGACTTCAAAGGTGATGCTCAGTGCCTTGTCCGAAGGATGGCTGACGGAGTAGGAACACCACAGTTCAGGAACGGGGCGGTTTTCATCCGGGTACAGACCGGGCGAATTGAAGGTTTCTTCAAAGGCGTCGGCTATGCCCGTGGCCCATTCGCGGATATTGGCATCTATAGTGCGAATGCCCAGGGAAGGATAGCTGAGGTTGATATCCGGCTTGTCTTCACGGTTGGTGCGCACAATCTGGTGTTCAATGATGCCAGGGCGGCGAGAACCGGAAATGATGGCTGCCGCGGTTTTTTTGTCGGTTTTGTCCACAGCGTCCGGCGCTGGCGCTGCATCTGCCCCGGCAGGGGTGTCCGCTACGGCAGGGCTGTCTTTGCCCGCATTGGCTGAGGGCTGAGGGGGCTGGCCTGCACCCGCATTGGGGTCGGCAGCGGCGGCCAGCGAAGTGGGCGGCGCGTCCGCGGAATCCTTGTGGGCCGGTATTATTTTAATGCCCTGAACCGGAGTTTCAGCTTTTAGTGATCCCGCTGCCTGCACTTCGGGCAGGCGGGCGGCAAGGGAGGCTTGCGCGTATGCCAGCAGCGGCAAAAGCAGAAGCAGAAAAAAGACTAGGCGGGGCATATTCATCCATTGTAGCGGTCAGACTTTTCTGACCGACGGGGTTTTGCGGCAAAGCCCGCATGTGCTGGCACAGGAACACATGCGGGCGGTAAATACAATAGCTTTAAACCTTGAATCCTTCACGCAGGCGCAGAAGGCCACGCCAGTTTCTGAGCAGCAGCACCGCCGCCAGCACCAGATACACCTGCGCAAAGAAATAGTGCAGGCGTAAAGGATCGTGCGCAAGACCCAGCAGGGCTTCAACCTGGGTGTCATAGAGCGGCGAGAGCAACTGGGCTGCAAACAGGATGAACAGCCACAGGGCCTCGCGTACATGCAGGCGCAGATCCACCAGCAGGGCCACGGCAAAAAGGGACTGCCCGGCGGTCAGTAGTATTTCCTGAAACTGGTGAGTGTCAAGGTTTATGGAAGGCGAAAGCGAGCCGGATGATGCGGCGTAGACGCCGGGGATCATGCCGACAAGCAGGGTCCACTGGTTGAGCTTGGACGAAAGCAGGCTGCCCAGAGCCAGAGAAGCATTGCCCCTTGCGGCAAACATGAGGGCAATGATGAATTCGGGCGACTCCGAGGCAAGAGGCGCAAGCCACTGCACAAGCAAAAATTCGTTGATGCCAAGCAGTTTCCCGCTGGCAACCAGGCTTTCGCTGAAGGGTTCGGCATTGCACAGAATGACCAGCGCCGAAAAAAGGAAAATAAAAATAACGCTGCGCAGGCGCACCTTTTTGGCAAAGTGGGCCAGCAGGGCTGCGGGGCCTTCGGGGTCTTCCTCCTCCACGGGTCTGCGGGCGATGATGCAGATGTACCAGATGTAGATGCCCAGCAGCACGACGCCGTCAACCCATGTCAGCGAACCCTTGAGCGGAATAAACAGGGCGTAAATGGTCGCCAGGCCGAGAAAGAGCACGTCCGTGCGTTTGTCGTCCGGCAGGGAAACGCCCGTATGAAACCGTCTGGCAAAAACAAGCACAATGGACGACCAGCCCACGCCGATGAGCAGCCTGTTGGCCCCGGTCATGTTGGCAATGGCGTAGTGGGAGTACGCGCTCTCGGGGTGCTGGCCCGCCATCCAGGTAAAGTACATGTCCACGGCGTATTCCGGCAGAACGGCGATAAAAGCCACAACAGCAACGGCCACCGCCTGCGGAATGTCCATCTGGGCGACTTCACACGCCCAGGTGAGCAGAAAGGATGCGCCCAGAATCGCCATGCCCGAAAGCAGGGCCACCAGAAGCGGTGAAACGTCTGGGTGCAGAAAACGCAGCCCAATGCCTGGCAGGGTCATACCCACGGCAATGATGTAGGGGCGCAGTGCGCGAATTGTCATGCTGTTCTCCTTAAAAATAAAAAAGACCTTGGCGATGTAACGCCAAGGTCTCACTAATCGGCTATACCGACGGCGACACCAGGCCATGAGGCCATGCTGTTGATGTCGCCCGGGTTTCAAGAACCCAGTTACTCCCCTTGAACCGTCAAAATAGACGTTGTTTATGGTGCTGTCAACAATTCCACCCGGCGTTCAGCGGCTTGCAGCGCGCAAAATCCGGGGCGCAGGCTTTGCTGCCCGACCCCTGCGCCGCATTGTTGCAAGAGGGCAGGCGGCACTTGCCAGTATGGGTGCCTGCGGCTAAAGTGACGGTGAATTATGTGCCGGTGTAATCGGCCAGCCTAGGAGCTTTTTGTGAACATTACTTGTCCGCGTTGCGGTTTCAGCCGCGAATTGCCCGCCGATCGTCTGCCCTCCAAGGCAGTTATAGCCACATGCCCGCACTGCGCCTGCCGGTTCCGTCTGGTTCCCGGCGTTGGCGTCATGGATGTTTTGTCCGAACCCGAACAACCCGTTGAAAATTCTGCGCATAACGGTGATTCCGAAGCCTCCGCTCTGCGGCCTGAAAATTTGGGTGCGGAACAGCATGGGCGGGGAGCCTGGCAGTCGGGCGATGATGACCCATTGCCCCCTGGGGCCATTGTTCCCGGCCATTCCGTGCAGAAATCCTCCCATTCTGATGACGAACGGGGCGAAAGCCGTGAACCCGAGCAAAAGCCGCAGTCTGGCAGGCCGTTCCCCCGCAAGAATGCTGAGGAAGAAAAGCATATAGGCAACCTGTGGGGGCTGCTGGGCGGCAAAAATATTTTTGGCCAGCGTGACGACAAGAGCAGTGAAACGCGCACCGGCGGCCGGGATGACGACAATCAGCAGAAACGCAACTCGCAGCGCGGGCTTTTTGGCCCGGCTGACGATGATGCTGATGACAGCCGTAATGCCAGCGCGGCCTATGCGCGTGAATCTGCGCGTTTTGAAAACGACCGCGAAGACAACCATGGCGATGGTCAGCACGGCCCAGCCAATCCCTGGGAGGCAGCGCCCGAGCCGGATGGCTGGATACCCGCCTTTTACCACACCTGTATGCGGGTCATGTTTGGCGCGCACAACTTTTTTGCCCATATGCGGGCCGAATCCTCGCAGGTGCGGCCGCTGGTGTTCTATTTGGTCATCAGCGTTATTCAGGTTGTTATTGAAAGGGTGTGGTCGGGCATCTTTCTTTCGCTCATGGCCCCAAGCGCCGCTTCTGACCCCGAGCTGGAAAAAATGCTCATACTGCTTTCTCCCCAGCTCAGCCTGCCCATGACCATCCTGATCAAAACAGGCGTTTCTGTGGTGCAGCTCTATGTGCTGACGGCGCTGATGCATTTTACCTATGGCTTCATAACTGGCAAACGGCCCGAATTTTCTCTGGTGTTTCAGGTGGCGGCCTATGCGGCGGCCCCTTCGCTGCTGTGCGTGGTGCCCCTGCTGGGCTCCATTGTGGGCTTCATCTGGATGATTGCCTGCGTCCTTGTGGGGTGCCGCACGGTTCTTAATCTTACGTGGCCGCAGACCTTCATGGGCTTTGCCCCTGTTGTGCTGCTGCTCGCGCCGCTGTTGTTGCAGGTGATGAAGGCTGCCCAATTCTGAGGATTGCCATGGCCCGCTTTTGGCGAAGAATTGCGCTATTCTGGCATGAATTTCGCAATTGTCGTAAATATGGCGCAAGCATCAGGCCAGACACCATTCGCGCCAAGGCCGAAGACCTTGGGCATCTGGCGGAACTGGCCGGAAGAAGCATTGCGCTGACGGAAGCGGAGTCGCTCCATCTGGCCCAGCTGGAGCGGGAAATGCGCAGCCTTGTGCAGATGACCCGCCAGAGCTCGTTTTGCACCATCCCGGCAGAAAAACGCCGCGATCTGCACGACAGTCTGGCGCAGACCAGGGAAAAGCTGCTCGATTCCATGCAAAACGCATGTCTGGCCTCGGAGAAAACGCAATGAACCATCTGTATACCCGGTTTTGCGGCTTGGGCGGCGCGGGGTCGCGCCAGCGCGGGCCTCTTGCGCTGGTGCTGGTCACAGCTGCGATTCTGGCAACGCTTTTGTTCACGCTCCTCGGCGGCTGTTCTTCGCCGCCAGACGACAGCCGCAGGTCGGTGAGTGTCACTGGCGACTTCGGTACGCCTTTTCAGTTTCAGATAAACAACTTTGTGCGCCGTCAGCCTCCTGCCATTTACGTGGCGCCGCAGATGGTTCTGGGGCGGCGCCCACGTGCCCTGTTCGTGCCCTTGCGTGCCACGCAGCAGATAGCCAATGCCGTGAGCTTCAGCGAGATGCTTTCGCGGCAGGTCTGGCAGGTCTGGCTTTCGCTCAATGCCTTTCAGGCTCTTGAGTATGCGCCGCAGGGCGCGCCGTACGAACCCTCCCGCGCCATAGCCCTGGCCCGCCAGCGCGGCGCGGAAATGGTGGTCGGGGGTTACATCAATCACTACATGGACGGCGGCAGCACTGGCTCCAGCTCGCTTTCGCTGGCTATGGAAGTCTATGACGCGCGTTCCGGCACCTTGCTCTGGTCCATGGCGCAGGGCGGGCTGATGGAAGCCCGGCAGGTGCATGATTTTTATCTTTTCTCCATCAGAGAGCGCAACCCCGGCGACCCCTCGGGCTTTATCGCCCGCTCGCTGGCGTGGGATATGGGCCGTGAAGTGCTGGCCTGGGTTGATCCTTCGTCCAAGGAAAAGTCGTTCTGGGATACGGTATTTGGCTCCAAGGCCTTTTAGGCGTATACCAATCCGTTGCCGTCCCTCATATGACGCAGTGATTGTACTTTTTTGAACTTTCTGCGGAGTGGACAACTGTAGCGTCAGGTTTGCTTTGTAGGTGTGTTTGCCGTGTAAAAAAGGATACTGTCAGCAATATCTGACAGATAAAGTTTGTGGTGCGGCTTTGCCATTCTGTCTTTTGATTTTTTCGGTAAGGCAGTTTTGCCGCCGCCGATATGTTACAGCCCGCCATGCGGGTTTTGCCGTCAAGCTGGAGCGGGGTAGTGATGCCCCGCTCCTAACTTTTTGAGTGGTAAGGAAAAAGCTCTGTTTGACGAAGCCATTGTCACAGGGTAAGTAATAAGAAATACTAGGGCTGTTCACTCCGTCACAAGCAGTTTGCGCGCTGCGTTAGCGCGGCCGCATCCGTCTTGGCTCCGGCCTTTTGCAGTAAAGGGCCGCGCAGGTACGCGGGAACAGTTCCTTGCCGATCATTCCCCCAATGGATTTGGCTGAATGGGAAGCGGCAGAAAGGAGATCCGCCGTGTGCGCGAAGATGCAAGGTATTTATTTTGACAAGCAGGACAGGGACATCCTGGCTCTGGTCAACCGTATTCTGGAATCCGACGGCAAACAGTCGGACACATTCCTTTTTGATCCCAGCCTGCATCCGCACGGCATCAAGGAACTGGTGGCCTCGCCTGTGTCGCGCATGGCTTATGCCGTTATAAACCTGCTGCGCAACCTTCAGGCAGGCCGTACACAGGCTCGCGACCGTCTGCTTGCCCTCAAAACCCTGTATGATGAAGTGCTCAACAGCGCCCATTCGGCCCTGCGACGCAACACTGCGCGCGCCCTCATGCAGATCATGAAGAGCATGGTGCGCGCCCACGGCAACCAGCTTGAGCAGCTCAAGCTGGCGCACGATTTTCGTCGCACCGTGCAGGGAACGCCGCGCGTGGTGCGCCGCATGCTTGCGCGCTATCATCTGCCTGAAATGCCCGAAAGCTGGAATCAGCTCGCTTTTGACGACCATGTATATGACGCCAACACCAAGGGCCGCAAAACACCCACCCACCTGATCATGGACGCATGGATCAAGGGTATGCGTTCCCTTACTGTGGCCTATGAATACTGGGTGCAGCCCGAGGCAGCGCGCGAAATTCTGCGCGCAGCGGAAATCACCGGCATCGGCGTGCGTATTGGTCTGGAATTTCATCTGCCTTTTTACGGGCGTTTCATCAGTCTGTTCTGGATTCCCCGTGGTTTCAGCTCCAACGAGGATTTTCTGGAGTTTTTGCACAGCCCCAAGGTTGCCGAACTCATGAAGCGGGGCCGCGAGGTGCTGCGCTGGCGTCGTGAACGCGTGCTCGAAAGCCTTGCGCTCTGGAACGAAATCCAGCGCCCGCAGCTTGAAGCCCAGTGGGGAGTGCCTGTGCCGGAACTGACCGGCGAGGGTTTTTCGCGGCATGTGGGCCGGGGGCAGGCCTCTGGACTGCATCTTGCCGAGGCGCTGCATGCGCATGTGCAACCCTCACTGCGTGAACGCGCAGCCCTGTTGCTTGAGAGCGATAGCGAAGAGGCCAGGGCCGAACTGGTTTTTCTGGACAACCTGAGCGCTGAATACATCGCCGACCACTGGCTTTCGCCCCAGGAACACCCGGAAATGCCCGACCTCAACAAGCCCTGCGCGCACGGCGACCTGCCGCCGCTCATGCAGCTTTCTGTGGGCGACATTACCCGCGAGCTTTCGGAACTGAACCCCGGCTACCGCCTTGTGCTGACCACCAAGGGGCTGAGCGTGGAAGACGTGGCGGAGCTTTTGTGGGACAGCCGGGGCAGCATCAGTCATCTGGAAATTTTCAACATGCGCGGCTGGATGGAAGGCAAGCACTCCTGCCTCAAGGCCATCAGCGAGTTGCAGCAGGCCCTCAATGAAGGGCTTGGCCCGCGTGTGAAGCAGATGATCCGCACGATGGTGCGCCGTATGAGCACCCAGGACGAGGAGCGCGCGGCAAAGTTCCGCCATATTCTGCACAACGTGCCGAAATTGTGGGAGCACTATCGCAACAAGCCCCTTGGTTCACGCCTTGGCACAAGCTCGGTGAGCCGCGATTCCTACGGCATGGGTTTTGTGCTGCGCGAAACCCTGCCCGCCCGCAGCCGCAAATTTTACGCAAGGGATCAAAAACAGCCGGATATCCCCGTGTGTTCGCCGGTTGAAGAATGCGTGCGTTACAGCAAACCCCGCAATCCTTCGCCCTGGCAAAAAGCCTTGCGGCTGCTGCGCCATCTGCCCGGCTGCCGCCATATGGGCATGGAACGCCAGTCTGTGTGGAAGACCGCCAGCGTGGACTTTCGCATCTGCACCAAGGGCAACGTACTCAACCTTGGCGGTTTGAGCCTTGCCTGCGGCAACGGGCTGCTGGGCAAAACCTGCGAGAAAGGCAGCAGCGAACCCTTGGGGCCAGCCTATTTAAACAGTTTTGTGAGCAACTGCCTCAAGGTGCTCATGGGCTTCTGCCCGGCGTTCTTCTCCTTTATGTACACGCAGAACTGGTGGTTCCTCGCCTGGTGCGGTACCTTTATCTGGTTTGGCATTACGGGATTCCGCAACGTGGTGCAGATGGTCATGGCTGCCAAGGGGGCAACGCGTTCCACGCTCATTCACTGGAAAGATCAGGTCAACGTGAGCCGATTGTGCGATTCGCTCATGTTCACGGGTTTTTCGGTGCTGCTGCTCGAAATGCTGGTGCGCGTGCTGCTGCTCGACAAAACGCTCGGCATTACTGCCGCCCAGAACCCCTGGGTGGTGTTTGGCGTGCTCAGCCTTGTTAACGGCATTTATTTGTGCGCGCACAATGTGTTTCGCGGTTTTCCCAAAGAAGCGTCCATTGGCAATCTGTTTCGCAGCCTTCTGGCCATCCCGGTGTCGTCGCTGTACAACTGGGTGCTGTATCAGGTGGCCTTTCTGTTGGGGGTGGATAATCCTGCCATGTATCTTGTGCCGAGCGCTGCGGTTATTTCCAAAATGGCCTCGGATTCGGTTGCAGCTCTCATTGAAGGTTATGCCGACAGCCAGGTGAACCTGCGCATGCGCAGATGGGATTATCGCAGCAAGCTTGCCAATGTTTTTGACTGCTACACGCGGCTGGAATTGCTGTTCCCTGACGAAGATGCTCTGATCAAGCTGGCGAAATCCGGCGGCTTGCAGGGCAGCGGCGGGGTGATGGGCAAGGAGCTTGAACGGGCTTTCATCATTAACGCCCTTGACCTCATGTATATATGGTTCTACCAGCCCCGCGCGCAGGATGCCTTTCGGCAGATTGCCAGAGCCATGCCCGAGGCTGACCGCAACGTGCTTGCGCGGGCGCAGCTTGTGTTGACGCGAGAACGCGAGGTCAGCCAGATGCTGGTGGACGGATTGCTTGGACGTAATTTCTCCCGCCCACTGGCTTTTTATCTCGATAAGCGTAAAGAATATCTGAGGCGGTTAAGCCGCCTGTGCCGCCCCGGAAAGATGCGGGAGCCGGGAACCTTCTGACAACTGATCGTAGCTGATACCGGAAGGCCAGAGTAGGCAAAGGATAGCAAGGGAACAGGTCTTGCCTGCTACGCGGGCATCATCTGAATAAATCATACAGCGGGCGCGGCTTTTGCTTTTGCGCCGGGCACAGGGCGCTCCTGCCTGACAGGCAGCGCCAGTACACACCGGAAGTATGGGAACGACGCGGTTCCCGTCTTCAAACCACCGTTGCAGGTTCGCCTGCTCCGGTGGTTTTTTGTTGTTGCGGCAAAAGTACAATGCAAAACTGTTAGTCATCTGTTTTTTCACGGTTTTATTTTAAGCGAGTGCATTGTGTGGTCAATCAATCAAAGATGTGCTTGTGCAAAAAATAATTTTACACTCTAGTTGATTGTGCAAAAAAGAACATTTGAATGTGAAACTAAAAGGAAAAAAAGAACTAACCAAATGCTTTGTTATGCTTGCATTGGTTTTTTATATGGTATATTTTTTTCCACAGGAGTCTTTCATACTTACGACAGAGCATTTCGCACTGATATCGTTCTGTATAACAAAAGGAGTTACGAATGAGTACGGATCTTAAGAGCATGCATATGGGTCAGATCACCTCGTTCTTTATCCCCAACGTCACCCTGGTGGGCGAGGGATGTTCCAAAGAGATTCCTGCTCGATTGAAGAGCATCAATGGCGCGAAGCCGCTGGTTGTAACTGACCAGGGCATCGTTAATGCCGGTATCCTTAAAGTGATCACCGACATCCTTGATGCCGCCAAGATGAAGTATGCCATATACGATAAGACTATCCCGAACCCCACGGACAAAAACGTTGCAGAAGCTTTTGACCTCTACAAAAAGGAAAAGTGCGACAGCATCGTTACCCTTGGCGGCGGCAGCTCGCATGACTGCGGCAAGGGCGTGGGCTTTCTGGCAGGCAACGGTGGCAAGATTCATGACTATGAAGGCGTGGACAAGTCCAAAAAGCCCTTCCCCCCGTATGTTGCAGTGAACACCACCGCTGGCACCGCCTCTGAAATGACGCGCTTCTGCATTATTACCGACACCTCGCGCAAGGTGAAAATGGCCATTGTTGACTGGCGCTGTACCCCCAGCGTGGCCATTGACGATCCCGTCCTGATGATGGGCATGCCCCCGGCCCTGACTGCGGCCACGGGCATGGACGCCCTGACCCACGCTGTGGAAGCCTATGTTTCCACCGCCGCCACGCCCATGACCGATGCCTGCGCTGAAAAGGCCATGGAATACATCAACCGTTATCTGCGCCGCGCCGTTGCCAACGGCCGGGACAAGGAAGCCCGCGAAGGCATGTGCTATGCCCAGTATCTGGCTGGTATGGCTTTCAACAACGCCAGCCTCGGCCACGTGCACGCCATGGCTCACCAGCTTGGCGGCTTCTATGACCTGCCCCACGGCGAATGCAACGCCATCCTGCTGCCCCATGTGTGCGAATACAACCGCATCTCCAGCCGCCGCCGCTTTGGCCGCATTGCCCAGCTCCTGGGCGAACTCACCCAGGGCATCAGCGCTGACGAAGCCTCGCGCAAAGCCATCACCGCCATCAACATCCTGTCCAAGGACGTGGGTATCCCTGATGGCCTGGTCGCTCTTGGCAAGAAGTACGGCAAGGAAGTACGCGAAGCCGATATTCCCACCATGACCGCTAACGCCCAGAAGGACGCCTGCGGCCTTACCAACCCCCGCTCCATGACGGACGCGGCTGTGGCGGCTATCTACAAGGCGGCCCTGTAATACAGTGTCCTCCAGGATGTAGGTCGTTTGCCTGATCCCCCTTGGTGGGACAGGCCTGTGGCAGACATCACGGTATGAAAAACGGCGCGGGCTTTCCGCGCCGTTTTTCTTGCTTTGCATTGTGGTTTATGCCCCTCAGCTCCGAGTGCCTGACAGCAGTATGAAATGAAAAACTATGTGGCTTTGCTCCACAACAAAAAAAGCGGCATGGAATCCATGCCGCTTTTTGCGCGTTAAGGCAGCCCATGCCCGAGGGGCGGTGGCTCAGGGACGGATGACCTTGTCCGCGAGGTCAAGGCTCGTGACGATATCAAGCATGTTTGAGGTGTCGCCCACTTCCTTGGCCTCCAGCAGGCCAAAGTGCGCAAGGCAGGTGCCGCACACAAGCACAGAAACGCCATCGGCCGCCATTTTTTTAAGGGCGTCGAGCGCAGGGCCAGGCTGGGATGCCAGTTTGACGCCGCCGTTGATCAGCACAATGCGCCACAGCCGGGGGCCAAGCTCAGGCAGGGTTGCCACAAAATTGCCCATGAGTTTTGCGCCCAGCCCGTCATCGCCACGGCCAATGGTCTCAGTGGTGATGAGCACCAGCGTCCGGTTGGTTTCACCTAAGGGGCGGGAAGCTTCCGCAGCCTGCTGCGGGGCGGATGCCGCAGCTTCATCGGCGCTTGCCGTTATGCGCCAGCAGTCGGGGCCTTCCTGACTGGTCGCAACGGCAAAGCCGCGACCTTCCAGAAAACGCCGCACATTTTCCCGTGCAGGCTCGTTGTCTACCAGCACTTCAAGGGCGGCTGCTCCTGCTGCCAGTGCGTCGCGGGCGCGCATGACGGGCTGGGGGCAGGCCAGCCCTCTGCAATCAAATAGTTTCATGGATATCCTCCTATTCATGATATCTGCGATTTACAACTATTAGGGGTAAGGGTAGTTAGAAAAAAGCCGATAAGCAAGATAAACTAAGGTAGGCATATATGGGCATTGTGCTGCAGGTAGTAATCATTGCCGCTTTGGGCGGTTTGGCCGTTTTGGGCGGTATACAGGGGATGAGCTGGCTGGTGGTCGGCATTATTTTTGTCTGCGCCGGTGCAAACATCTGGCTCTGGCTGAGCGGGCGTTCCCGTGCCGCCCGTCTGGCGCAGTATCTGGACGCTCAGACATCATCGCCATCTGCTGATGACAATGTGGAACAGCGGGCCATGCAGTGCATTGAAAGCCTGCGTGAAACGCTGAAAACCAAGGCGGACGCTCAGGTTGTGGAATCCTTGCAGGCGCAGAACAGCGAACTCGCCAAGCAGCTCAAGGAATCTGAGGAACTTGTCGTAACCTTGCGAGGACGGCGCGAAAAGGGCGTTATCGCTCTGCACAAGGCCCATGCGGTGTGCACCAGACTTTCTGGCGACATGCGCAAGCTTGCCAGCCTCATTACGGACGTGAACGGCGGCGTTGCCGTGCAGCGCGACAGACTTGTGGAAACAGGCGCGGCTATGGAGCGCGTGGCCGATTCTGCCAGTCAGGCCTCCCTGCGTGTGCGTGAACTCTCGGAAAACGCCCAGAATTCAAGCGCCAGCGCCGCCACGGGCGAGCAGGAAGTGGAAGGCGCGGTTGGCTCCATTGACAGTGTGCGCGACACCATCGTGCAACTCAAGGAAGCCATGGCCGGGCTGGGCGAAAAAGCCAGCAATATCGGTCAGGTTATGAGCGTCATCAACGAAGTGGCAGACCAGACCAATCTGCTGGCCCTCAACGCCGCCATTGAAGCGGCGCGCGCTGGCGAGGCCGGGCGCGGATTTGCCGTGGTGGCCGACGAAGTGCGCAAGCTGGCTGAAAAAACCATGGGCGCCACCAAGGAAGTCGAGGAGGCCGTTAAGGCCATTCAGGATGAAACCCGGCGCAATGTGCTGACTGTGGACAAGGCCGCGCAATTGAGCGTGGACGCGGCAGACAAGGCCACCAATGCCGGTGATGTGATGCGTGCTATTCTGCAAAGCATGGCGGATACCGCCGGGCACCTCGCCAGCATCGCTGCCGGTGCCGCTGAGCAGTCCGAGCAGAGCACTGGAACCAGCGGTGCGCTGGAAGAAGTCCGAGATGTGGCAGAAAGCACCTCCAAAAACATGGAGATGTTTACGGCCTCGTTGCTGACCTTCCAGAGCGGCATGGAAGAGCTGGATATGATCGTCAACGCGCTTGTTGCAGGCGACTTTGACCAGGCCCTTTCCGACAAGTTCGTGGAGTGGACGCCCAAGCTCGAGCTGCATGTGCCCCTGGTGGACAGGGAGCACAAACTCCTTGTGGAGTATATCAACGAACTGCATCAGGCCATGACGCACAACAAGCCCGTGACTGAAATGATCACGGTGCTCAAGAAGCTGCGCGACTACACGGCCACCCACTTTGGCGATGAAGAAAGGCTGTTCAATGTTCCCGCTTACAAGGCCGCAACGGAACACATGAAGATCCATAAAAAGTTTGTTGCCAAGCTGGATGAGGTGGAAGATCAGTTGCGCATGGGCACCGCTACCGTGAGCATGGATCTGCTGACCTTTCTTAAGGATTGGTTGGTGCAGCACATCATGGGCACAGACCCCACCTATCTGCCCTACCTCAAGCCTGAGGACAAGGAACCCGCGGAAAAGCGGTAGTCATAAAATCGAAGATGTTTTGTATACGCAAAGAAGCCCCGAAAGGGGCTTCTTTGCGTGTGTGCAGAACCCGAAAAACAGGGGGCGCGTCAAATTTGGGCTGTCCTACGCGGGCCAGCTGCCCTCGCGGAGCCTGCGCATACCTTCTTCACCCACATAGCGGCGCAACTGTTTGTCGGGTGCGTTGAGCAGATCCACCACCAGCAGGGCATCAAGGGTGCCAAAGGTTCTGTCTTCGTGAAAGGCGGCAATGCGCCCGCCCAGTTGCAGGTAGTGTTTAAAAAGTATGGGCAGGGTGCGCCCGCCCTCCATCTGTCGTACCAGTGCGTTGACAGACTTGTAATCAAGATGCTGGGCAAAGGGCAGCTCTTGGCGCAGTTTGCGGGGCTGTTTGCCACGTACCATGCTTGCCAGAGGGGTATCCCAATGGCGCAGGCGCAGGTGCCGCCAGAGCAGGTCTACCGATTGCGGGCGGTAGTTGAGGCCAATGCTGGCCGGGCCAAAAAGGGTGCGTACGCCATTGCGCAGGGCCATCTGCCCAATGCCCTTCCACAGCAGAAGCAGGGGCGTGTAATCGCGCTGGTATTCGGGGCAGACAAAGGCGCGCCCCAGTTCCAGTGCATTGCCGCACTGGTGGAAAAATTCCGGCTCGTATTCAAAGAGCGAGGCAGTGTAGAGGCGTTTTTTGTCATACTGCCAGGTTCCTTCTGGCCGCACCACGCGTGCCCGGTATGAACCGGCAATGTTTTTGCCTTCTTCGTCCATGAGCAGAAGGTGTGAATACAGGGGGTCGTAGCGGTCGGTATCTCGCGCCTGTCCCGATCCTTCACCCAGCGCGCGGAAGGCCTCTTCGCGCCTTCTGGTCAGTTCGTCCAGCAACAGGGGTGATTCATCGCCCTCAAGCAGATAGACGCAGTAGCGGCCTTCGCGGGCCAGCATGCGGTTTTCCGGCAAGGCGGCAAGGCTGACCATTATATCCATCTTGGCAGCGGCAGGGGCCAGGGGCTGGCAGTTGGCTGCGTGCCCGGCTGCGCCGTGTTCAGAACCCAGAGCAGAACGGCAAAGCCCCAGACAGTGCGTGCGTTGCTCATGATCCAGCCCGGTCAGAATCTCTGCGGGGATGGCTTCGCCAACGATCATGCGGGCAGTGCTTCCCCTTTGTCTGAACAGGGTATTGGGCAACAGGGCCTCGCCCACGTTTCCCTTGAACGCTGTTGCGGCGATAAACAGGGGGTTTTGCCGTACGGACATATGCAAAGGAACAAAATTCAGGCCGGGAATATCGGCATTGCGCCCGCCAAGCCTGCTGAGCAGGCGCGACCATGGCTGTTCCGCAATGCCACGCCCCAATTGCCAGCGGGCCACGCACCCTGAGGGAAAAATACCCAGTGCGCCGCCTGACTGCAGGTGGGTCATGGCAGTGCGCAGCACCGCGGCGTTGGCGGCTGCGCCCCCAGATAGATTCAGGGGTAGCAGCATGGGGGCCAGCTGCGCCAGTTGGGGAATGCGCAGCAGTGCATCGCTGGCAAGAATTTTGAGGTCGGGACGCGCCTTGCCGCAGAGGGCTGCAAGCATCACCCCTTCAAGAGCGCCAGAGGGATGGTTGGCAAAAAGCACCACCGGCCCCTGGGCAGGGATGCGCTCCAGATCGCCGCGCAGGCATTCCGTACGCACATCCAACGCGGTGAGGCAGGCGGTGGCAAAGGTTTGAGGATCGCCGCACTGGGGCAGAGTGTCGGCCATTTTTTCCAACCTGGCAAAACCCGAAAGCTGACGGGCGAGGGCGCGGGCCAGCCGCCCGACGCTTCTGACCAGTGGGCGGCCAGGTGCAAGGGGTAAAATATCAGCATTGCCGGGCATGGGGATTCTCCTGTGCTTGGGCTGGGCATGCGCGTGGCATGCTCGGCTGGTTCCATTTCCTGCGCTCTGTGCGCGCCGGTCCGGGCGAGGGTAACATTGGGGAGTCTAACAGTATTCGGCGCACACTTCATGAGGAAGCGGCGTTGCCTTCATCTGGATCATGTTTGTGCGCAGGTCGTTTTCAATGTTCTGCTGGCATTCGCAGCACCGGGTCGCCCCAGGTGCGGCCATGAGGCGGGCAAGGGGAATATCCTCGCCGCATTCTTCGCAGCGGCGGGGGCCGCCGTGCCGCAGAAGCGCCACAAGGCTCTGGATTTCACGGATGCGCTGGGAGCTGCGGCGGGCGCTGCAATGGGCTATGTGGGCCGCCTCAAGATGGCTGGCCGCGTCCAGTTCGTCCGCGCAGTGCTGAGCCTGAAAAACATCGCGCAGCAGGGTGAGACGGTGCATTTCTTCGTTCAGTTCGCCCTGAAGACGCTGCAAAGTGTGCAAATTGTCCATGTCTGCCTCCTCCGGAGAATTTCCGGTGGTTGAACTGTTGCTCTTGGGGCATCATGAACGGTCTGGTTTGCGGTACGGTGACGCCCAGGTGAATTTGTGCGTCATGTTGGCGGCAAAGTTGTGGAGGGAAATCGCTGGAGGGGTGGCAGCTAGGGCCGGGGGTGGGCGACCCATGCAAAAAAGCCCGCCCCGCATTGCGGGACGGGCTTTATATCAGGCTTTGTCGGCGGATTCCCGCAGCGGCCTACTTGTCGCAGAAGGACAGAAAGTAGCTGTGCATGCGCGTGTCTGGCGTAAGCTCGGGGTGGAAGGACGTGGCCAGAATATTGTTCTGACGCACGGCTACCGCCTGACCGTTAACCTCTGCCAGCACCTTTACGCCCGCGCCCACGCCGGTAATGACAGGAGCGCGAATGAAAACCGCCGGGAGGGGGTCTGCCCCGATCTCGGGTATGCTCAGATTGGTTTCAAAGCTGTCCACCTGCCTGCCAAAGGCGTTGCGGCGCACGGTGGCGTCAAGCACGCCCAGGCGTGGCTGGTCTGAGTTTTCAATGTCGCGGCACAGCAGTATAAGCCCGGCGCAACTGCCGTAAACGGGCATGCCGTCGAGTATGCGCTGGCGCAGGGGCTCAAGCATGTTCCATTCGTTAAGCAGTTTGCCGATGGTGGTGCTCTCGCCGCCGGGAATGATCAGGGCATCAATGCCCTCAATATCCTTGAGCTGGCGCACCTCGCGGGCCGTCGCACCAAGGCTGGCAACAGCGGCCACATGCTCGCGAAAGGCTCCCTGAAGAGCCAGAACGCCTACGCAAAGCTGCGACATTACCAACCCCGTTCCTGCATGCGTTCGGCAGAAGGAATGGTGGAAATTTCAATGCCCACCATGGGTTCGCCCAGATCGCGGGAGATTTCGGCCAGCATGGCGAAATCATTGTAGTTGGTCACGGCCTGCACAATGGCCTTGGCGCGCTTGGCCGGGTCGCCGGACTTGAAGATGCCGGAGCCGACGAACACGCCGTCGCAGCCGAGGTGCATCATCATGGCGGCGTCAGCGGGGGTGGCGATGCCGCCAGCGGCAAAGTTCACCACGGGCAGGCGGCCTTCCTTGCGAACGGCGTAGCACACTTCAAGAGGAGCGCCGATTTCTTTGGCGTAGTTGGCAACTTCGGCTTCGGGCAGGCTGCACAGCTTGCGCACGTCGTCCATAACCTGACGGCAGTGGCGCACGGCTTCAACCACGTTGCCGGTGCCGGGTTCACCCTTGGTGCGGATCATGGCTGCACCTTCGGCGATGCGGCGCAGGGCTTCGCCCAGGTTGCGGCAGCCGCACACGAAAGGCACGGTAAAGTCGCGCTTGTCGATATGGTACTTGTCGTCAGCGGGGGTGAGCACTTCACTTTCGTCAATGTAGTCGGCGCCCATGGCCTCAAGGATGCGGGCTTCAACAAAATGGCCGATACGGGCCTTGGCCATGACGGGAATGCTCACCACTTCCATGATGCGCTTGACGATGGTGGGGTCGGCCATACGGGCCACGCCGCCTGCGGCGCGAATATCGGCAGGTACGCGTTCCAGGGCCATGACTGCGCAGGCTCCCGCTGCTTCGGCGATTTTAGCCTGTTCGGGAGTGGTGACGTCCATGATCACGCCGCCTTTGAGCATTTCAGCAAGGCCTGTCTTCAGGCGGATGGTGCCCTGTTCCATATCTTTCTACTCCTTCTGAGCCGGAGGCCGGCTGGTGATGATGTCTGCATGCCGCACATGTGGCGGCTTTGCTGGCGTGGTTATATGCGAATACGCCGGGCCTGACAATATGATGCTGCATGCGTGACCGTGGGCAGTGCGGCGCGAGCGCCCCGGGCCTTGGCCGCAGCCGGGGAACTTCGCTTGAAAATACGTAGTGCCTCGGCTGCTGCGGCAGGGCCGCATGGCTGCCCGGTTATGGAACAGAGCGTTTGCTTGGCCGCCGGGCTAGGCCCAACTTTTGCGGAAGGTGTCCTCGTATGCGAACAGAGCCGGAGACCCCCCAGTGTGCAGGAAAAGGACATTACTGCCTGTGGGAAACATGCCCTTGCGGACAAAATCGATGAGGCCAGACATGGCCTTGCCGGAATACACGGGGTCAAGCAGGATGCTCTCTGTGCGGGCCAGCAGGGTTACCGCTTCGGCCATGGCGGCCGTGGGCAGGGAGTAGCCGGGGCCAACGTAATCGTCGTAGGCCACTACGGTTTCGCGCGGGATATTGACGACCACGCCGATGAGGTCGGCGGTTTGGCGCATGAGGTCGAACACGGCCTGCTCCTGCACTGGTTTTTTGCGGTTAACGCCGATGCCCGTCACAGGGATGTTCATATTGCAGGCCAGCATGCCCAGCAAAAAACCCGCGTGCGTACCGGCGCTGCCGCTGGGAACAATCACGTGGTCAAAGTTGCAGCCCTGCTCAAACATCTGTTGCTGCAGCTCTTGGGCGCACTGCACATAGCCCAGCGCCCCGATGCTGTTGGAGGCTCCCCCAGGTATTATGTACGGCTTGCGGCCAGCGGCGGCCAGTTTGTCTGCGAGTTTCTGCATTTCCTGCAACATGGGGCTGCCACCGGGGACAATCGTGACCGATGACACCCCAAGCATCTGGAAGAGAAAGTTGTTGCCCGAAGACTGGGGATCATAACTGCCCGGCACGCGTTCTTCGAGCACAAGGTGGCAGTCGAGCCCTTCTTTTACCGCCCAGGCCAGGGTAAGGCGGCAGTGATTTGACTGCACCGCGCCGCAAGTGATGATGGTGTCGGATCCCTTGGTCAGCGCGTCGGCGATGCAGAAGTCGAGCTTGCGGGTTTTGTTGCCGCCGCCGGTGCCGGGGAGGGTGTCGTCCCGTTTTATCCAGATGTTGACCTTTCCGCCCAGAGCTTTGCTGAAAGCCGGAAGGGGCTCTACTGGTGTAGGCTGTTTGACGTAACCGCGGCGGGGAAACTGTGCAAGGTTCATACAAATACTCCTTGGTTGCAGGCTCATGCAGCCTGTTAGCTATGTGAAGGCCATAGGGGTCTGACACCCTTGGCCGTATCCACAATGTTTTTTGCCAGAATGTCGGCAGCATCCACTGTAGGGAGGCCGTAATGACCGCTGATGATGCCAAGCTCGGTGCAGGCCACGGCAAGCGCCTGCGCCCCGCGGCTTTTGACGTGGGCGGCTATCTCCGTCAGAGCGGCGCGCGCGTCGGCCCCGGTGTTGCCGGCCTTGACAGTTTTGATGACGTTGAGGAGCTTCTGTTCCTCCTCTGGCGAGGCAAAAACGGGCTTGATGCCGTGCTCAGCGCATGGGCCGTCATACAGGTGCGTCAGCCGTACAGCCGGGGACGCCAGAATGCCGAGTGCGTTTACCCGCGGGCGCTGCCGCGCCACAGCCTCCACGGTCAGCTCAATCATGTTCAAAACTGGAATACGCACGGCATCGCGCACCGCACCGTAATAGTTGTGGGCCGTGTTGCAGGCGATGCACAAAAAATCTGCTCCCCAGGCCTCAAGCTTGCCCGCCATTTCGGCCATGCACGGGCCGGGGTCTTCGCCGCCGCCTTCAAGCAGGGCCTTGATGCGCGAGGGAACCTTGGGATTGTTGTCCACGATGCAGCGCACGTGGTCTATGTCGTCCCGCGCATCGGTGCGGGCGATAATGCGGTGCAGAAGGTCCACGGTCGCCTCTGGCCCCATGCCGCCCAGAATGCCGACAATTTTTTCCTGCTTGGTGTTCATCAGGTTCTCTCCATGCTTTCGCGGGTGTCGCTGTCGGCAAGATGCCCGCCGCCAAACTTGTTCAGAACAATGCAGGCAACCGTATTGCCGTAGACGTTGATGAATGTTCTGCCCATGTCCATAAAGCGGTCCACGCCCGTGATGATGCCTATGGCTTCAACAGGCAGGCCCAGCGTCTGGCAAAGAACCGCTATGACCACAAGAGCGGCGGCGGGTACGTTGGCCGTGCCCTTGTTGGCAATGAGGGTTGTTATGAGAATGGTCAACAGTTGTGGACCGTCCAGGTGCAGCCCGTACAGCTCGGCCAGGAAGGTGATGGCCAGCGACTGGTACAGGGCCGCGCCGTCCAAGTTGAAACTGTAGCCAAGCGGAATGACGAATGACACAACCCGTTTGGGAATGCCGCTACGCTCCAGTATCTCCATATGCACGGGTAGAGTTACTTCTGAGGAGCAGGTGGTGAAGCCAAGCAGCAACGGCTCAAGGATTTTTTTTGTCGTCTCCATGGGTGAGACGCCCATCAGCTTGACAATGATCATAAATATGCAAACGAGAATGACAATGCCAATGTAAAATACTCCGATGAGCTTGCCCATAGCCAGCAACAGGACAGTACCTTGCGAGGCGATGGCCCAGGCGATGATGGCGGCCACAGCAAGAGGCGACGTCGCAACAACGCCCTTGGTCATCTTGAACATGGCTTCAAGAATGCCCTCCATGCCCGCAATGACGCATTCGCCTTTTTTACCAACCATGCCGATGCACAGCCCGAAGCATATGGCGAAGAAGATCACCGGAATAAGTTTTTGATTGGCCGCAGCCATGATGATGTTGTCGGGTATGATATCGAGGAAAAATCTCGTCCAGTCTATGTGCGAGGCCAGATTGGCGGGTACTGTATCCGTAAATTCAAGCTCCACGCCCTGCGCTGGGTGAAAAAAGTGGTTGAGGGTTATGCCGGTGACGATGGCGAATCCGGTTGCCGTGTAAAACCAGAGAAAGGCCAGCCCGCCGAGCCTGCCCAGCTGTTTTATATCCTTGCTCATCTTGCTTATGCCAAGGCTGATGGCGCAGAACACCAGAGGGATGACGATCATCTTGATCGCCTTGATAAAGGCAGTGCCGATGGGCTGAAGGGTTTTGCCGAAATCCGGCCATGCAAAGCCGATGACGGCTCCGACGACAAGTCCCGTCAGAATCTGTGCATACAAAGGAATTGACCGCTTTGCGCGTGGTGTACCCATATGCGTCCCCAGAGGTTAAGATGTTCGGATCAATCTTTTCCTTACCGCCTTATCCGTTCTCGATCTGCGGTCCACAGATCGTTTGCTCAATAATCAGGGGGGAGGCTGCTGTGCACATGCGTGTCTGCAGCCTTTTTGGATTTCCTTTTTGTAAAATGTTAAATGTTAACATTTTTTGAAACTGTGATTAGTTTTGCGGAGATCGTCAAGGGTAAAATTTCACAATTTACATAACAATATAAAATTAAACACTTTTATTTTTATATGTGGGGCGAATGCAGATGCGCGAGCGGCTTGACCGCCGGGCTGCGCGGGGCGGTTATGGCTGGGCCTCGACGGTTTGCGGCTTTTTGCCCCCTCGACCCAGGCCAGCAACTCTGCTAATTGAACAGAACGGCAGGGCCTTGTGCCCGCATCGCCCCTACGTCTGGCGCAGCAGGCGTTTCCCTTTTCGAAACCATGTTCAGTCAACACATGAAAGCCAATCTCTGCACAACATACAGCGCCCAGGTTATTGCGCATATTAAGGAAAGCCTGCTCAGTGGCGTGCTCAGGCCCGGCGATCCTGTCCGGGAGGCGGCGCTTGCCGAAAAGCTGGGCATCAGCCGTGGGCCAGTGCGCGAGGCAGTTCAGGCACTGGCGCTTGAGGGCCTGGTGAGCAACTTGCCGCAAAAGGCAAAATACATACGGCGCATGAGCGCCAAAGAAATTGAAGACAGCTACTGCATGGGCGGAACACTCGAGGGCGCGTGCATTGTGCGTTCGCTGCCCTTTATGGACGATGCCGCCATGCGCGAGCTGCGCGAACGGTTTCAGCAGATAGAAGATCAGTGCCGCCATGCCTCCGGCCTGTCTGCCCTGAGCGATGTGGACGACGCTTTTCACAACGCTCTGATGTCGCGTTGCGACAACAAGTTGATGGTAGACACGGCGCGCAAGTCGTGTTGGCATATTTCAAAGTTTCTGTACTACAAGATATGGGACAAAATTTTTACGCCAACCGAATTTTTAAAGCGCCACCTCCTTATTCTTGAGGCTGTGGAAAGCCGCGATGCCCAGCGCATTGAAACCGTGCTGCGCGAGCACTATGCGGAATCGGGGCGGCGCTTTGGTGCTGTGGTGGCGGCGGATGACGCGGCGATGTCCAGAGAGAAAAAAGGCGCACCGTCCCGGCAGCGACAAAAACAGGTCGAAATCTATAGTGAAGAAACCGCTTGAAGCGTGGCTTGCGCATCGGGCTTCCTCTGGCTATGCTTAAGGACTCAAAAGGAAGTATGATGACAGAAAGTTTCCCCATTCTTTTGCCATTGCTTCGCGGCCCACTGCCTTTGCACGCTTTTGAAGCGTCCGCTCAGTCCGGCCAGGCCTCTGCCGCCGGAAAAGGATCAGACCCACACTGGGCTGGCGCTTTGCGCCTGTGGCCCGGTCTGCCTGATGCGCCTGCCGAAGGTTTTTTTTGCCCGGATACCTATCCCTTTTCACCCCGCGAGGCCGTGGCCTGCCTTGGCGATCTGCAACAGATGGGCGATGCGGCCCTTTCCGGCCTGCCGGTTGGCGCGGCTGCCGCTGGCAACGCGCGCGCCGCGCGCCGCAGTTCAGAAATGGCCATGCTCTCCAGCCTTGAAAAATCTGATGGCGATGCCGCAGCCGCTCTGGCGGCAGAGGCGGCCCGCAAGGATCTGATTGCGCGCACTCAGGCGCAGAAGACCCTGCTCTGGGTCTGGCAGCAGGAGGAAAGCCTGGCTGATCTGGCGGAGCTGACAGCGAATTTTGCCCAAAATGCAGGCAGTCTGACAGCTTCTCTGGGTGTTGACCCGGATGACGACCTGCCCGGACTGACGCCGGATGCGCTTACGGGCGATCTGGTGCGCCTTGGTTCGCCCATTGCTCTTGATACTGGCCTTGTGCCGCCGTGGCGGCTGGTGACGGCCAACGCGCTCTATTTTGTGCCGCCCCATGCGCCTATTATTATTGAAGGGGCCATGCGCGAGGACGTGCTGGATATGCTGGATTTTGCCCCGGCCCCAGAACATCAGGGCCTGCTTGGCGCGCCGGAATCGGCCTCCGCAGGCGCGCCGCTGCCCGTGGTGGTAGAAGCCCGCGCCCCGGCCTGGAAGCTGCTTGGGCATACCCGCCCCACAGGGCAGCCGCCGCTTGATGCGGAGCGGGTGTGGATCACCTGGAGGGCCGGAGCATGAGCAGCCCGCAGCCGCTCACTGCGCAAGGTTTGTTCCCGCATGGCATTTCTGGCGTTATCTTTGACTGCGATGGCGTGATGATTGATTCGCGCGAGGCGAACAACATCTTTTACAATCGCGTTCTCGCCTGGTTTGGCCTGCCGCCCATGACCATTGAACAGGAAAACTACTGTTTCATGGCTACATCGCGTCAGGCCCTGCTGCATATAGTGCCGCCAGCTCTGCACGGACAGATCGACCATGTTATCCGACATGAGGTTATTTACCAGCGCGATATCGTCCCCATGCTGCGCTTACAGCCTGGTTTTATGGACTTTATCGGCAATCTGCGGAGCAGGGGGGTGCGCATGGCCGTGCACACCAACCGAAAGCTCGATGGAATACAAACGGTTCTGGACATTTTTTCCCTGCCCTCCTATTTTAATCCTGTGGTCGCGGCGGATACAGCCGCACCCAAGCCTTCGCCCGAGGGTACGCGGCATATATGCGCCGCGTGGCAATGCCCTCCGCAACAGGTGCTTTTTGTTGGCGACAGCGAGCACGACAAGGAGGCAGCCCGGGGGGCGGGCGTGATATTTGCCGCTTTTAATGGCGGCCCGTTACGGGGAGAGATTACGGCGGCGGATTACCCCGGTCTGCACAATGCGCTGGCCGCAGTGCTGCCGCCTGTTTCCGGCCTGTAAGGCCTGAACCCGTTGCGAATATAAAAGAAAGCCACGCTGGAGGGCGCATGATTGTTGTTGCCAATACCATGAGCGCTATTGCCCTGGTGCTCGGGTCTCTGCTTAGTCTTTATTTCTGGATTGTCATCATCGCGGCGGTGCTCACGTGGGTGCGCCCCGATCCGTACAATCCTATTGTGCGCACCCTGCGCACGCTTACGGAGCCTGTGTTTTACCGTGTGCGCAAATGGTTGCCGTTTACCTATTCAAGCGGCATGGATTTTTCGCCCGTGGTGGTGCTGCTGGCTATTGAGCTGTTTAACCGGATTGTCATCACCTCGCTGGCCCAGTATGCGATGACGCTCCATTAAAAGAACTGGCGCCGCCGGAGGACTGATTTTTTCATATGCTCCATGCGGATGTCTGAGAATCCGCGCCAGGAGAATAAGCCCATACGACTTGTAGCCGCGCTGCACAAAGCCACAACGGCGCAGCGGCACAGCCGGGCCGATCCCTTGAGCAAAAGCCTCAGTTGATGCGCAGGCAACAGCCTATGAACATCTAACAATGGAGATTTCTTATGGATCAGCAAGAACTGGAACTGCTGGAAAAGTACGCTACCACTGATCCGGAGCTGAAATCCCTTTGGGAAGATCACGTGCTCTACGAAAAACAGGTGGAAAAGCTCGAAGGCAAGGCCTTCCGTTCGCCCACTGAAGAGCAGACGCTCAAGCAATTGAAAAAGCAGAAGCTCGAAGGAAAAACCCAGCTCATGGCCGTTCTTGATCGTCTGAAGAAACAAGGATAGCCGGGCTTTTTTTTAAGGAGTCGGACATGGAATGTACTGGTGCGCAGATTCTCCTTGAGTCCATGAAGCGAGAGGGCGTGGATGTGCTGTTCGGTTATCCGGGCGGTGCGGTCATTGATATTTATGATGAACTACCGCGACATCCCGAGCTACGCCATGTGCTGGTACGGCACGAGCAAGGAGCTGTGCACGCGGCTGACGGCTATGCCCGTGCCTCGGGCAAGACCGGCGTATGCCTGGTCACCTCGGGGCCTGGAGCTACCAATACGGTCACGGGCATAGCCACAGCCTACTCCGATTCCATTCCTCTGGTGGTGTTTACCGGGCAGGTGCCCACCCAGCTGATCGGCAATGATGCCTTTCAGGAAGTGGACATCGTGGGTATTACCCGGCCCTGCACCAAGCATAATTTTTTGGTCAAGGACATCACAAAACTGGCGTTGACCATCCGTCAGGCTTTTTACCTTGCACGCTCGGGCCGTCCGGGTCCGGTGCTGGTGGACCTGCCCAAGGACGTCATGCAGAAGCGGGCGGAATTTGTCTGGCCTGAAGACGTCTACATGCGCAGCTACAACCCCACCTACAAGCCTAACCTGAACCAGTTGCGCCGCTCGGTGGAAGAACTGGCAAAGGCCGAGCGTCCGGTGATTCTGGCGGGCGGCGGGGTTATTCTGTCCAACGGGGCGGAGGCCCTGACGAGCCTTGCGCGCAAGCTGAACATACCCGTTACCTGCACCCTCATGGGGCTTGGGTCTTTTCCGGCCACAGACCCCCTGTGGCTGGGCATGGTGGGCATGCACGGCACCTACGCGGCCAACCTTGCCATCAACAATTGCGATGTGCTGATGTGCGTGGGCGCGCGCTTTGACGACCGCGTTACTGGCAGGCTGGCGGCCTTTGCGCCCAAGGCCCGCATTGTGCACATCGACATTGACCCCACGTCCATTCGCAAGAATGTGGAAGTGCATGTTCCTGTGGTTGGCGATTGCCGTCTGGCGCTGGAGGGCATTGCAGAAATCTGCGAGGCCAAGCTGGAAAACAAGGACTGGGCTGGCGAACATGCCGCCTGGATTGCCGCCGTGGCCGAATGGAAGGCGAGCAAACCCCTGTGCTACCAGTGCAACGGCAATATCAAGCCGCAGTCGGTCATTGAGGCCCTTTACGACATCACCGGCGGCGATGCCATCATCGCCACCGAGGTGGGCCAGCACCAAATGTGGGTGGCCCAGTTCTATTCGTTCACCAAGCCGCGCACCCTGCTGACCAGCGGGGGCCTCGGCACCATGGGCTACGGTTTTCCCGCTTCGGTGGGGGCGCAGTTTGCCTTTCCGGATAAAAAGGTCATTGCTGTGGCAGGCGACGCCTCGCTGCAGATGAACATTCAGGAGCTGGCAACCGTGGTGGCCAACAAGCTGCCTATCAAGGTCGTCATTCTGAACAACCGCTATCTGGGCATGGTGCGGCAGTGGCAGGAGCTCTTTTACAACAACAACTACAGTTCCACCAACATGGAAGCCCAGCCCGACTTTGTGAAGCTGGCCGAGGCCTACGGGGCCGAAGGCTATCGCATTGAAAAGGCTGAAGACATGCGGGCCGTGCTTGAAAAGGCCCTTGCTTCGCCCAACCCTGCCTTCATTGACGTGGTGGTAGAGCGCGAAGAAAACGTGTACCCCATCGTGCCCGCCGGTGCGGCGCTTGATGAAATGTTGCTGGTGTAAGGGAGATGGCTATGCAACGACATGTGCTTTCCGTGCTGGTGGAAAACGAACCCGGCGTGCTTTCCCGCGTGGCTGGCCTGTTCAGCGGTCGCGGCTTCAATATTCATTCGCTCAATGTGGCCCCCGCCCTGGAAGAGGGCGTTTCGCACATGACCATCACTACCGATGGCGACAGTCTTATTCTGGAGCAGATCATGAAGCAGCTCCACAAGATTGTTTCGGTCATCAAGGTGGTGGATTTTGCGGATATTCCCGCTGTGGCGCGTGAAATGATCTTTGTCAAAGTGCAGGCAGAAGGCCCCATGCGGGGCGAAATTCTGCGAACTGTTGAAATATTCCGCTGCAAGGTGGTTGATGTAAGCCCCAATGAGATGACCATCGAGGCCACTGGCGATCAGAACAAGCTGGACGCCATCATCAGCCTGCTGCAACGGTTTGGAATCAAGGAACTGGCGCGCACAGGCGCAGTTGCCATGCGTCGTTCCAAGAAAACGGATTAGGGTTCCGGGACGCGAAGTGCGGCTTTTTGCCGGGGTGTTTGGCACAAAGCACCTCGCCAGGCATGGCTGCCCCGCGCGTAAAGAATCCGGTCGCGCGGCCTTGCGCCGCGAGATTATAGGAGCGTTAGCCCGTGAGCGTGTCAATGACCCACAAGGTCTCCTTGACAGCGCGCATGAGGTCGGGGTGGTGAGTATATCCATTCAAACCAGCCCGGGTCATTGGCAAAGCGTCCCACAGGCGGCCTTGCCCGCCGTATCCAGTTGGCCCCCCTCTGTCCTTCCCGCAAGGGCGGGAAGGAATGTTTTTTGTCTAACCATGAGTGATCTCAGAGGATGTTCAGATGAAAGTTTATTACGATCAGGATGCAGACCTTAATTGTTTGAAAAACAAGACCGTGGCCATCATCGGTTATGGCAGTCAGGGCCATGCCCATGCCCAGAATCTGCGTGATTCCGGCGTCAAGGTTGTGGTGGGTCAGCGCCCCGGCGGCGCCAACTACGAGTTGGCCAAGGAGCACGGCTTTACCCCCGTGTCTGCTGCCGAGGCCGCCGCTCAGGCCGACCTGATCATGATTCTGCTGCCTGATGAAGTGCAGGCCTCCGTGTACGAAAACGACGTGAAGCCCCACCTGACCAAGGGCAAGGCCCTGTTGTTCGCCCACGGCTTCAACATCCACTTCAGCCAGATCCAGCCGCCCAAGGATGTGGACGTGTTCCTCATCGCCCCCAAGGGCCCCGGCCATCTGGTGCGCCGCACCTTCACCGAAGGCGGCGGCGTGCCCTGCCTCGTGGCCATTCATCAGGACGCCACCGGCGAAGCCCTCAAGATTGCTCTGGCCTATGCCAAGGGCATCGGCGGCGCCCGCTCCGGCGTTATTGAAACCTCCTTCCGTGAAGAAACCGAAACCGACCTCTTTGGCGAACAGGCCGTTCTTTGCGGCGGCGTTTCCGCCCTCATCAAGGCCGGTTTTGAAACCCTGGTGGAAGCCGGTTATCAGCCCGAAATGGCTTACTTTGAATGCATGCACGAAATGAAGCTCATCGTTGACCTTATGTACGAGGGCGGCCTTTCCCGCATGCGTTACTCCATCAGCAATACCGCTGAATACGGCGATTACGTCACCGGCCCCCGCCTGATCACCGAAACGGTGAAAAAGGAAATGAAGGGCGTGCTCAAGGATATCCAGAGCGGCGTGTTTGCGCGTAACTTCATTCTTGAAGCCCGCGCCAAGTACCCCATGTTCCTCACCACCCGCCGCAACGAATCTGAACATCAGATCGAAAAGGTGGGCAAGGAACTGCGCGGCATGATGTCCTGGCTCAAGAAGGACAAGAAAGACTAGTTCCGCTGTTTCAAGCGCTGGCTGAAAGCGCTTTGTTGGGGCTTTTCGCGGTATTTCCGTGAGAGGCCCCAATTTTTATACCTGCTGAAAATCATAAAGCCGATTCCTTTCAAAGGGCCAGCCCGTAGAGGATTGGGACGCAGCCGACATTATTTCAGACAGGCAGGGGATGTTGTCATACTAAATTGATCAATTTTATCGACTTCTGCATGTTGCAAAAATAATTACTGTTTGCCACAATCAGGCCATACAGCTTGTATATAAAGTTGTTGTCTTCCATGCGCCGGAGCATCCTGCGGGCTGCATCGGTGTGCCGTATTTTACGGGCATGGCCTTTCCGCTTTTGGTTTGTTCATGTGTACATTGCTTCCCGCCTTTGCCTTGCGACCGCCCATTTACGCAGCCAGTTACGCTGGTATGACCTGCCCTGGCATTGTGCCCGCGCGGTACTTTTTTGCGCCCCGCGCCTGCTCCAACAGCGCGCGCCTGCGCAGGAGAGTTGACGCGGCTTTTCGGCGTGTCGGTTTGTACCGTGATTTTTCAGGAGATTAAGACGTGCTCAGAAATTTCAGCATCAGTCAGCGGATTATCTTTTTTGTCATCATCATGATCGCCCTGATTATTTCCATCGCGGGCCTGTCCGTACGCATGACGGAAGGCGTCATTGCTGACGGCACGGCACTTGCCAAGGAAATGCTGCTCGACTCCCAAAGGGCGCGCATCAAGGATATCACGCACTCCCAGGCGCTTGGTCTGGCAGCCATGACGCAAGGCCAGCCCGAGGCCGAGCAGTTGCGCACCATCGCGCAGTATGTGGACAGCGCCCGGTTTGAGGATGACAGCTCCGGGTATTTTTATGTGTACAAGGGCACGGTCAGTGCTGCCCACCCCTTGCAGAAGCAGCTGATCGGCAAGGATCTGGCTTCAACCGCCGACAGCAGGGGCGTTCACTATGTCAGTGAACTGTACAGGGCCGCGCAGCGCGGCGGCGGCTTTGTGGATTTTGTGTTTCCCAAGCCCGGCTCTGGCGACGTGTTCAAGCTGGGCTATGCGGAAGCTATCGCGGGCACGCCCTTCTGGATTGGCACGGGCGTGTATATCGACAATGTGGACAAGGCCGAAAACCGACTCATCACCACCATGCGCTCCATCCTGCACAGCAAGCTGGCGATCTATGGCGGTGGTTTTTTGGCGGTTCTGTTGCTGGTGGTCTGCCCGCTTTCGTATGTGATGGTCGTGTCCATAACCCGGCCGCTGGCGGGCATAACCCGGCATGCCCGCGCTGTGGCGCAGGGCAACCTTGATGAAGAATTTGAAACAACCGGGCGCGATGAAGTGGCGACCCTGCAACAGGCCTTAAGCGCAATGGTTGTGAAGCTCAAGGAATTTATCGGTCAGGCCGAGGAGCAGAGCCGTCTTGCCGGAAAGGCCGCCAGTGAAGCCCAGCAGGCGCAGGCGGAAGCTCTTGAAGCCGAACTCAAGGCAAAGGATAAAACCGCTGCCATGCTCCAGGCTGCGGAAAGGCTGGAGCAGGTTGCCCAGGCCGTAAGCACTGCCTCTACCCAGCTCTCGGCCCAGATAGAGCAGTCGGACAAAGGGGCCGTGCATTCTGCCCAGATGCTTGCAGAGGCCGCGACAGCCATGAACCAGATGAACGCCAGCGTGCAGGAGGTGGCGCTCAGCGCCGCAACGGCATCTGCCTCGGCCAGCCAGACACGTGACCGCGCCCTGAGCGGAGCGGGCATTGTGGAAAAAGCCGTGCAGAGCATTGGTCATGTGCACGAGGTCTCGTTGCGGCTCAGGGATGGCATGGCCGAACTCAACGACCATTCGCAGGCCATTACGCGCATCATGGGTGTTATTTCCGATATCGCGGACCAAACCAACCTGCTGGCGCTCAATGCCGCCATTGAAGCTGCCCGCGCGGGCGACGCCGGGCGCGGTTTTGCCGTGGTGGCTGATGAAGTGCGCAAACTGGCGGAAAAAACCCTTGGCTCAACCCAGGATGTGGGCAACGCCATCAAGGCCATTCAGGAAAGCACGGCCAAGAACGTTTCGGATATGGACAGTGCCGTGGGGCAGGTGGAGCAGGCCACGGATTTTGCCAATCAGTCGGGCAAGGCTCTGGAAGAAATTGTGGCTACCGTTGAGGCTACCGCCAGCCAGGTGAACGCCATTGCCGAGGCCAGCGGGCAGCAGTCTGCCGCCAGCGAAGAAATCAATCATTCAATTGATGATGCCACACAGGTTGCCCACCAGACGGCAGAAGCCATGAATGAGGCTCAAAAGGCCGTGGCCGATCTGGCAGTTCAGGCCAGGGGGCTGGCCGAGCTGATTGTGGACATGAAAAACTAGGGGCTGTTTTTTTGCAACACTTAGGGGTCTCTGTGCGGTGCAAAGCCGTGCAGAGGCCCTCTTGCATTCAGGATGCGGAAGTGTTCTGGCGGGTCATCCGCCTGGTCATCCCGGTGTGGCGGCTATCTGCCCCCTTTCAATGCAGCCATTCCGCCCAGGCAATCTTAAGTCGCGTCACGCAATCTGGTATGTCTTCAAGGCGAATTTTGCCAAAACCCAGAAACAGCGTGTCCGGCGGGCATTCGGCCTTGTCCTGCCAGAACTGCATGGTGGGGTAGACGCGCACACCCTGCTCCAGGGCTTTTTTTATGAGCAGCTTCTGATCTGTACCGGCAAAAAAGCGCAAAAGAAAATACTGGCCGGTGCCGTTGCCTGTAATGCGCAGGCCCGATCCCAGGCGGGAAAATTCCTGAATGAACAGCTCAAGGCGGTTTTTGAACACATGGCTCAGACGGCGGATGTGTCTGTCGTACTGGCCGGTTTCGAGCAGGCGGCCAATGATGTACTGGTTCAGTACGGGGACGGTGCTGTTGTATTCGTCAAACATTTCGTGGAAGGCGGCGGCAAGCTGCGGCGGCAGAATCATGTACCCCATACGGATGGAAGGGGATATGCCCTTGGAAAATGTGCCAAGGTAGATGACCCGCGCTTCCGTATCGATGGATTGCAGCGAAGGAATGGGCTTGGAATAGTAGCGCATCTCGCTGTCAAAGTCGTCTTCAAGCACGTAGACGTTGTTGCTCTGCGCCCAGCGCAGCAGGGCATGCCTGCGGCCGATGGGGAGCGTGACCCCTGTGGGGAACTGGTGGGACGGCGTGGTGTAGATGGCAAAGGCCTGTGGCCTGTGGGGCAGGTCGGCCACTTTCAAGCCGTTATCGTCCACGGGCACGGTCTCGATAGGCAGGTGGTTGTTGCGGAACACGGCAGCCGCCTTGTTGAAGCCGGGTTCTTCCATCAGGATTTTCTGCCCGCGCTGAGCTGCTATTTTGCACAGATATTCCAGGGACTGCTGCAAACCGCAGGTTATGACGATCTGGTCTTCCGTGCAGTTCACGCCGCGAATGCGCTTGAGGTAGGCCAGCAGGTTTTTGCGCAGGTAGGGTTCGCCCTGCATGACCTGCAAGGCAGAGATTTTTTCTTCTCTCTCCAGCATCTCAAGGCATTCAAAGGTGTATTTTTTCCAGAGGCTTTTGGGGAAAAGATCAACGGTGTGGCTGCTGTTTGTCAGGTCGTAAATCAGGGGCTGCCCGTGCGCAAATGTTTCAAGCTGCGAGGGGCGTTGCGTAGTTTGCGGCGCTGCGTGCCCGGGTGACGCGGCTGGAGCGTCAATGCTGGGAACATGCTGCACCACAAAGCCCACACCCCTGCGGGCAGCTATGTAGCCCTCCGCTACCAGTTGACTATAGGCATTGTCCACAGTATTGCGGCTGACCCCCAGCATGGATGCCAGCATCCTGCTGCCGGTCAGAACTGTGCCTTCTGCAAGCGCGCCGCAGGCAATATCCTGCTTCAACTGGCTGTATATCTGCAAATACAGCGGCCCGGAGCCGTCCTTGCCCGTGCTGATCATGTCTGCTCCCAGGTGGCACCATAAAATATGTGTCATGTGGCACTTTTGATGGTGCCATGTCCACTGTATCAAAGGGAGCAGCAAACACAACAAAAGGATGGGAGGCTCCATGTCCACGCAAGGCGATACTGCGCCGCAGGGCGGAATGCGGCGGGGGAACGGCACAAGATACGTTCTGCTGGCGGTGCTGGCAGTGGCCTTTTTGGCCACCGGGGGCATATTTGTGCGGCAGAGCGGCCTGTCCCCCATCAATACCGGGATGTACCGCATGCTGTTTTCCATCCCTCTGCTCTGGCCGCTGGCCTATGGCAGGCTTGGGCGGCTCAGCGGCAGGGATGTTGTCCTGCTGCTGTTATCCGGCCTGTTTCTGGCGGGCGACGTAGCCCTGTGGAACACGGCATTCAGCTACACAACAGTTGCCAATGCCAACCTGCTCACCAATCTGACGCCGTTCACGGTCATTCCTGTTTCGTACTTTCTGTTCCACGAGCGGCTGCCGAGGCTGTTCATTCCCGGCGCGGCTGTTACCCTTGCCGGGGTGGTGCTATTGGTGGGGGGCAAGGCCAGCCCTGTGCCGGGCAACTATTTTGGCGATTTTCTGGCACTGGCTGCGGCCTTTTTTTACGCGGGATTTCTGCTTATTGCCTACCGCCTGCGCGACAGGATGGAGAGCAGCGTCATAATGCTTGGCAGTGCCGTTGGCGGACTCGTGGGCCTGTTTTTTGCCTCATGGGCTGTGGAGGGCTTGCAGATTCCGCGAAGCTGGGACGATTTGTGGCCCATACTGGCTCTTACGCTCTGTGTACAGGTGATAGGGCACAACATGCTCACGCATTGTCAGGGCAAGCTCAGCGTCAACCTTTCTGCGGTGATCTGTCTTTGCCAGCCTGCCATTGCGGCTGTGTATTCGTGGGCCATATTTACAGAGAAATTGTCGGGTCTGGAAGTTCTGGGCATAGCGGTGGTGCTGGCAGGCGTCTATATTGTCAAAAGGCAGTACACGCCAAGCAGGGATGAAGCTCCGGGGCAGGGCAAAAGGGCGCTGGCTGGCTGCCCCCTGTGATCGCCCGCTGGCTGGGCAGGCGGTGCAAGCCTGCCGTGGCGGAAGAGCCGTAGACAAAAAATATTTCGGGCCGATGGGGCTGTTCCGGCAGAGATGCGCATTGCGCTGCCGGAACAGCCCCTTTCTTTGTGCTACTGCTGCATGCTGGACATGAGATCCATGAGGTTTTGGGTCTGCCCCGCCAGTTCGGCCACGGCATCCGCAGCTTCGCGCATGGCGGCTGAGGTCTGGCGCGACATTTCGCTTATCTGCGTTATGGCTCGGCTTACTTCATCGCTGGCGGCAGACTGCTGCTCGCTGGCGGCGGCAATGGCGTTGACCTGATCCGCCGTGCCCTCGACCGTGGCCACAATATCGCTCAGGGCCGCACCAGACTGGCTGGCATAGGTGTTGGCTTCTTCAATCTGTCGTGCGGCCCTGTCCACAGAATCCATGCTCTGGGTGGCGCTGGACTGGATAGCCTTGATGGCGTTGGCAACATCATGGGTGGAGGCCATTGTTTTTTCCGCCAGTTTGCGCACTTCATCTGCCACCACGGCGAATCCCCGCCCGGCGTCGCCCGCTCGGGCAGCCTCGATGGCGGCATTAAGCGCCAGCAGGTTGGTCTGGTCGGCTATGTCTGAAATAACGCCCATGATGCGGTTGATGTTTTGCGTATGCCCGTGCAGTTGGGCCATGTCGCCCTTGAGCGTCATGGATGCCTGATGCACCTGATCAATGCTGCGTAGCGAGCGCTTGACGATTTCTGAGCCGTTTTCCGCCTTGGCGCGGGTTTCTGTGGAGGCCTGCGAGGCAACGGACGCATTGCGCGCCACCTCCTGCACTGTGGCATTCATCTGCTGCATGGCAGAAGCCGCCTCGCCCAGCCTGCCCGAGGTTTCCTGCGCGCCCTTGTCTGACTGCTCGATCTGCGCGGCCAGTCGCGCTGTGGCGGCGCTCACTATCCGGGCCACCTCCTGAAGCCTGGCGGCGGCCACCTTCAGGGCTTCGCTTTTGCTTTGGGCCTCCATATTTGCGGCTTCGGTCTGGCGCAGGGCTTCTGTTGCCTTGGCCGATTGTTCCCGCGCCACCAGCGATTCGCGCTGGGCGCTTTCAATGTGAGTTTTCAGCGCCTGCACCATGGCGACTATGGAAGCGTACACGCCAACACTGTCGCTATTCGCGTCGTGAATGTCATAGTCCCCGGCGGCAACACGGCTTGCCACAGCCTGGAGTTCGCCGGGGTCTTTGCCAAGTTGATGCTTTATGGAGCGAGAAAGCACAAGAGAAACGATGATGCTGAAAAATACTGCGGCAGCACTAAGCGCATATGCGCCTTTTACTGCGCTTTCGCCTGTGGAAACTGCCTCGGCAGATACCTGTTTGCTGTCTGACTTGGTAAGTACCATCAGTTCTTCATAGAGTGGCTCAATACTGTTAAATAATGGCGTGTATTTCTTTTCAAATATATTTATTGCCTCTCCACGTTCTTCACATTGCACAAATGCAAGGATTTCTTTGCGTACTGTGTTAAGCTTGCGTGAAATTACATCAATTTTTTCTATAAGTTCCTTTGCAGCAACATGGTGCTGGTCTTCGGATTCACCAACAATGGCAAAATATCTGTCGTGATTTTCCCTGATGGAATCCATGGTGTTGGTGATGTTGGAGGAATAGCGCTCTATCTCTGAGGGCGATGTTTGTGAAATAAGCGCCAATACGTCAGAGCGGATAATCCAGAATTTCAGATGCATTTCCTGAAGTTCTATGAGAGATGGGAGCAAAGATGTATCTATTTCAATGAATCTTTTATTCATTGCAGAAATGTTTTTGATTGATATGCCACTCATCGCAAGCAGAACAAGTGTAATGAAAAAGAATGATAGTCCAAGTTTTACAATCAGTCGCATAGGTTTTCACCTCCTGGGTTTGTGCTACAGGCACTTGCGATGAATGTATAACTTATGCAAAGAGCGTGCTAAATTTTTTCAGTAGTATGAAGGACAAAATATACAACAAAGCGGTGGTTTTTCTGAACCACCGCTTTGTACCTGCCATGCAGTATATGGGGGACACCGCCGCGGGGCGGGATCAATCGTGATTCATGACCGTTGCCAATTGCATGAGGTTGCTGGCTTGGGCTGAAAGGTTGGTTATGGCCTCCGCCGCCTCGCTCATGGCTTCGGACGTTTGGCGCGCCATCTCACTGATTTGCGTGATGGCGCCGCTCACTTCATCGCTTGCGGCAGACTGCTCTTCGCTGGCGGCTGCAATGGCATTGACCTGGTCGGCAGTGCTCTCGACAGTAGCAACAATGTCGGCCAGCGCCGCACCAGACAGGCTGGCATAGGTGTTGGCTCCTTCAATCTGTTTAGCCGCCCTGTCCACAGAATCCATGCTCTGGGCGGCACTGGACTGGATGGCGCTGGCAACGTCTTGGGTGGAGGCCATTGTTTTTTCGGCCAGTTTGCGTACTTCATCAGCAACCACGGCAAATCCTCGCCCGGCCTCTCCCGCGCGGGCGGCCTCAATGGCGGCATTGAGCGCCAGCAGGTTGGTCTGGTCGGCTATGTCTGAAATAACACCCATGATGCGGTTGATGTTCTGCGTATGCTCCCGCAGTAGAGCCATGTCATCCTTGAGCGTCATGGACGCTACGTGCACCTGATCAATACTGTGCAGCGAACGCTTGACGATCTCCGCGCCATTCTCGGCCTTGGCACGGATTTCTGTGGAGGCTTGCGAGGCAATGGACGGGTTGCGCGCCACTTCCTGCACAGTTGCGTTCATCTGCTGCATGGCAGAAGCCGCCTCGCTCAGCCTGCCCGTTGTTTCTTGCGAACCTTTGTCCGACTGCTCGATTTGCGTGGCCAGGCGCGCGGTGGCTGTGCTCACTGCATGAGTCACTTCCTGAAGTTTGGCAGCTGCTGCACGTAGAGTTTCACTCTTGTTTTGGGTTCTGCATTGGCGGCTTCCGTCTGGCGCAGGGCTTCTGTTGCCTTGGCCGACTGCTCTTGTGCCGCCAGAGATTCGCGTTGGGCGTTTTCAATGTGGGTTTTGAGCGCCTGCACCATGGCAATTATTGAGGCGTAGACGCCGCGCTTTGCAGCATCATCGTCAAGGGCATAGTCCCCCTGGGCCACGCGCCTGGCTATGCTGTCCTGTTCTCCTAGGTCTTTGCCAAGCTGGCTATGGACCACCCTGAGCAGAAGCAGAATGACAGCCATGCCAATAAATACAGCAACCAGGAATAACCCTGATGAAAAAATAATTGATTGTTCGCTGACACTGCTGGCGCTTGTAATGGCAATGTTTGCGCCTTCGTTGCTCAGGCTGGCAATCTGTTCATAGAGGTCTGCCAGTCTGAGAAAGGGGGCGCGGCTGTTGGCAAGCAACTGGGCGGCTTCTTCATTTTTTCCGGCTCTGATAAAAGCTAGCAGGTCTTTGCGCATGGTTACAAATTGGCCTGATTGCGCTTCTATCTGGGCTGTTATGTCCACAATAGCCTGTTTGCGGTCTGACGGCGGCATATTTTCAAGGGCGATAGCAAAAGCCTTTTTGCTGTTGCCTATGCGCCGCAGCAGCCCTGTCATATGCGCGCTGTAGTTCTCTATCTCCTTGGGGTCGTGCAGCATTGTAATGGCTGAAAGATCCCCTCTGGAAGAAAACAGCAGGGCATAGGTGCTCTGGATGGATGTGCCTACAGGAATCCAGGTGCTGTTTATGGATGCGATCTCGGCATTCATGCGGGTGAGATTCCTGATGGTCAGGCCGGACGTGATTAACATTATGATAATTATACTTCCGAAAGACAGAATCAGACGTGCTCTCAGGTTCATGGCAGACGATCTCCCCACAGGTGGTGTTGCATGCTATGCACAATGTGGCTGGTCAATGTCAAAAAATGATATGGGGCTTTTGTGGCAATGCATGTTGTATTGGGAACATCTCTGGCAGGTTTTATTGCTGAGTTGATAGTATTATCCCTGTTCATAAACAAAAAAAGCCGACCTGGAGGTCGGCTTTTTTTGCAACGTATGTTGCAACAGGCAAGGATGCCCCTAAATGACTATCGGGCTCGCATTTGCGCAATGAGGCCTGAAAGCCCGTTTGCCTGGGCCGCAAGATCTTCCACCGCCTCAGTGGCTGCACGCATGGCAGAGGCTGTTTGACGGGACATGTCATTGATCTGGTCAATAACGCTTGTGACCTGATCGCTGGCGGCAGACTGCTCCTCGCTGGCAGAAGAGATGGCGGTAACCTGATCGGAGGTGGACTCCACCATCACAACGATATCTGTCAGCGCCTGCCCGGATTGCTGTGCAAAATCATTGGCCTGCTCAATCTGAAGGGCAACGTTGTCCACAGAACCCATACTCTTTGCGGCACTGTCCTGAATGGCCGTGATGGCGTTGGCCACGTCATGGGTGGAAGCCATTGTTTTTTCCGCCAGCTTGCGTACCTCATCAGCTACCACGGCAAAACCGCGCCCGGCGTCGCCCGCGCGGGCAGCTTCAATGGCGGCATTGAGGGCGAGCAGGTTGGTCTGGTCGGCAATATCCGAAATAACGTTCATGATGCGGTTGATGTTTTGCGTATGTTCCCGCAGCTGCGCCATATCATTCTTGGTTGCCAGCGAAACATGGTGCACCTCGCTGATGCTGTGCAAGGAGCGCTTGACGATTTCAGCGCCTTGCTCGGCTTTCTGGCGGGTTTCGAGCGAAGCGGCATTGGCAGCTGCGGCGTTTTGCGCCACCTGATGCACGGTTTTGTTCATCTGTTGAATGGCGCTGGCGGCCTCTGTCAGCCTGAGCGATGTGTCGCATGCGCCCTTGTCAGACTGCTCAATGTGCGCAGCCAGTCGCGTTGAAGCATCGCTCACCACCTGCGCAACCTGCTGGAGGCCAGCAGAAGCTGCGCTCATTGCTTCGGCCTTGCGCTGCGCTTCAAGGCCAGCCGCCTCCGCCTGGCGCAGGGCTTCTTCAGCCCGCAGGGCGCTTTGCCTGGCGTTTTCCGATTCATGGTGCGCCTTCGCCATGTTTTCTTTAAGCGTTTGCGCCATGGAAACCATGTCCGCATACACGCCGGTTTTTGCGCCGCCATCGTCAATATCGTAATCTCCGTTGGCAACCCGGCGGGCTATGACGGCCAGCTCGCCGGGGTCTTTGCCCAGTTGCCGGCCAACAGAACGCGTGAGCATCCAGGTAATGCAGATGCTGATGATAACGGCAGCCAGAGTGATGGCAATGGACATGTTGCGGGTTTTTTGCCCTGCGTCAGTGGCGCTTTGGGCCGCAGCCTTGCTGCCCGTGACGTTCATATGCACGACTTTGCCATAGGTTTCGCCAAGCTCCTGAAACACTGGGCGGTATTTTTTGTCAAAGGCAACGTTTGCCACGCCGCGCCGTCCGTCCAGCACCCCTTTGATAATGCCTTCGCGCGCCTTGCTCTCCTGCTGCGAAAGGTCGGCAATGCGGGCCATAAGGGCCTTGCCTTCCTCGCTTTCCAGGCCGGGGGCGGCGCTGCGAAGTTGCAGATAGGCGGCCTGATCGCGCTGGATGGAATCCATGGAATCCTGAAGATTCTTCTCGTACTTGCGGATTTCGTCGGCGTAGGTTTGCGACATTATTGACGCAAGGTCTGCGCGGAGCGAATTGAGCTGCACATTCATAGACTGGATGGCAGTGACAGAAGGCAGCCATGCCTCGTCAATCTCGCGTACCTTGCCGTTCATTTCGCCCACGTTGTGCATGGTGACGGCAGAAGATACCAGAATGACTGCGATGAGACTGCCGAAAGAGAGCACAAGCTTTGCGCCTAGTTTCATGTGAGGCATCCTCCACGTTCAGCTGAAACTGCCCGTTTGCCTCGGGCAGCGCTGTTGACAGCATAGAGCAGATGAACTTGAACAAGTTTGTTTGTTCGCGCGGATTTTACAAACCGCGCCACGAAATGCTCTGGTGGACCGTAGGGGGGCGGCCCAGAAACTGACAGTCTGGCGGAATGCTTGGATACGCCGAAATTCAGAAGCCCGATTGCCAAGCGTTGCCAGTAGGGGGGAAGCAACGCGATGGGGGAGCAATCAGATGCGGCATGGCGCGGCTTCAGGAACAAGCCGGGCTGGGCCACTGTTTGAATTTACGGAGAACTGGAAAATAAGTTTATAGCAGAGGCAATATGTCTGCGCAAGGTGGTCTGCTGCAATGGCTGAGCGTGATGATTGCCCGCGAGGGGCCAATGCTATGGCTGGCCGACCAGCCAGCAGGCTGTGCTGTGCGCGCCGCTGGCGACTGACGGGGGCATCTCGGCGGCGCAACGCGCAAGGGCTGACTTGCAGCGGGGGTGGAAGGGACACCCCGCAGGCATGTTGGCAAGGGAAGGAACCGATCCTGGAATGGTTGGCAGGCGCTCGAGGCCGCGTGAACGGGCACTGGGCGCGGCGTGCAGCAATCCCTGCGTGTAGGGGTGGCGCGGGTCGGCGAACAGCTCCTGGGCCGGGGCGCATTCCACCAGACGCCCGGCGTACATAACGCCCACCGTATCTGCCATCTGGGCGGCTACGCCGAGATCGTGGGTAATCAGCAGCACGGCCATGCGGCGCTCACGGCAGCGGGCCGCCAGCAGACGCAGAATCTGGCCCTGAATGGTAGCGTCCAGTGCAGTGGTGGGTTCATCAGCCAGCAGCAGGGCTGGCTTGCACGACAATGCCATGGCGATCATGACGCGTTGGCGCATGCCGCCCGAGAGCTGGTGCGGGTAATCGTCATAGCGGCTTTGCGGGGCGGGAATTCCAACTTCGGTCAGCAGCTCTATGGCAGCCTCGCGGGCTTCGGATCGGTTCATGCCCTGATGCAGCCGCAAGGGTTCCGCCACCTGATCGCCGATTTTGAGCACCGGGTTGAGAGATGTCATGGGTTCCTGAAAGATCATACCCACCTGACGGCCGCGCACGGAGCGCATTTCTTTTTCTGAAAGTTCAAGCAGATTCTGACCGTACAGCAGAATACGCCCGTCAAGCACTGCGTTGGGCGGGGTGAGCCGCAAGATGGATTTGGCTGTGAGGCTTTTACCGCAGCCGGATTCACCAACGAGGCAAACTGTTTCCCCCTCATGCAGGCAGAGGTTTGCGCTGCGCACGGCGGGCAGCGGGCCGTCTGCGGTTGCAAAGGTCACAGAGAGGTTTTCCAGTTGCAGGAGGGGGCTTGGGGCTTGGGTAGACGGCTTGTTCATGGGCAGAGCCTACCAGAAGGTGCTGGCAAAAAAAAGCCTTGCGGGCAGGGGCGCTGCGTCAGAAGGGAGGAAGGCAAAAGCAGGGGGAGAGCTTTTGCGGGGCGGGGTGAACCTGTCAGGCTGATTTACGCAAACCCGATGTTTGCACCCTGAATGCGTCAGCATCGGAATTTTGATGCTCACGTACTTGAGTACGCTGCGCTCAAAATCCCGGCGTTTCCTTTTCGGGCCACAAAAAGCGTATTTTGCAAATTCGTCCAACACCAGCCATCGCCTTCGCATCCGCTCCGGCGAGTTTAAGGAAGGCGACTTCACGACCAGCTTTTGATGCGGGCCGGGGTGAATTACGTGTAGGTGTCCAAGTGTCAATGTCAACTGAGACTATTGGCTGAAACGGATTAAGATTCAAAGCGAAAGTGGACTCTGGCATTTACGCGGCGCGGAGGGAGATCACCTGAGCGAGTGCAGCGGGCGAGGGAAGCTCCCGCAGCAAAGACGCGTCGCCCTCGCCGTTTTGTGGAGGCTGAAAACGCAAGGGGGTGTTCCGGGGGGAGTGCAGAGGGGGAAAGAGGGGCCTTGCCCCGAGGGAGTGTTGGCACCGTCAACGCGACCGGAAATCAGGAGTAGGTCGCGGCTTTGCCGCGCCGTAAGCGACTGATTTTCGTGTCTTACCGCCCGGCGACGCAGACGCCGATGGCGGCCCAAAGCCCGTAAAACGGGATTTGGCATCAAAGAGAAGGGGGCGCAGCCCCTAACAGGCCCCCTTTGCCCCACGCCGGGAAGGCGTCCCAAACTCCGCCGAAGGGGCGGAATCCCGTGCCCGAGGGGCAGCAAGCTGCTTAAGCCCCAAGCTGGGGAAGCGAAACCGCGCCACACAGACGGCCCAAACAATCTCAAATAGCAAAAAAGCCCCCGGCGCAGAAACTATATGGTTTCCGCCGGGGGCCTGCATTCTGGCTTATAGCTCAAAGTCTAGTGCAATACCTGCGCCTTGCGGAAATTCACATAGGCCTCGCGCATGGCTATGTAGGGGTCAACAGCTACGGTGTTCAGGTCTTCATACAGGGGCAGCACATCGCCAAGGGCGTTGAACCGCAGGCCGCCGCCAACACCAAGGCCCAGTTCCGTGGGCTGCAGATAGAAAAGCGGGTCGGCAAACAGATCGCCAGCGCGGCCTACAGTGTCGCGCGCAGAGCTTGGGCCAATGATGGGCCAGACAATGTAGAAACCATGCCCAAGTCCCCAGCGTCCGAGCGTCTGACCAAAGTCTTCGCCGGTGGGATCAACGGGCACAATAGTTTTGTGTCCCTTTGCCACATCGGCAAAGCCCGCGCTGGAAGTGGTGTTGATAATAAAGCGCCCAAATTCCACCCCCGCTTCAAAAAAGCGGAACTGCAGAATATTGTTCACAAAACGCACAGGGAACAGAAGGTTGGAAAAGAAATTTTTCAACCCGGAGCGCAACTGGTGCGGCGTAACTGTTTCCCATGCCGTGTAGGCGGGCTTGGCAACATAGAGGAAGAAAATGTCGTTGAAATGGAACCAGAACCTGTTCCATGGTTCAATGGGGTCAGAAATACTCTGGATCGGTTCGTTGTCGTAGTCGTCCAGGGTGTTGTCTGAATTCATGGTCCCGTAGGGCGTTACTGTAATGGCCCCAGGCTGAAGCTGTGGCGCTTTGCCGTACACAGTGGAGGGCGCAGGCGCCTGGCTGGGGGCAGCGCTGGCTGGCGCATGCCACAAGCACAGCAGTGCTGCCAGCAGGAAACCGGGTACATAGAGATGCCCCGGCAGTGTTGGTGAATAGTTACTGGCCATTGCCCTGCCGGACCTCCTGCGCCTTGGCCTTGACCTTTGCAATAAGCTGGTCAGGGGTGCCGGTGTTCAGAATGTCCTGAAACTGGGTGCGATAGTTTTTGACCAGGCTGATATTTTCAATCAGCACGTCATAAACAAGCCAAGAACCGTTTTTGGGGAGCATGCGGTAAGCCACGGGGACTTTTTTCGAGTCCTTCATGGTGATGATTGTGCGCACTTCGGTGCGGTCGCCTTTGGGGGACGAAACTTCGCCAGTGTACACGACCTGTTCGCCATTGTAGCCGTCAATCTTGCTCAGGTAGGTATTCAGGAGCAGTTCGGCAAAGGCATCGCTGAACTGCTGTTGCTGCGTTGGGCTGAATGTACCCCAGCGCGGCCCCACAGTGCGCGAAGAAAATTCTTTGAAATCAAAAATATGCAGGACTTCATCTTCAATCTGCTGGCGCAGCGGGCCGCGCGTTGCAGGATTGACGTAGTCGGGGTTCTTGATGGAGCCGAGGATACGGTTGATGGAAGTCTCCAGCGCCAGCTGCGCAGGAGAACTCGCACTGGCCGCGCCGGGCAGCAGCGCAACTGTCAGCAACGCAAGCAGAAAGCCTGCGGCTATATGGCGTGTGATCGCATGAATGGTCATTGCTATTTGACTCCTCCGAAGGCGTACTTGCCGATGAGGGAACCGAGGTCAACGGCGGATTCCGTTTCAGTAATTGTGTCGCCAGCCGCAAGGATATGCCCCGACCCACCGCGCGAAAGGCTGACGTATTTGTCGCCGATAAGCCCGCTGGTGAGGATGGAGGCGATGCTGTCATCCGAAAGTTTCAGGTCTTTGTCGAGCCGCAGGCGCACTACAGCCTGATTGCGCACCGGGTCCGGGTCAAGGCTAATGCTTACCACGCGGCCCACCGGCACCCCGGCCATTTCAATATCCGCTCCGACCCGCAGGCCGGAAACAGAATCAAAGTTGGCAGAAAGTTCAAAGCCCTGCTGGCTGAAAACTTCCATCTTGCCCAGCTTGATGGTCAGGTAGGCAACGCATACAAGGCCGAACAGGACAAAAAGGCCCACAGCGGTTTCACGAACAGTACTCATAAGGTTCAGGTAGCTCCACAGATAATTCGGCAATAAGATCAAATCTCAGTATAAGTGTGCCATGACAAAGTTTCAAGCCCTACTGTTGAGTAGGTAATCGCGAATCGCTTGGATATCGCAATTTTTATTATGCAGCGGCGCAATTTTTATGACGCCAGCCAACGGTCAAGGGCCTGCCGCACCGCAGGATCGGGCGCTTCGCCCATGGCGGCCTGCGTGTCGCCGGGTTCACGCAACAAAAATTGTCGCAGATACGGGTCATCGTTTGCTTCAAGCTCGGCCAGCGAGCCGGAAAAAAGCGCGCGGCCTTCGCCCAGTACCAGAACATGGTCGGCAATAGCCCGCAGGCTGGCAAGATCGTGGCTGACCACAACCACCGACATGTCGGTATATTGCCTGCGCATGGCGAGCAGCAGTTCGTCCATACGGGCGGCGGTAATGGGGTCAAGGCCGGAGGTCGGCTCATCGCACAGCAGAATGCGCGGTTCGGCCACAATGGCCCGCGCAAGGCCCGCTCGTTTGCGCATGCCGCCGGAAAGCTGGTTGGGATAAAAATCGGCAAAATCTTCAAGGCCAACCATGCGCAGTACGCGCAGGCCCGCCTCGCGAACAAGCTTTTTGGGGAGACTCAGATGCTCCGTGAGGGGCAGGGTGATGTTTTGCACCAGCGACAGAGCGCCCAGCAGCGCGCCATCCTGAAACAGCACGCCCATGTTGCGGCGCATGCGCCGAAATTCTTTTTGCGGCAGGGCAAAGAGGTCTTTGCCGCCTATGTGCACATGGCCAGCCTGCGGGCGCGAAAGGCCGATGATATGGCGCAGCAGGGTGGACTTGCCGCAGCCGGAACCGCCAAGAATTACAGAAACCTTGCCGCCCGGAAGCACCGCATTGACATCGCGCAGAACCACATGTTCGCCGTAGCCCACGCTGAGATCCCGAAATTCAATGTCCCATGCCTGCATGAATACCGCCTGTCGCCTCTGATATGGATTATCGGTTGGAGCAGATTATCATTGAAAATGCGTATCTGCTCTACACTTTTTTGTAAAATTCCCGCTAAAAAATATTTGCAGGGTACATCGGTTTCGCTCGCAAGCAAGTATTTCAACGTGAAAATGCCTTGATGTAGGAGCGCCGTCAGCCGATGGATGGCCTGCGGGCCTTGTGGCGCTTTGGCAGCATAACGCAGGGAGGCAGGAGGAACAAGTGCGGTTGATGCGCCACGCTGCGGGCGCGGTCGGGAGTGGTTTTGCGAGGCTTGGTGGCTGTGCGGGGGAGTGACCCTTTTACAAATGGGTTGCTCCCCCGCCAGACAACTCAACGTGAAAATGCGTTAGTCGGTGGGCATATCGTCGGGGAAGTCCGCGTTGGCATAGACATTCTGAACGTCGTCATTGTCGTCCAGCGCGTCCATGAGGCGCAGAACCTTCATGCCCACTTCGGCGCTCACAGCCACAAGATTCTGCGGAATCATGGCCAGCTCGGCTTCCTGCATGGCAATACCGGCAGCTTCCAGCGCATCTCGCACAGAGGTGAAATCGGCCATGGCGGTGTGGATGGTCCACACGTCGTCATCGTCGATGACATCGTCTGCGCCGGCTTCAAGAGCGGCTTCCATAATTTTGTCTTCGGGGTAGGCTGCCTTGTCCACGGCGATAACGCCCTTGCGGTCAAACATCCAGCCCACGCTGCCGTTTTCACCCATGGCCCCGCCATGCTTGGTGAAAAGGTGACGGACTTCGGCCACGGTGCGGTTTTTGTTGTCAGTGGCAACTTCCACCATGATGGCGATGCCGTTGGGCCCGTAGCCTTCGTAGAAGGTTTCTGTCAGGTCGCCGCCTGCGTCTTCACCCGTACCCTTGCGGATGGCAGCCTCAATCTTGTCCTTGGGCAGATTGACGGCCTTGGCGGCGGCAATGGCCGCGCGCAGGCGGGAGTTGCCCACAGGGTCACCGCCGCCCTTGGCTGCGATGATGATTTCTTTGGCGGCCTTGGTGAAAATCTTGCCGCGCTTGGCGTCCTGGCGACCCTTACGGTGCTGGATATTGGCCCATTTACTGTGACCTGACATAAAACCTCCGAAACCTAGTGTAGAGTATGTTTATATACCCGGCGGCGCGTCGTCGGCAACTTCGTGTGAAGTTTCTCCGGCGGCTTCGCCCGGCACATGCGCCGTTGGGGTAGCGCCCGCCTGACCACGAAAACCAAGGCCGACAAAAAATGTTTCCTTGCTTTCGGCCCGCGAGCTTTTGGGCTTGAACGATTTGACCGCATCAAAAGCCTTGCGCATGGGCGCGAGCAGCTCCTGAATATCTGGCCCCATAAAAATTTTGACCACAAAACTGCCGCCCTTTTTTAGGTGCAGACAGGCTACAGCCAATGCCTCAACCGTAAGCTCAAGCGAACGGGCCTGATCCGTAAAGCGCGTGCCCGTTGTGCGCGGGGCCATGTCGCTGATGACAACGTCAAACGGCCCCAGCTCCTTGAGTTTTGCTTCAAACTCGGCGGAGCGATTGAACACGTCTTCCTGCATGAATGTGACCTGCGGCGGAAACACCGTTTCGGTGCTTTGAATGTCGCAGGCGAGCACAAGTCCACGCGTACCGACCTTTTCCGCAGCGCCCATGGACCACGATCCAGGGGCGGCGCCAAGGTCGAGGACCCGCTGGCCGGGGCGCAGCAGGCGGAACTTGGAGTCCAGCTCCTTGAGCTTGTAGACCGAGCGTGCGGGATAATTCTCGCGCTTGGCCTTTAGAAAATAATGATCACGGTATTCTTTCATGGTAAATTCCAACAGGTAACCATACCCTTTTTTATCGCGCTCGCCAAGTGCGCAGTGCAGCCCTTGGTGGCGGGCCACGCAAATTTGCTGAACTGGTTGACCTTAGAAGTCTATCAGGATATTTTTTTAATAAGTTTTCAGAACCTTTGATCTCGCACACTATCACCAGTAAGGAGAGGCTATGAAACGGATCCTGTTGGCCGCTTGTCTTGCGGGTTGCGCGCTCGCATTTGGAGCGCAGACGGTATTGGCGGAAAGCGTTAAAGTTCCTGTGAACAAGATCAGCGGCGAAGGCGTTGGAGATGCCATCGGATTCGTCGTTTTTGAGGACGACGGCAAAGGCGGTATGGATATAATGGTTGATGTCGTCGGTATCCCTCAGGGTGACCACGGCATGCACGTGCATGAAAATCCTTCGTGCGCGCCCGCGGCCAAGGATGGCGTCAATGTGGCCGGTCTTGCCGCCGGGGGGCATTATGATCCCACCCACGCGGGCAAGCATGAAGGCCCCGGCAAACATGGTCACAAGGGCGATCTGCCCCTTATAACCGCCGATGCGCAGCAAAATGTGAAGGCCAAGTTGCATGTGACTGATCTGACCACAGCCGACATCAAGGGCCGCTCGCTCATGATCCATGCTGGCGGTGACAACTATTCCGACCAGCCAGCCCCTCTTGGCGGCGGGGGCGCGCGTATCGCCTGCGGTGTGATCAAGTAATCGTATGCCTTTTTGCGTTCACGCGGCAAAAAAATTACCTGCTCGCGTGGATGGTTCATGCCTTCCCTTGTGTGGCCCTTGCAGTTCTGGCAATGGCGCGCCATTATCGACGCAAAGTGTGCCAGCCACAGGGGAGAACCTCCATCTGCCGTAATCGGCGTGGAGTTTTGGATTATTCTGCCCCGCTTGCTTGCCGCAGCGGGGCTTTTTAGTTGGTGGGACAGTTTCGCAAGGAGCCGCATTGGCGGAGAAAAATATGGCTGAACAAAGTACACGCCCTCAACGGGTTCGCCTGCCGGATTTTGCGGGGCGGGCCGTGAGCCTGCCCAATGGCCCGGAAGCCTGGATCTGCCGGGGCGAGGGCGATGCCGTGCTCTTGCTCGGCCTGGGGCCAGAATCAGGAGCAAACCTGCCGCAGGTTTTGCCCCTGATTGCCCATGCTTCCGCCATCCACTGGCTGGAATCTCCGCAGGTGGCCCGTGCTCTTGAGGTCTGGAGACAGGAGGCCGGGATTTTGCCCCGCGAAGCGTTGCCCGCCCATTGGCGCGCGGTCACCGCAGAGCAGGCTGTGACTCTGGCCGGGCATTGTCGTTGCTGCATTTACACGCCCGGCTTACGGCTTGACCCTGAATTTTGGGGGCCGTTGCTGGGGCGGGTGGATGGGGCCCTCGCACTTCCTTCACCCGTTGCGCGGGCGAGTGGGCCTCTGAGCGCTGCGGGCCGGGGAAGCATTCATAAAGCGGCAGCGAGCGCACGGGGGCCAGTTCTGCTGCCCGGCAACGATGGGCAACTGCTGCACCAGGAATTACGCACTGCTCTTGCCGAATGCGGTTTCGGCCCGGTGGTGGACGCCCTGCCTCAGCCCGCGTCTGGCATGGTCGGAGCGCAGGCGGGCCGTGAAGATGACTTTTTGGCCCGCTGGCGCACCCTCTTGCAGGGGGGCAAACCTGCGTTGCTGCTCTCGGTAAACCTGCGAGGGCTGGATGCGGACGGGCGCGTTTTTGAACTCTGCCGTGCCCTTGGGATCCCCGTTGCCCTGTGGTTTGTAGACAATCCCTGGCATATTTTGTCAGGCGTGCGGCTGCCCTGGTGGCGGGATGCCCATATTTTTGTGACGGATGCCAGTTTTGCGAACAGCCTTAGAGCATGTGGCGCAGACCGGATTTTTCATCTGCCCCTGGCTGTTGCGCCGCACATGTGGCGCGATCTGCCAGATTTTGCTCCATCTTCCTTAGATATGGAGCCGCCCCTGTTTGTGGGGCGTTCCGCCTTTCCTGAAAAAGAGCGTTTTTTTGCTGCGGCCAGTGTGCCGCAGGCTTTGGAGGCTGAGGCCGGGAGGCTTCTTGAGGCCAGCGCCGGCCCGCAGGATGCGCCGCATTTTTTCTGGTGGCATGACAAACTGGGAGGCTCGTTGTGGCCTGGCTATGATGCGCGACGTCCAGGCCTTGGGGCTGAGCGCTGCGCGCAGGCCAACCGACGGCGCTGGCTCTTGGCCGCAGGGGCGGGCAAGGCCGGGCTGCGCGTCATCGGTGACAATGGCTGGAAGCCCCTCTTGCCCGGCACGGAAATACTGCCGCCAGTGGATTACTACACGGCACTACCCAACGTGTATGCGCGGGCCGAAGCCGTGCTGAACGTAACCAGCCTGCTGTTGCCGCAGAGCCTGAGTCAGCGCCATTTTGACGTCTGGGCCAGTGGCGGGTTGTTGCTCAGTGATGCCACATCTGGCCTTGAAATCTTCCCTGCGGAATTGACCGAACCCATGACTTTGCGCGGGCCGGGCGACTTTATGGTCAAGCGCTTATGGTTTCGGGCGCACCCGCAAGCCGCGTATGATCTGCGGCGGGCATGGCGTGGGCATCTGCGCGCGCAGCACGGCTATGAGCAACGTATTCAGCAGATTATCGAAACTTTTGCCTGACAGGCGGCGGAGGCTGGATGTGCAGGGAAACTGGAGAAAGGCTTGACAAGTCGTGCGGTTTTGCCTATTGCTCATTTCCTGCGTTAAGCTTTCCATTGTGGGGAAGTAGCTCAGCTGGGAGAGCATCGCCTTCGCAAGGCGGGGGTCGAGGGTTCAAATCCCTTCTTCTCCACCACAATATCAAGGGGTTACGGATAATACCGTGGCCCCTTTTTTATGCGTTGCACATGCTTAAAGACTCCGGGTGAACTGTTCGGTTGCGTGTGCACAGCGGCCATATTTCGTGTGGAATCTGTACGCACCAAAATACATTGGCAATCGCGCTGCAAGTTGGATAAAAAGTATGCATTGCCCTTCTGGACTGGAATGGAGAGGGCAGTGCTTCAATAAAAAGCAGAAGAGGGACGTCATGGGCAATTCACTTTCATGCTTCAAGGCCTACGATATCCGGGGCCGTGTGCCGGGTGTTCTCAATGCGCCGCTGGCCCGCGCGCTGGGCCGGGCTGTTGTTGAAATACTGGGCGCAAAAAGCGTTGTGATTGGTCGTGATGCCCGGCTTTCCGGCCCCGAACTGCGTGATGCGCTGGCCCGGGGCTTGCGTGAGGCTGGGGCGCAGGTGACGGACATAGGCATGTGCGGCACGGAAGAAATCTATTATGCCGCCGCCAACCAGCCCTTTGGCGCGGGCGTCATGATCACGGGCAGCCACAATCCGGCGGACGAAAACGGCTTCAAGCTGGTGCGCGGCGGGGCCATACCCATAAGCGGCGATTCCGGCCTGTTTGCCCTGCGCGACCGTGTGGAGGCCATTCTTGCCGAGAGCTGCGACATAGCCGAGCCCCTTGAAGCATCCCCTCTGCACCATGCCTCGTTCCGAGCCGATTATGTGGCCTGGCTGCTGGAATACAGCGGTGCGGGGCAACTTGCCCCAGTTGCTGCCCGCAAACCCCTGAAGATCGTGGCTGATGCGGGTAATGGCTGCGCCGGACTGGTGCTGGATGATCTGATGGCCGCGTTGCCCTTTGAATTTGTTTGCCGACAAATGCAACCTGACGGAGCGTTTCCCGATGGCGTGCCCAACCCCCTACTGCCGGAGCGCCGTGCGGCTACAGCCGCTGCCGTGCGCGAATCTGGCGCGGACATGGGCGTAGCCTGGGACGGCGATTTTGACCGCTGTTTTTTTTATGACGCGGACGGCAATTTTATTGAAGGTTACTACTGCATAGGCCTGCTGGCGCAGGAGTTGCTGCGGCGTGTACCTGGCGGAAAGGTGGTGCATGACACCAGAGTGTACTGGAACACCCGCGAGGTGGTGCAGGCCGCAGGCGGCCAGCCCGTAATGGGCAAGACCGGACACGCCTTCATGAAGGAACGCATGCGCGCCGAAGATGCCGTGTATGGCGGCGAGATGAGCGCGCATCATTATTTTCGCGATTTTGCGTACTGCGATTCGGGTATGCTGCCCTGGCTGCTGGTGGCCTCGTTGCTGCACCGCACAGGCAAGCCCCTTGCCGCGCTGGTGGCAGAACGCATGGCGGCCTATCCGTGCAGCGGTGAAATCAACCGCCGAGTGCAGGATGCACCCGCTCTCATGCGGCAGGTGAGGGATCGTTATGCGGCTTCAGCTCTGCACGAAGACAGCATGGACGGCCTTAATCTGGAATTTGCCGAGTGGCGTTTCAATCTGCGCATGTCCAATACCGAACCCCTGCTTCGCCTGAATGTGGAGAGCAGGGGGAATCCTGCGCTGATGGAAGAAAAAACGGCTGAAATACTGCGGTTTCTGGAAGAACAGGGCGGGGCCGTACCTGCCTGAGGAACTCGTTGGCGGCTCTGCCGCGTACGGATGCGCCGCTTGTTTGCGGGCGGTTGATGGCGTAGCATGGAATCGTAGGCCCTGCTGGCTGTATGTCTGGTCGGTGTCCCAACATTGATGCAATGGTGAGGAAATTCATGCAGAAGATTGCCCCAGTGATTCTGTGCGGCGGTAGTGGCACACGTTTGTGGCCGCTTTCGCGCGAGACGTACCCAAAGCAGTTTGTGGATTTGGGCGGCGGGAAAACGCTTTTCAAGAATACCGTGTTGCGGGCGCAGCGCACGCCGGACAGTATGGAGCCTGTTATCGTATGCAATGAGGCTCACCGCTTTTATGTGACCGCAGAACTCTACGAATGCGGCGTCTATGGCAAAATCCTGCTGGAACCCGCGCCGCGCAATACCGCTCCGGCTATTGCCCTGGCGGCCTTCGCACTACAGGAAGACGGCGCAGACCCGCTCATGTTGGTGTTGCCCTCTGACCATGCCATTGGCGATGAAGATGCATTTTTTGACGGCGTAAAGCGTGCGGCGGCCTTGGCGGAGCAGGGGCGTATTGTCACCTTTGGCATAGCCCCCACCGGCCCGGAAACCGGCTTTGGCTACATCGAACAGGGCGAGCCCCTTGGGGCCAACGGCTACAGGGTTGCCCGGTTTGTGGAAAAACCCGATGCGGAGAAAGCCACGGGCATGCTGGCCAGAGGCGGCTATTCGTGGAACAGCGGCATGTTTTTGCTGCGAGCTTCAGTGTATCTGAACGAGCTGGAACGATTTACTCCTCAGATATATGCCGCCTGCAATGCCGCCTGGAAGGGCCGCAAGGATGATCAGGCATTTTCTCGCCCTGACAGTGAGGCATTCCTTTCCTCCCCGTCTGATTCCATAGACTATGCGGTTATGGAGCAAACGGATCTGGCGGCTGTAGTGACGCTGGGCGTCAGCTGGAGCGACCTTGGCTCGTGGGAAGCCTTTTATCAGATAGGGCAGCAGGACGACTCCGGCAACGTATGTTCCGGCGATGTCATGACCGAGGGTGCCGAAGACTGCTATTTGAATGCCAACCACAGGCTACTGACGGCTATTGGCGTGAGCGGGCTTGTGGTGGTGGAGACGCAGGATGCCGTGCTTGTTGCGCCGCGAGACCGTGTGCAGGACGTCAAAAAGATTGTTGGCCGCCTGCAAAGCGCACAGCGGCCCGAATGCAGGCAACATCCCCTGGTGTACCGGCCGTGGGGCAGCTATGAAACCCTTGTCATGGATGGGCGGTTTCAGGTCAAGCGCATCATTGTGAACCCCGGCGCCGAGCTTTCGTTGCAGATGCACCACCACCGCGCCGAGCACTGGGTTGTGGTGAGCGGCACTGCGGAGGTGACAAACGGCGATCTGGTCAAGCTCTTTACGGAAAACCAGTCGACCTACATACCTGTCGGCACCATGCATCGCTTGAAAAATCCGGGAGTTATCCCTCTGGTGCTTATAGAAATCCAGTCCGGCTCCTACCTGGGGGAGGACGATATCGTGCGTTTTGCCGATGTGTACGGGCGGGAAGGGTAGCTCTGCTGCTCTGTATTGCTACGGTACGACCGCTTCGACCAGTGGACAATGGTAGCCTTGCAAGGTATTTTACCCGCCTCCCTGCTGGCAGCAGGGAGATTCAGCCCTCGTAGCTTCACCATTAAAAAGACAATATACTGAAATTATGAAAAAAGCGCTTATAACCGGCATTACCGGGCAGGATGGGGCTTACCTCGCGGAGTTTCTGTTGCAGAAGGGCTACGAGGTGCATGGCATCAAAAGGCGCGCCTCGTTGTTCAACACCGACCGCATTGACCACTTGTATGAAGACCCGCATGCCAATCGGCGGCACTTTGTCTTGCACTACGGAGACCTGAGCGACTCCAGCAATCTGGTGCGCCTCATGCAGGAAGTGAAGCCGGACGAAGTGTATAATCTGGCGGCGCAGAGCCATGTGCAGGTTTCTTTTGAGTCCCCCGAATACACTGCGGATGTGGACGCCCTCGGAACCTTGCGCCTGCTCGAGGCCATTCGCATTGCCGGGCTCACGGAAACCACACGCTTTTATCAGGCCTCGACCTCTGAACTTTTCGGGCTGGTGCAGGAAGTGCCGCAGACGGAAAAAACACCGTTTTATCCGCGCTCTCCCTATGCTTGCGCCAAACTTTACGCCTACTGGATTACGGTCAACTACCGCGAAGCTTACGGCATGTATGCCTGCAACGGCATTCTTTTTAACCACGAATCACCCATCCGTGGTGAAACCTTTGTGACCCGCAAGATCACCCGTGCCATGTCGCGCATGGTGCTTGGCCTGCAGGATTGCCTGTACCTTGGCAACATGGACGCCAAGCGCGACTGGGGCCACGCGCGTGATTACGTTGAAATGCAGTGGCTTATGTTGCAGCAGGAACAGCCTGATGATTTTGTGATAGCCACCGGACGGCAGTTTTCCGTGCGCGACTTTGTCAATGCCGCAGCCGCAGAGCTTGGCGTCTGCCTCAGCTGGCAGGGCACTGGCGTAGAAGAAACCGGCACCGTAACAAGCGTTGACGTGAGCCGCTTGCAGCAGGTTGCTGGCAACCGTCAGGGGCAGGAATGCCATCTCAAACCCGGCGATGTTATTGTGCGCGTTGATCCGCGCTATTTCCGCCCCACCGAAGTGGAAACCCTGCTGGGGCAACCGGCCAAGGCCAAGGAAAAGCTGGGTTGGGAGCCGAAAACCTCCTTTGAAGACATGGTTGCCGAAATGGCGCGCGAAGACCTTGCCCTGAGCATGCGCGATGCCGTGTGCAAAGTGGCAGGCTTTAAAACCTTCAGCCACAACGAGTAAGGCAATGCGCAAAGATGCTCTGGTCTATGTGGCGGGCCACAGGGGGCTTGTAGGCAGCGCCCTGTGTCGTGCCTTGACGCGTTCTGGCTATGAGCGGCAGCTCACACGCACGCATGCAGAACTGGATCTGTGCGATCAGGCAGGGGTGCGGGCTTTTTTTGCCCAGCACAGACCTGACGTGGTGATTCTGGCCGCTGCCAAGGTGGGGGGCATCCACGCCAATGCCACGTACCCCGCAGAGTTCATTTACCAGAACCTGCAAATCCAGAACAACGTCATCGACTGCGCATACCGCAACGGCTGCAAAAAACTGCTGTTTCTTGGGTCGTCGTGCATTTACCCCAAGCTGTGCCCGCAGCCCATCAAGGAAGAGTACTTGCTGACAGGGCCGCTGGAACCAACCAACGACGCCTACGCCCTGGCCAAAATCTCGGGCATCAAGATGTGCCAGGCCTATCGCAAACAGTATGGTTTTGACGCCATCAGCGCCATGCCCACCAATCTGTATGGCCCTGGCGACAACTATCACCCGGAAAACAGCCATGTGATTCCTGGGCTTATCCGCCGTTTTCATGAAGCAAAAGAACGCGGAGCCTCAGAGGTTGCCATTTGGGGGACAGGCAAAGCCCTGCGCGAATTTCTGCATGTGGACGACATGGCGGAAGCCTGCGTATTTTTGCTTGAAAACTATTCTGACTTTGAGCATGTGAATGTGGGCAGCGGAGTGGAACACTCCATTCTGGAAACAGCCCGCCTGATTGCCAAGGTTGTGGGCTTTAACGGCGACATCGTTACCGACCCTTCAAAGCCGGACGGCACCCCCCGCAAGCTGATGGATTCTGGCAAGCTGTTCGCTACGGGGTGGAAGCCACGCTTCGATTTGAAAGCTGGCCTGTGTGATGCCTATAAAAATTTTTTGCAAAATCAGCATAAACGGGGCTACTAACGCTTATGTCTCAAGAACTTGTCATCGAAGCAGGGCGTAGCGAGCGCCAGTATTGGAAAGATTTGTGGCACTATCGCGAACTCTTTCTCATTTTGACATGGCGGGATGTGGCCGTACAATACAAGCAGACCGTAGTGGGCGTATTGTGGGCAGTCTTACGCCCATTGTTGACTATGGCGGCCTTTACATTTGTATTTGCCAAAGTGGCCAAGCTGCCTTCTGAAGGGGGAGCCCCCTATCCTTTGATGGTTTTTACGGCCATGCTGCCGTGGCAATTATTCAGTTCGGCCATAGCAACCTCTGCCAACAGTTTGGTGGCGAACAGCAATCTTGTGGCCAAAGTCTATTTTCCCAGAATTATCGTGCCAGCGGCAACCATGGGCGTTGCAATGACGGACTTCGTCATCTCTTTTGCTCTGCTGAGCGCCATGATGTTTTGGTATCAGTATGTTCCGTCGATACAGTTTTTTGCAGTTATACCGCTGACCGTGCTGGCGGCCATTGTGGCTCTTGGGCCTGGGCTTATTCTATGTGCGCTCAACGTGACCTACCGCGACTTTCGCATCATCGTCCCCTTTATCACACAGTTTGGGTTGTACCTTTCACCTGTCGGCTTTTCCTCAAGTATAGTGCCCGAAAAATGGCGTCTACTCTATGAATGCAACCCCATGGTTGGCGTCATTGATGGATTTCGCTGGGCTGTTTTGGGTTCGATCGCATTTCCCCAGCGCGCCTTGCTTATCAGTGTTGGCTGCGCGCTTTTCTTCCTGTTTTGCGGTATTAAGATATTCCGCAAGGCAGAGCGCACCTTTGCCGACGTGATTTAGAAGGTGTCCTCCTCCCCGCGTTTACGTCTTAAAAAGATACTGGCAAGTCTCAATCTGGGACAATTCAATCTCGCGCCTACGGATTTGGATGTTTTTTTGGAAAGTCAAAAACTCCATTATTGTACTTTCTTGTTTGTTAACAACTTTAGCTAACAGATCAGCCATTTCATTAAAAGTGTGCACACTTCTTCCAATGGGGAGACCAGACTCGTTGAAAAATATAAAATGTTCATTATCTAAAAAAATCGCTGGGTTATTGTACTGAAAAATTTCAAAAAAAGCACCGCTTTGGGCATATTGGTATGAGTTCTTAGGGTAACAATATAGCAAAATGTCAATGTCTTGCATCTCTTTTGAGATGCGCTCCCTAGGAATAAACTCTGCATCATAGATTGGTTGTACATTTTTTGCTGCATAAAGCGTATTCTCTGGAACGCCTCGAGAAAAGTATTTCAGTGTATAATTTGTACAGTTTTTTTCTTTAAGGAGCGTGTCAATTATTCTTGCATTATTTGCGCTGTCACCCGAACCAATTATTCCTAGTCGAACATTGTCATGTGTAAAAATTTCACTTTTTACATCGATCACTAAGGGGTGCAATAGTGCAGTTACGGGCAGTTTTGAAAATTCTGCATTTTTTGACAATTGCTTTTGGATGAATGGTGACAATACTACATACTGTATATGACTATTGCTTCCCCGTAAAAGCGCATACTTAAAATATTGCAGCCATCTAATTTCGCGTTTTTTTGTTATTCCCCATAAAAATGAGCGGCATGCATATTCTAGTATGCTATGTACAAAAACAACAAAGGAAACTTGAGAACAACGTTTCTTTTGAAGCAACTTTAATACTAAAAGATTGACCGTGTGTGATGAAAGAAAGACACAATGTTTAATATTCTTTAATGTTAATAGCTCGAATATTTTTTTGTAAAAACTGTATGTCTGAAAAAAACATTGCAAAGAAAAATCAACTGTGGGTATATCAACAGGGGAAAAAATAATATTTTCAAAAGAAATGTTAACTTGCCCAAGGCATCGTTTCACTGCTTCCACATGGCTGGGAGCTGCGATGAAAAAAATCTTTTTTTGAGGAAATGTTTTGCATAACAATATGAGAAATCCAGCATTGCACATTTCATGCGCGCCGTCATTACATTGGGGTTCGCATACAGCAATCACGTTATTTGCCTTTTACAATGCTAGATACTTTTTTGAAAGAACGTGCAAAAATATGCTGTATATTTAGTATTGCACGCAACATCAGCGCTCTGCTGAGGATATTGAACGGCACTAATCGCGCAAGCGAGTCGCTCGGTCGGATTTTTTCATACTCTTCGCTAGGAAGAGTATACATGAAATTAGAATTTACAACGTATCCCACATATCCCCGTGCAAGATCCTTTTCCGAGATCCCCATCAAGCGAGATAGATATACATGGTGCGGCATATGAAAATATTTTATATTGGGCGCAGAAAGATGAATAGGTATAATATTGTTTTTTTGCAGCCAAAAAGTATACCATGAAAATTCATATGGTGAATAAGTAATCAAGTCTAAATAAGAAAAATTATGCTGAGCACAAAAATCTTCCTTTAGTGACTTTAGAACTGCGCAAGAAAAAGTTATATTTCCATGAACTGTCAGAATTTTTTTTTGCCTAATTGAAAATATTTTTTGAATTTTACGCAGGCTCACCTCACGAGGTTGCCAGTAATCGGCATAATACTTTGGATCTGAAACTAAATCGCTATCTTCAACTAGTGGTGTGTAAGGTGTTGTTTCATCATACATAAAATCACTATAATAAAAATCTCGAATAAGCACTGCATCTGAATCAATGCAGAAATAGTTTTTGCACCTACTTTGCTCCCAGAAAGAAAGTTTTATTATTTCCTGATTTATATAGCCGGGAGAGAATCCAGCGACCTCAGATGTCGCCAACTCACTACAAATATCTTCATCCATAAGAAGATATACATTGGGTGCCGCCAATTCACGAAACATGGAATAATCAGACTTGGGGACACTAATGTATACAGGGATATCGTCTTTGTTATGGGCATGCAATGATAGCAGTAATCGCTTGGCTAAGGCAAAGTCATTTGAGTAACTTTTTAAGAGGAAACAAAAGTTATGCATGGGGCTATCCGATTTTTATATATTCTTCTTGAACCCAGATGGAATCTGATTGTTGCGATTTGCGTTGGAAATTCAACAGTGAAAAACCATGTTCTGTGAGCAACTTTTCAATATCAGTATATAGCTTCTGGTTTTCCCAAACCTGAATATGCTCAGCCTCTAGCTGCATGGCCTTCACATCCTTTAAGCGCGAGCCGAAACCTTCCAATGCCTCAAAGGTTGCACCTTCAACGTCTAGCTTAAGAAAATCAATGCTTTCAATCTGATGCTGATCCATAAACTCATCCATCCGGATGGTTTGTGTCGGCACTTTTTTCATAACTCCCACAATATCTTTGCGATTCATGAGGCCAGACATGCCTATGTTGACGGAGTTGTTATTAACCGCTTTAAGTAAGTCCATATCTACCATATTAAATTCTGCAATAAGTGAGTCATTAAAGACAGCCACATTGAAGGCCTTAAAGCGATAAAGCTTTACGATTTCCTTGAATATTTGTGGATGCGGTTCAAACACCCACACGTTTTCTGCTGGAACGTTAAAATACCACCTCAGGCCAGCGGCATCTTGAGCGTAATTGGCTCCAATCTCGAAAATATTTTTTGGAGCAAGTGTTGTATATGTCTTTATCTGATCGACAATGGGAATCACAGATTCAGGCTTGGAAACCGCATTCGGATGATATGGAATGAGCTGCCCTAAATTTTGTATTCCAAGCATCTTTTTTATTAATCGCTTTATCATAATAACCTCAGTTAATTTTACTAGATAGATTTTTTGCAGATGTGTGCTGCAAGAAACAACCTCAGTTATTGGTTGAGCACGATGTCCCATGAGTGCGTAGGGTAAAAATGGCCATACGCAGGCAAATTGGCACGGTTTGTTTCAGGGGCATGGACATCTATAACTGAGAATGCTTTGCAGGACAGGTCTCTATATATAGAGTTAACATTTGGGACATTTACTTCCAGTCCCAAAAAGTAGCTGCCTGAACAGAGTCCAAGCCGTGCAAATCTACAAGTAAAGACACTCGATCCCTTCGGGATGCCCTGTTTCCCCTTCTCGGAGAATATGCTGCTGCTGGCAAAAACAATCCCTTGAACATCAGAATGCGATATGGTGAGCGCTAGCTCAAGGTCTTTGTAGTCTTTTCCAGCTGTTACATAAACTCTGACATCTGAGGGTTGAAAAGGGTGCAGAGAATCAACGATGCCACCACCGGTAATTTCAACATCGGTAATTGTAATATCAACGCCTGGCAGCTTTAATGGAGCAAACGTGCTGTGCTCAAATATATCCTCAGCATAACTATTTATAGCTTGCTCAATATCTGCATCAAGCTTCAAAGAACCATCGGCAAGATACAATCCTCTCGTGCATAATTGCCGAACCGCTGCCATATTGTGACTTACAAACAGCACCGTTCGCCCACGCCCCTGGCTCACTTGTTCCATTTTTCCCAGGCATTTTTTTTGGAACTCAGCATCACCAACTGCGAGCACTTCGTCTACAACAAGAATATCTGGTTCCAAGTGGGCAGCGACCGCAAAGGCAAGGCGCACATACATTCCTGAAGAATATCGTTTAACAGGAGTATCAAGGAATTTTTCCACTCCAGAAAAATCCACAATTTCGTCAAACTTGCTCTGAACTTCTCTCCGCTTCATGCCGAGAATTGCACCATTTAAAAAAATATTTTCTCGCCCAGTCAATTCAGGGTGAAAGCCAGTTCCAACCTCCAGCAGGCTTGCAACGCTGCCTCGCAAGGTGATTTTGCCGTTGGTGGGCTCGGTAATGCGGGAGAGAAGCTTAAGCAACGTAGACTTTCCAGCGCCATTACGACCGACAATGCCGACCCGGTCGCCGGGCATAATATTAAAATCTATATCCTTAACCGCCCAAAATTCTTCGTGGCTATTTTCTGATCCGCCCGCGATAAGGCGTTTGGGCAGATTTGTGATTGCCTCACGGAGGGTTTTATGATGCGACCCTTCCGTCTGGTGGCGCAGCAAGTATTTTTTATTTAAACCTTCAACTTGAATAACTGGCTTCACAATCGCCTCTAAGTAAAATTTGTTTTCGAGGAATAGCGTAATACCTTGCGCTCGCCGCATGAAGTTAGCAGCATAACACTAACTGCAAAGCATTCATTGCAGATCAATATAAAAAACTAATAAAAGGGCATGTTGCCCTATTTATTCGTGTTTTTTCAAAGGCGATAAGCGAAACAAACGAACTCCTAAGTCGGAATACGAAAGTTTATTCAGACCAGAAACAATCGTCATGGAGTTGCCTCCATTAAGCTGTAAAAAAAGCATGTCTTCTCAATTGTCATCAGTATTTCTGATAGTTGCTGACAAAAAAGATTAGATTTTTTTGCGGCCTTTTCCCGGTTCAGTAAATACCTTGTCTCTAAGTATGGGTCAAGATGGTGGGGCTTCCATCAAATAATTTTCACACGGTCCGCAATGTGTTTTCAGCTTACTTTACTGCAGGGCCTGAAACGCTGCCCGCTATCAGCCAGAGAATAAATATATAAAACCTTTCGGCTCGAGATGTTGCGCAGTTGATTCTTTATGGCGGGGTGGAGTTGCAACAATCTGGCTATACTCTTTTCAACGTGCTCGTGTCATACATCACTGCAAGGGATCATGTACGAAAGCTGTCACACGGGTTTCGCAGTAAGTCCCCCTCCTTCTCGTCGCATTGGTCGAATTTTTTTACGGGGGGAGGGATAAAGACATTCAAGGAACACGCAATCGGCAAGGCAATGTCGTTATGACGCAGGGCCGCAGTTCTAGAGAGGAAGCCGCGTATGCCTGACCACCTCGCAGCGATCATGGTCGCTCAGGGCAACGGCAACTCACACAACCTGCACATGAGAGAGCAATGCATTGTTGGGGCACGTCTTGGCGACACTTTCTCGAGTTCTAGAAGCAGCCCATCTTACATCTATCGAACCGTCTGACGCTGCCGCCGTTTGTCAATCGGTCTGAAGCTGTCGGCATCGCCGTCATTGAGGATAGGTGCAGTTGTAAAATTGTGCAGCACAATGGGCTGGACTTCACAAAAGTTCAATATATCGGTATGGTAGGAGGATGGTAGGGGTAGCCGGTTTGGCTTGCCTCCGTAAAGCAAATTCCAGAAAATTCAAATCAGGGACCACCCCACGGCCCAGCCATAGGTTTTGCCTGCAACCATGCCGATAATTGGGGGAGGATTCAATGCACGCAGTGAAATTTGACCAGAATATAGTTGCTTGTGATGGTGGATCGGGTAAGTTGTGAAAGCAGCGAAAATGATGTTAGCTTTGAATTAGTGCCTTGTGAAAGCTCAGGGGCAAATATGTGATACGGGCAAGTGTCCTTTTCAGGTAAATCTTGTAAGGGTCAGGGTTTCACAGTATTTGAACTTTTAGTTATGTAGCTTGTGCGCGGAATGCTGGCAATAAAGAAGCGCATCCTGCTGGGAAAATTAACAAATGGATATTGCTAGTTGTCACCAGCTAAGGCATGCCAGCTGATGATGGATCATTTCGATTTATTCGGTGTGAGATTAGACGCTATAACGGATACGCGTGAACATGACTATTTATTTTTATTGATGTGAATTGGGGAGGCGTCTGTGCTGTTTGCAACACCTGTCCGAGGTTGAGGCCGTGTGCAGACGACCCGTGGGCAGATTACATGGCCTGTGGAACGTGGCCTGACAAAGTCAAGTGCATTTCGTGTCAAAGGACTGCTCGCTGCGTCAGAGAGGGGGCAGTGTAAAAGCCACCATGTGGTGCCTTATGAAGGCGGACCCGAACTTGTAGAGGGATAAAAATTTTTAATGCCGTAGTCCACAGCATCCAGGATTTTTGGAGTGCATCTCCTAAATACTCGCCGATGGAGCCCTTGTTCTCAAGTACTCACCTTGAAAGATTGGGTGATTTTTTTTAGGTTGCCAGAGCCAGAGGGTAAAGTTGCCGAAACGCGCAGAATTTAATCACTATTCCTTCTGATTGGAGTGCCAATCCCGGAGTTGCCAATTCCATCAATTTCATAATAGACGTCGAACGTCTCTTCTCTTTATTTATCATATTGGAAAAAGCCAGTTTTTATTGGTAGCAGTGGTATGGGCATACGATGCCCAGGGCATTTTGTCTAAAACAGGTTTGAGGTGTCTTGTTTCTGTTATAAAATCTGATATCGTGCCATTTTATTGAAATGTTCAATGGATCCGAAGCAGATACTAGTGATAACCTCTCTGAAGGATAAGCAATGTATAGTTGCTCGCCAGTTATTTCATTTATTATCGCTACTTTTAATGCCGGTGAGACACTTCGGCGTTGTCTGAATTCTTTGTTGGGGTGCGATAAGCACCAAATCGAAATCATCATTAAAGATGCCTGCTCTGTTGATGACACGCAGAACATCGTAACTGAATATTGGGACCGCCTACCTATTCGGTTTATATGCCAACGAGATACTGGCATTTGTGATGCCTGGAATCAGGCCGTTACAGTTGACGGAGGTCCTCAGGGACAATGGATTCTTTTTTTGGGGGCTGATGACTTTATATGTTCTCCGCAGCGCCTGGAGGCAACGGTAGCTGCCCTGGGTAATCTTGCGGAAAATGCTGAATACGCCGCTGCTCCGGTTACCCTGGTCAATGGAGATGGTTTTGCGGTAGATACCCTCTTCCCCTCACGCTCTCTTAAGCGCGACCTTCCTATGGGGATGCCGCTACCCCATCAGGGGCTATTTCATCGGCGCTGTTTGTTTTCAGCTAACAGATTCGACACTTCGTTACGGATTACAGGTGACTATAGCTTTCTTTGCAGCACTCTGAAGCCTGACAATCTGGTCTATCTTGATCTGCCAGCCCTGGTTTGTATGAGCCTTGGAGGGATAAGTGGCAACCTAGAAGGCTTGGCAAAGCGAAACCGCGAAGTTTTGCTGGTATCCCGAGAGTTTTTCCCTGACTGCGCTCGCGGCATGTTGTGGAAGCGTCTAGTTTTGTCTTATCTGTTCAATGGATTGACCATATTGCTTGGAGCGCAATTTGCAGCAATGTGCGCTGACTGTTATCGTAGGCTACTTCGTAAGACTCCACTCTGGACCGCAAGACCTCCGTTGCCTGGGGCCATGCGGCTACCTGAAAATTCAGCCAATACGTGCAACTGTCAGCGGCCAGTTTTCTCTCTATTGGTTGCTACACTTAACCGTCAGCAACCGCTACAGAAGTTTTTGGACTGCTTGCTGGAACAGACGATCGGCACCGATTCATTTGAGGTTCTTATTGCAGACCAGAATCCGTCAGGTTTTTTACAACCACTGATTGATGGCTATGCAGAGCGCCTCTCCATTCGCGTTGTCCAAGTGCCCAATCTCGGGGTTTCGCATGCGCGAAATGTCCTGGTGCCATTGGCCCAGGGACAATATATTGCCTTTCCTGATGATGACTGCTTTTATGAATCTGATACATTGCTTGAAGCCCAAAATTTTTTTGAATCGCGCCTGCATGTGCATGCCATTCAGGGGAGTTGGTCTGCTCCTGGCATGGATCGCAAATTAATTTGCACTTCCAACCGGGTGTGTACTTTGTTGTCCATTTTTAAGCGGGGCGAAACCTATGTGCAGTTTTTTAGAAAAGAATCTGTAAACTACATTGGTCTTTTTGATACAATATTAGGACCTGGAACCGGGTTGCCATATGGTTGCGGGGAAGATACTGATTATTTGCTGCGCGCCATTGAAAAGGGTTTGACAGTTGTATACGCGCCTTCAGTTCATGTTCACCATAATGAAGTTGATGCTATGGCCATAATGGCCAACAAGCAAAAAATTATATCTTATGCAACTGGGCGGATGTATCTTTTGCGAAAACATAAGCTCCCCTGGTGGTTTCAGCTGTTCAATATAATTTATCCATTGCTTCGAATTCCCTTTGAGGGAATTCGATACAGAAAATATCGACTGATAATGTTCAAGGCGAGGCTGCGCGGTTTTTTCTACGTGCGCTCATCTACAGGGTTTACGGATTGAATGTTGCTGTTATATAAATGAGTATTACTCATTTGTAATCCTGATTAGATAGGAGTTCTTACACTACGGCTGTTGGCAGTGCGGCATGTTGATGCTGCTGAATTTGTCGCGTTGGGCTTTGTGTTGCCTCATTGTCTTGACATCTGGCGATGGGCATAGCCTACCTCCCTTGTGTCATGCGTTTAAGTTCTGTCGAAAAACTTGTATCTATTTTGTCATTCTCATGCATGGGAGTGATATATTTTATGATGCTAAATGGCTTAGTTTTCATCAACGAGCAGCCGACAATAATGGTTAATAAAAATGTCACGTGATTTATCTCAACCCTTTGTAGGTGCGTGGATTGCCGGTGGGCTTGGCAATCAGCTTTTTCAGTTTGCAGCAGCGTACGCATATTCATTACGAACCGGGGCAGCATTACTTTTAGACATAAGCTTTTTTCATCATCCAGCCAAAGACCGCGACTACGCGCTTGCCAAACTGGGCATTAATGAAAAAAAATGGCCTTGGGTCACTCCGACATCTGGTGCTAGGTGGTCAATATCTCCACGTCATATGGCAGGGGTTTTGCGCACAAAGATACGGCAGTGGAGTCTGAGGTATAAAGTCATCAGCGAAAAGCGTTACGATTACGATGAAGCTTTTTCATTGATGAATTCATCAATTTATCTTCATGGTTACTGGCAGTCTCCGTTGTATTTTGCCGATGCGGCAAGTCAGTTGCGTGATTCTGTCAAGCTTGCCCCCCTTGTAAAGGCGACCCCCCCTCGTGCTGAATCCATTCGTAACACTATGTCAGTAGCCATCCATGTACGACGAGGTGACTATGCCACACAGCATAGCGACACCTTTGGCCTTATCCCGTATGAGTACTACGCCTACGCAGCCTCTTTGCTGCGTAGGAGTGTTGAAAACCCACATTTTTTTATTTTCTCTGATGATTACAGCTCTGCCCGTGCTATGTTTGGCGATTGGCCCGACGCAACCGTTTGCCCGGCCCTGTCACCAGAAGAAGATCTGGCCCAGATCGCCTTCTGTAAACATCAAATAATCGCAAATTCAACCTTTTCATGGTGGGGGGCTTGGCTTAATTCAAACTCTGAAAAAATTGTCATTGCTCCGAAGCAGTGGGCTCAGAAAAAAGTTTTGCTGTCTCGGTATATTTTTGACTTGTTCCCACAAAATTGGCTTCTTTTATAAAGGCCAAAGTGTATATGGATTTCTTATGATGCATTCAATATTCAGATGGACAAAACCCGTGCTCAAATCAATTTTGGGGCGTGTTATTGCCTCGCCAGAGGATGTTTTTGCCATTGAAAAGTTTTGCGCACAGCACAATGGTAAGTGCAGGGTGGCAGCCTGCGCCATGGCGTTGAAGATGTCTCCAGTTAAAGTTTTACAAGGTCTTCGTTTGCTTCAGTACGTTGAAAAACGTAAAGATAGTTTCAGTCCCCCTATCACGAGGGCTTTGCCTGGCGGCAAGGTGTACTTTAAAACAATATTCTATGCTCCACTGGAATTGCCATTCATTAAAATGAATCTTGTTGAAAGTCTGCATTATGTAGACAAATTTATTGTTGTTGAAGGGAATAGGACTCATGTTGGCGAGCCACGAGAATATATTTTTGAGAGATATATTTCAGCTATTCCGGCAGAGCTTCGACACAAAATTTTATACATTAAGGCCGACATTGCAAAAGATACCGTTGATTGCACTGGGAGCAACGATGGCTGCCAAATGCATAGTAATGAAAACGTATTATGGGACTCCTTTGAAAAATATGTAGATTTGCAAGATAATGACATTGTCATCTCTGCTGATGCTGACGAGGTCATTTACCGCAAAGTTTACCCGCTAATTTTGAATTTGCTGCGCCCCGAGCGCCCCCTCATTCTTCCGTTGCACCAGTTTTTTTACAGAATGAATTACCTGTGGAAGAATGAAACTTTTTGGGCCCCTACCGCGGCATATGCAGGTTACTATAACCGTCGGCCGCATCCCCATAAATGGCGTTACGACGGGAAAAAGTTTCCAATAATGGCCGGGTGCCACTTTTCGTGGCAGCTGACCATTGAGCAGATGTTATTCAAGCTCAAAACATATGCCCATAATGACATCTATGGGCATCTTGCCGACCGGAAAGTTCTTCAGGATGCTGTGGATAAAAAGAAATATCCTTTTGATCCTGATCGACACTTTGTTATTGACGAGCTAAGTCCAGACAATGATCAAATCTATTATCCAGAATCATTTTTTATCTTTCGTTCAGATTTTGATCACTTGTTGCCGGTAAAAAGTCATGAAGCGTAAAATACTCATTTTTGTTGGCACGAGGCCGGAAGCCATAAAGATGGCGCCAGTGGTAAAGGCTCTGCGCACTCGAAGCGACCTGTTTGATGTTACTCTGCTGTCAACCGGTCAACACCGTGAAATGTTGATGCAGACCTTGGGAGACTTTGTTCTGGAGCCGGACATCAACCTTGATCTTATGACTGCGAACCAGAGCTTGGCGCAACTCTCCTCGCAGCTGATGACCTCCATTGATGCAGTTCTTGCCCGGGAAATCCCTGATATTGTTCTGGTGCAAGGCGATACAACAACGGTGATGGTTGCCTCCCTGTGCGCCTTTTACCGTGGGATTCCCTGCGGGCATGTGGAAGCTGGATTGCGAAGTTACAATATGCATTCGCCCTTTCCGGAGGAGTTGAATCGCAGGGTTGCCGGGCTGGTGGCCAGCCTGCACTTTGCCCCCACAGAACGGGCAGTAGCTGCCTTGCATGATGAAGGCGTTCCATCGGACGCTGTTCATCTGACCGGCAACACCGGTATTGACGCCCTGCTTTGGACCGCCAATGACATTTTAGCATCCCCACCAGTCCTGCCCAAGCAGATTCAAAAAATTATCGACTCTGGCCAGCGCTATGTGCTCATCACCGGCCATCGGCGGGAAAGCTTTGGCAAGGGATTTGAGTCCATTTGTCAGGCTCTAAAAAAATTGTCATCAATCCACCGCGATGTGGTATTTCTTTATCCAGTTCACTTGAATCCGAATGTGCGCAATACAGTATTTCATGCTCTCTCGGATTCTTCCAATATTGTACTTACCGATCCTTTGCCATACCGGCAATTTGTTGCAGTAATGCAGAGCGCATACTGTTTGTTGACAGATTCCGGTGGTGTGCAGGAAGAAGCGCCCTCTCTCAAAAAGCCCGTCCTGGTAATGCGGGATGTGACGGAACGGCCTGAGGGTGTTGCAGCTGGCTGTAGCTGCCTTGTTGGTACAGATTGCGATAAAATCGTTCAGAGCGTTTCGGCAATCCTTGCCGATCCGGATGGCCAATACCAGCTTATGGTGGCGGCGAAGAATCCTTATGGTGATGGACACGCGTCTGAACGTATTGCCGGTATCCTTTCGGAATTTTTTTCAACCAAGAAAGCTTGAAATGCGTATAGGTATAGTCACAACATGGTTTGAGCGGGGTGCGGCCTACGTTTCACGTCAATATCGGGATCTTTTACGCAAGAGCGGCGATGATGTCTTGATCTATGCCAGAGGTGGAGAAAGGTATGCACAAAGTGATCCCAGCTGGAATACATCTGATGTCACTTGGGGTAAAAGATGTGCTGTGCAGAGGGTTACGGGCATTGACAGAAAAGATTTCGTATCCTGGATTCGTCGCCATAACCTCGAACTGATTATTTTTAACGAGCAGTGGTGGCTTCCACCAGTATTCTGGGCCATGGAGTGTGGATGCAGAACTGTTGCATATATTGACTACTACACTGAAGCAACTGTGGATAGTTTTTCCATATATGACGGGCTTATTTGCAATACTCAACGCCATCATAGCGTATTCAAAACGCATCCCTACTGTCAGTATATTCCTTGGGGAACAGACCTAGAGCTGTTCCGCCCGCAATCGTCAGGTTCGCGTGATCAAGAAGGGCCCGTTTTTTTTCATTCCGCAGGCCTGAGCCCTTACCGCAAGGGAACTGATCTTGTGTTGAAGGCCTTTGCGCGCCTTACGGGCCATGCTCATCTTATTTTGCATATGCAAGAGGGAGCCTTTAGTTCCATTGCTGATGTCGAACCTCTCGCCAATAAGCTGGTGGAGCAGGGGCGTCTTACCATCTATGACAGAGAAGTCTCTGCCCCTGGGCTATACCATTTGGGAGACGTCTATGTGTATCCATCACGCCTTGAGGGGATTGGTTTGACCCAGGCGGAGGCACTGGCTTGCGGGTTGCCCATCATTGTTCCCGACAATCCGCCCATGAACGAATTTGTGGCTCCTGAATCAGGGGTGGCGGTAGCGGTCGACAAACTCTGGTCGCGTGCTGATGGTTATTACTGGCCTCAGTGCTTGGTCAATCTGGATGCTCTGACCTCCGCCATGCAATCTTTTGTTGATGAAAGTCATTCCGTTGTTGAAAAAAAAATTGCGGCTCGCGCCTTTGCGGAACGCTGCCTCAACTGGTATAAAAACGGCAGTAATCTCTCTGCCTGGCTTTCCGCGCTGCCAAAACATTCGTTGCCTGATGGCTTAAAGCGTCAGTTACAGGATGATGAAATTTCTCTTCCGGTGACTGCGGTGAAGCTACTCAAAAAATGCCCCAGTATCTGGAATTTTGTGACGCATTTGCATCAGGTCTTTCGTAAGCGCTATTGAGTTTGTTTGCGGCAATCGTTTGCAGTGGGCCGAATGGCACTATGCAGAAGGCAGGCCGACAAATATGCCTGCCAGGGGGATAAGTTTTTGGCTTTCTCGGGCTTGTTGTGCCCACCTCTCTTTTGGGGTAACTTTATTACTCTTTCGGCAAGCCTCACAAGCTGCCTGTCTGGAGCTTCGTAGTCAGCTGCAACTTCTGTCGGGGACATATGATTGCGCCTATCATCATTTTTGCCTTTAATCGACCACATCACCTGAAAAATACCCTTGAGGCGTTGCAACGCAATTCTCTAGCGGCGCAAAGTGATTTGTTTATTTATTGCGACGGGGCGCGTTCTAATGCTGAAAAAAAGCTGACGGAAGAAACCCGCGGTGTAGCCCGTAATGCCTTGGGCTTTCGCTCTGTCACGGTTGCTGCCTCAGAAGTTAATCAAGGCCTCGGCGAAAGCATCATACGCGGCGTGACAGAAATTATAGCAAAGCATGAACGCGTTATCGTGCTTGAGGACGATCTGCTTACAGCTCCTTTCTTTCTGGAGTACATGAATGCCGGGCTCGATATTTATGCCGATAACCCGCGCGTTGCTTCAGTACACGGCTATCTTTACCCACATACGGTATCATGTCCCCCCGAGACTTTTTTCCTGAAGGGTACAGACTGTCTGGGCTGGGGAACATGGAAACGGGCTTGGGATATTTTTGACCCTGACGCTGCAAGATTGTTACAGCGCATTCGCGATGCGGCCTGCGTCCACGATTTTAATGCCCAAGGTTGCTATAACTTTACAGGGCTGCTGGCTGATGTGGCTGAGAAACGCAATTCTTCTTGGGCTGTACGGTGGCATGCTGCTGCCTATTTGCAAGATATGTATACTCTTTACCCTGGGCGTTCCCTTATTTTTCATGCCGGTTCAGATGGCTCTGGTACAAACTGCGGTGTAGACACGCTTTTTGATGTTCCTTTAAGCACCTCTCCCATTGAGGTGACCCCCATTGAAGTTCGGCCAGACCCAACAATGGTTGAGGCTAGGCTCTCGATTTTGTTGAAGGAAAGTGGAGGGCGTTTCGGCATTTTTAAAACGCGGATTCGGCAGTGTTTCCCTTTTCTGGGAAAAGTGTGGGATGCATTGCGCGGAAAAAAGATTCGGAGATAGCTATGATCAGCCTCCATTCGTGCAAGTTGCTGGCACGGGAACTGTGCTTTGGTGCTTACCGCGTATGCTCCGCCGGGATAAATCTGGTCTGCCCTCCTACAATCGTTCTTGCTTATCACAGGGTTGCGCCGCATAAAGAAGACCCTCTTCAACTGACGGTGACTCCGCAGAATTTCACTGCGCAACTAGAGGTTATTGCCGAGACATTTGATGATGTCTTGCGTTTTGACGCTGCCCAGTTGCATCGCACACGTCCAGCTGTTTGTCTTACTTTTGATGATGGTTATGCAGATAATTATAGCATAGCTCTACCGATCCTAGAACGTTTTAAAATGACAGCTACATTTTTTGTGAGCACAGGGCATGTTGAGCACGGTCGGCCCTATTGGTGGGAAGCTCTTAGTGTTTGTGGAAAACTGGAAGACCACGGGCGCATTCTTGCAATGCCACCTTTAGAACAACATAAGGCTGTTTACGCACTGCTTGAAGAGTGTGCTTTTGCCTCTGAGGCCCTGGAAGAGTGTCAGCCATTAACGGTTGCAGCATTGCAAGAGTTCAGCCGCCATCCCTTGGTCTGCCTTGGCGCACATACGCATACTCACCCCCGTCTAAGTAACCTCGGAGCTGAAGATCAATATCAAGAGATAAAAAAATCCTTGGACAAGCTGGAAAGCTGGACAGCAGTCCGACCGACGGTTGCCGCCTATCCCTTCGGTGCTCGTTCTCTTTTTGGTCGGTTTTGCGATTACAACGCAGACAGTATGCAGGCCTGTCGCAGGCTTGGTCTTAAGCGCGCGGCGGCCAACTTTCCGGGGCAGGTTCGACCCTGGACAAGCCGCTATGCCATACCCCGACATCTTGTGCGAGATTGGGACGGGGCAGCATTCAAGGCAAAACTTCGCACCTTTTTGACGAGAGGGTACTTTTAGTGCGGCCAGTTCTTTGTAATACTCTTGACTGCGGCGGCGGCGCTGCCATTGCCGCTCGACGACTTCATCTAGGCCTGCGCCAGATGGGCGATGATAGCGTTTTTGCCGTCATGCAACAGAGTGGCGATATTCCCGGTTGCCTTGCGGTTACCAGCCGACTGCGACGCACAATCCAACCCTTCTTTAGACAGGGCGAGCGGCTGCCCCTCTTGCTTTACCCCAAGCGTGATCGGAAGGTCCTTTTTTCTCCTTCCTGGAGACCATCCGGAATTCATAAGGACATCATGGCGTTGCGCCCAGATGTGGTGCACCTGCATTGGATCGCTGACAGCTTCGTTCCGCTGCATTCGTTGGCGAGGCTGACCGCCCCTATAGTGTGGACGTTGCATGATACCTGGGCACTGACAGGCGGCTGCCATATTCTTAAAGGCTGCGAGTCCTATCGGCAGGGCTGCGGGCGGTGTCCTGAACTGGGCAGTCGGGCAGGTTTTGACATGAGTTCGGTGGGGTACTTATTGCGGGCGGCTGCATATAAAAAAGTACGTATGACCATTGTTGCGCCCAGTCGGCACCTGGAGATGCTGGCAAAGACTAGCCCTTTAATTCAGAATTACCCGATCGTACGTATTCCTAATGGCGTTGATACTGAACGTTTTCGACCGATCGATAAGCGTGTTGCTCGCCATCTTTTGCAGTTGCCGCAAAATGTGCCGTTGCTGGTTTTTGGAGCAGTGGCGCCTGGCTGTGATCCCAACAAAGGGTTTGATCTGCTGTGCGATGCCTTGCGTGAGTTGCCGATGCCCTTACGCGGGCATGTACAGTGCGCTGTTTTTGGTGGAAGCGTTGCTGCCTTGGAAACGCCGCTTCCCGCCATAGAACTCGGCCGTCTGCATGATGACGTATCGCTGGCGCTTGCTTACTCTGCTGCGGATATTTTTATTTGTCCGTCTCGTGAAGAAAATTTGCCTAACACTATCATGGAGTCGCTTGCCTGCGGCACCCCTGTGGCAGCATTCCGTACTGGCGGCATTCCTGATATGGTTGATGACGAAGAAAATGGAGTGCTGGCGCCATGTTATGATGTGAAAGCCCTGGCGGAAGGCATTGCCAAAATACTGCTGGGTTCTGTAGATCAGAAACAACGGTTGTCCTGCGCGGCCCGGCAAAAAGCGGTTGACGAATATGCCTTGCCAGACATCGCAAGGCGTTATCACGACCTGTATCTGACGTTGACCGCAGATTCTCAGCATTTTCAATAAAGCAGGTCTGTGCGTAGTCAGCGTCAAAAATCTACTAAATTGTGCCAACCCGACTTATGTCGTAGCGGTAACAATAGTTTTCAGTGATGCTTAATACGCTATGACAGCTGTTTCTGGTGCCTCATTGTGTTATGGTGCATGGTAGGGACTATGGTGTACTCCTTGACTTGTGCCAAGGTAAAGCTGTGCAACTGTTATGAACCGAGGGTAGCCAGCTTGCATCGATCTGCGAAGTAAAGGAACTGGCGGCTGCAGCCCTCCGAGGGGTCTTGCCCCCTTGGTCCGGTGCCCGTCTATTTCCCCCTTTTCAATCTTTTGCGAGCGGTGTATCTTTTATTGAGTGCGCTGCTGTAAAGCCCTGCGCAATGTCCTTGGATGGAATTGTTTTGCTGTGCTTGGTGGAATTTTTGAGAGCCATCAACAAGTAGAATGTTTAATGTTCTGCGAGGGCAGATCATTGAAAGAGAACTTTTTCAATGTGTTGTACAAAAAGTAGTGATTTTTGCGTGGATTTCCAATGAGTCGTATGCCCGTTGAACCTGTAGGGTTGTGTCAATTTTGTCATTTAGACGACACTTTGGCCAACGCTGCGATGCGGACTTTTTTACTTCACACAAGATTGCGTCTGTGGTTCCGTATAAAAGGAATCCAGTAGTATTGAGGACAATCAGATGGTTTCATTTGAAGACCTGTTGGCAAAGAAATCTTCCGTGGCTGTGGTTGGTCTGGGTTATGTGGGCTTGCCTCTGGCTGTTGCCCTTTCCCATCACTTTGATGTCATTGGTTTTGATATCAACGTGGCGCGGGTAGATGCTCTCAACAAGGGGCATGATGCCACCAATGAGGTTGACGATGCTTCCCTTGCCGCCAGCACGGCCCGTTTTACCAGCGATGCAACCGAGCTTGCCAGGGCGGGCGTGATCATCGTGGCTGTGCCTACCCCGGTAGACAGCCACCGACAGCCCGATCTTACGCCTGTGGTGGGCGCAAGTCGCACGGTTGGCCGCCATATGCCCAAGGGCTGCGTGGTGTGCTATGAGTCTACTGTGTACCCTGGCGTTACTGAGGACGAATGCATCCCCCTGCTGGAAAAAGAATCCGGCATGCGCTTTCCGTCGGATTTTACCGTGGGGTATTCACCCGAACGCATCAATCCCGGCGACAAGGTTCACCGGCTTGAAACCATCCGCAAGGTTGTTTCCGGCTCTGACGCCCCCACAGCAGACCTGCTGGTTAAGGTCTATGGCGCGGTGGTGACGGCGGGCATCCACAGGGCCTCGTGCATCAAGGTGGCCGAGGCCGCCAAGGTTATTGAAAACACGCAGCGCGATATCAACATCGCCCTGATGAACGAGCTGGCCCTTATTTTCAACCGCATGGGCATTGATACGCTGGAGGTGCTTGAAGCCGCCGGCAGCAAGTGGAACTTCCTGCCGTTCCGTCCGGGTCTTGTGGGCGGGCACTGCATTGGCGTGGATCCCTATTACCTGACCTACAAGGCCGAAGAAATCGGCTGCCACCCCGAGGTTATCCTTGCGGGCCGCCGCATCAACGACGGCATGGGCAAGTATGTAGCTGAAATCTGCGTCAAACGCCTCATCAATGCTGACAAACACGTCAAAGGCGCGCGCGTGGGCCTGCTGGGCTTTACGTTCAAGGAAAATGTGCCTGACATCCGCAATACCCGCGTGGTGGACATCATAGCGGAGCTGAAGGAATACGGCATCACGGCTCTGGTGCATGATCCCGAAGCCGATGCTGCGGAAGCCTATCATGAATACGGGCAGACGCTGCTGCCCCTGAACGATCTCAAAAATCTGGATGTTCTTATCCTGGCTGTATCGCACGAGAGTTTCCGCCAGCTTGATCATGCGGCCATCCGCGCCATGTTTGCGGGCGACGCAATTACGCTTATGGATATCAAGGGCTTCTGGAACAAGCAGGAAATGCTTGATGCCGGGTTTGATCTCTGGAGGCTGTAATTTGAGCGAGCGCATGCCCTGTCAGCTGGTTACCGGTGGTTCGGGCTTTATCGGGTCCTGCTACGTTCTTCAGGCCCGGCGGCAGGGTGTGCGCGTGATCAACCTCGACAAACTGACCTACGCCGGAAATCCTGCCAATCTGGCTGAGTTGATAAACGATCCGGATTACGTCTTTGTGCGCGGCGACATCGGCAATGCCGAGCTGGTTGCCTGGCTGCTGGAAACCTTCCAGCCCAATGCCGTCGTGAATTTTGCTGCGGAAAGCCACGTTGACCGTTCCATTGTTGCCCCCGATGCTTTTGTGCGTACCAATGTACTGGGTACGTCCACTCTGCTGAGGGTGGCTGCCCAGTGGTGGCGCGCACTGCCTGCGGAACGCGCTTCAGTCTTTCGCTTTCTGCACGTGTCCACCGATGAGGTCTATGGCGCGTTGCAACCGGGCGATCCTGCTTTTACAGAAGCGACCCCTTACAGCCCCAACAGCCCATATTCCGCCTCCAAGGCCGCCAGCGACCACATGGCGCGTGCCTTTCACGAAACCTACGGCCTCCCGGTGCTCCTTACCAATTGTTCCAACAATTACGGGCCGCGCCAGTTCCCTGAAAAACTTATTCCCCTGATGATCTGCAATGCCCTTGACGGCAAGCCTTTACCTGTCTACGGCAAGGGGGCAAATATCCGTGACTGGCTGCATGTAGAAGACCATTGCGCTGCCATAGCCCGCGTGCTTGAAGCAGGCAGGGTGGGGCGCTGTTACAACATCGGCGGGCATGCGGAAAAGACCAACCTTGAAGTTGTGCAGGCCGTGTGCGCCATCCTTGACCAGTTGGTTCCTTCGGCTCGCGGGCCTTATGCCGATCAAATTTCATATGTGGCCGACAGGCCCGGTCATGATTTTCGGTACGCCATAGACTGCAGCCGAATAGAAGAGGAACTTGGCTGGAAGCCAACCCACAAGTTTGATTCCGGCCTGCGTGAAACCGTTCGCTGGTATCTTGAAAATACCGCGTGGGTTGAAAATGTCCGCAGCGGCGCTTACAGGGAATGGATTGCAGCCAACTACGCCCGCCGCGCTTGCGGTGGGGCCAACTGAAAGAAGAGGGCGGCATGAGTGGCTGGAAAGGTATTGTTCTTGCGGGAGGCTCTGGTTCGCGCCTGCACCCATTGACTCTGAGCGTGAGCAAACAGCTCATGCCCATCTATGACAAACCCATGATTTACTACCCGTTGTCTATTCTGATGATGGCGGGCATTCGGGATATCTGCCTTATTTCCACCCCTGAGCACCTGCCCCTTTACAAGGCTTTGCTGCACGACGGCTCGCAACTGGGCTGTAATTTCAGCTACAGAGTGCAGCCGCGTCCCGAGGGGCTGGCCCAGGCTTTTTTGTTGGCGGAAGACCACATTGCGGGGCACAACACCTGCCTGATTTTGGGAGATAATGTTTTCTTCGGCCATGGTTTGCCGTCACTGACACACGCGGCCATGGCCCGCGAATCCGGAGCGACTATTTTTGGCTACCATGTGCGCGACCCTGAGCGTTACGGCGTTGTGGAATTTGACGATCAGCGGCATGTGGTCAGCATTGAAGAAAAACCATCTCGCCCCAAGTCCAACTTTGCAGTCACAGGCCTGTATTTTTATGACCAAAAAGTGCTGGATATCGCCCGCGCCGTGCGTCCCTCGGCCCGGGGTGAACTGGAAATCACGGATGTGAACAACGCCTATCTGCAACAGGGCGATCTGCATGTGGAGCTTATGGGGCGGGGCATTGCCTGGCTTGATACCGGCACGCATGATTCCCTCATGGATGCCGGAGCGTTTGTGCAGGCTGTAGAAAAACGTCAGGGGCTCAAGGTGGCCTGCCTGGAGGAAATAGCCTGGCGCAACGGCTACATTGATGCGGACGCCGTGCGCGCACTGGCAAAGCCAATGTCCAAGACTGGGTACGGGCAATATCTTCTTGAACTTGTGGATGCGGGGATTGGGTTGTGGAAGTAGTTCAGACGCCTATTGCCGGGGTTCTGCTGATCAAACCCAAGATATGGGGTGACCAGCGCGGCTATTTTGTGGAAACCTGGCAGCAGCAGCGCTACGAATCGGCAGGTATTGATCTGCCTTTTGTGCAGGATAACCATTCCATGTCCGCCCGCGGCACTCTGCGCGGCCTGCACTATCAGAAAACGCGCCCTCAGGGGAAACTGGTCTATGTTTCGCTGGGGAGTGTTTTTGATGTGGCAGTGGATATTCGGCGAAATTCCCCCACGTTTGGCAAGTGGTTCGGTGTAGAACTTTCTCAGCAGAACCAGTGGCAGATGTGGGTACAGCCCGGCCTTGCGCACGGCTTTCTGGTGACAAGCGAAATCGCCCATTTCCACTACAAGTGCACAGATTACTACTGCCCCGAGGACGAAGCGGCCATCCGCTGGAACGACCCGACTCTGGGTATTGTTTGGCCCGTGGACGAACCGCTGCTTTCCGCCAAGGATCAAGCTGCTCCGCTGTGGGCTGAGGCCATGCAGACCGCTGACCGCTGAATTGTTTGCAGCTGCGAGTCCTACCCCGTCAGCGTTTTACCCCCTTGGGCGCGTGTCCGGCTGTGTTTAATCAGCCCCACATTTCAAGATAGGGATCGCTTTGGGCCAGATAGTTGCCCACATAATCCGCAATGCCCTGTTCCAGTGATGCAAAGCGCACAGGGCAGTTTTTCCCCTGCATCCAGCTCATATCAGCCTGGGTGAAGTTCTGGTATTTTCCGCGCAAGGCTTCTGGCATGTCCATATATTCAATGTGAGGCTCTTTGCCCAATGCGGCAAATATGGCAAAGGCCATGTCGTTCCAGCTCCGTGCCTTGCCCGTGCCCACATTGAGAATGCCATTGGCTGTCGGGTTTTCAAGCAGCCAGAACATCAACTCCACGCAATCCTTCACGTAGACAAAATCGCGCATCTGGCCGCCGTCGGCAAAATCCGGCGTGTTTGATCTGAAAAGCCGCAAACGCCCTGTTGCGCTGATTTCATGAAAGGCCTTGCAGGCCACGCTGCGCATGTCGCCCTTGTGGTATTCATTGGGGCCGTAGACGTTGAAAAACTTGAGGCTGACCACGCTCTCTGTAAGTTTGTTATCCAGCAGCCACAAATCGAAAAGCTGCTTGGAGTAGCCATACATGTTCAGGGGCTTAAGGCGGCGGGTCGTTTCCGGCTTGTCAGAAAAACCCTGTGAGCCATCCCCGTAAGTGGCGGCTGACCCGGCATTGATAAAGCGCGCTCCGTGTTCCAGGGCAAATCTGCACAGTTCCACAGTATAGCCCGTGTTGTTGGCCATCAAAAAGTCTGCGTCTTTTTCTGTGGTTGAAGAACAAGCCCCCATGTGCACGATTGCTTCCACCTTGCCGGCCAGCGTGTTGCCGCGCAGCATTTCAAGAAATTCAGACCTGTGTACATAGCGGGCGTATCGCCGGTTAACGAGATTCTTCCACTTTTCCGTTGAACCGAGGTTATCCACCACAAGTATGTCGGTTATGCCTGCCTGGTTCAGCCGCCAAAGCATGGCGCTGCCGATAAAGCCTGCGCCACCAGTGATAATATACATACAAACCTCGTTGATCCAGCATGTGGGCTCCTTGCGGAGCAGGGCGGAGAGCCAGCGTTTGCGCAATCGCACAGGCCAATCATACCCCTGTCGGGCCAGACGCGTCAAAGCGCGGTTAGGGGGCTGATCAGGGCAGGGCACACATATGCGGTTGCGCCCATCTTTGTCCCTGCAGCCCCCTTTTTGCAGGAAGCTTTTTGGCTCGGGGCAATGGGAAGGGGAGAATATTGCAATACAGCTGCTACTGCTATAAGAAATTACGTATAACTCCTGCAAGAGAACCAGCGAGGTAGCCATGGTCAAATTTTCCCACACCGCATTATGCTGCCTGATTCTGCTGGTTTTTGCCTCTGCGAATCTGGCACTGGGCGCTTCGGATTCTTCCATGGCAGCCAGCGCTGACCCCATCACCATTGTCTGCATGAAGGATAACGAGCCGCTGTCTTTTGTTTCAAAAACAGGAGAACCAGTCGGCCTGATGATTGATCTGTGGCGTCTGTGGGGCGAAAAAGTCGGCAGGCCCGTGAAATTCATTATGGGTGACTGGCAGGATTCACTTGATGCCCTCCGTTCGGGTCGGGCCGACATCCACTTCAGCATGTATATCACTCCCGAAAGAGCCCGCTGGGCAAAGTTTGGCCCGGCCATTTCTCCCGGCATGGGGGGGCTGCTGCTTTCAACCTCTGCCGGGCAAAGGATTACAGACCCAAGCCAGTTGGGGGATGCAACCATTGTCGTGCTTGAAGGCTCGTTGCAGGAAGACTACATGCGGGAGCACTTCCCCAAGGTTCATTTGTTGGTGGTGCGCAACGGGGCAGAAATGTTCATGTCTGTGGCCAACGGTCTGGCAGACGGCATTGCGAGCAACTTCCCTTCAGCCTATGGCACCATTGACCGATTGGGACTCAACAGCTTTTTTATGCCCCAGGCCATGCCCCTTTTTACACGCAATCTTCATCCGGCCGTGCTGCGCAACAGGGATGATCTTGCCCATTTGATGGACGAAGGGCTTTCGCGCATATCCCGCGCCGAAATGGTGGCATTGGAAGAACGGTGGGTCCGTAACCCCGCGCACCGCGTTTGGGGCGACATGCCTCGCTCTCTGCTGCTCACCCCAGCGGAGAGGGAATGGCTGGCAAGCCATCAGACCCTGCGTGTAGCCCTGGAAGATAATTGGCATCCCATTGAATTTATGGATAGCGAGGGCACATACAACGGTATTGGCATGAACCTCATGCAGGTTGTGGGGCGTTATCTTAATGTTGCCATACAGCCTGTTTCTTCCGATGTGCTGAAGGAAACCACAGGCCCCCGCCGTGCGGATGTGGAGCCTTTTCTGGAAGGCACGCCGCCAGAGGGCGGCCCCTGGTTGTTTACCAATCCTTTTTTGCAGCTGCCGCTAGCCGTTGCAACACTTGACTCCGAGCGTTTGGTCACGAGCCCTGGTGATCTGGCCGGCAAAAGTGTGGCCGTGCATGATCATGCAGGCCTTGCAGGGTATTTGCGCGCCCAGTTGCCGCGATCAAAAATCGTGGAGGTCTCCAGCTTGATAGAGGGCCTTTCTGCGGTGCAGGGGGGGCAGCTTGATGCTATGGTGGGCATTGCACTTTCTGTGGAATATGCGGTGGTGAACAAAAACCTGCGCGATCTGCGCGTGGGCCTGCTGCCGCAGTTGCAGTATTCCGCCCGGGTGGCCGTGCGTTCAGACTGGCCGCAGCTTGTCGAAATCATGAATAAAACACTGGACAATATCCCCCATGAGCAGATGGCTGCGATCATGAAGCGCTGGGCTAATCTGCGGATTGAACGAGCCATGAACTGGATGCTCGTCTTGCAGGTCGGCGGGGTGGCGGCAGTGTTTCTGGGCAGCCTGCTCGCGGTTATTTTGATCTGGAACCGCAAGCTCGCCCAGGAATCGGCAGAGCGGCAAAAAGCTCTGGAAGCGGCCAGAGCCAGCGCTTCAGCCTTGTGGCAGCGCAAACAGCAATTGCGCAGCATTGTGGATAACCTGCCAAGCCTCATGATGCTTAAGGATTCGCAAGCCCGCTACATCATGGCAAACAAGTATTTTGAAACATTCACCGGCTATGCCGAATCCTACGTTGTGGGAAAAAACATAGCCGATCTGCTTTCCCCTGAACTTGCAGAACAGGGAATGCGCTTGGACAAACTGGTCATAGAAACCGGTAAGGTGCACAAAACTGAAGAAGTCCGGTACGATGCCGTTGGCGAACAGCATGTTCTGGATGTAGTGCGTGTTCCGCTGTTTGAGCCGGACGGTAGTGTTTACGGCATGGTCTACATGGGAACAGACGTGACGGAACGCCGTGCCGCAGAACAGGCTCTGCGGCGAGCCCAAATGGAAATGTCGCAGATATTCAATGCGGCGGGCAGTGCCATGCGGGTTATTGATCGCAACCTGATAGTCAAGGAAGTCAACGATACCTATGTAAACTGCTTTGGCTACTCGCGTGAAGAAATGGTGGGCCACTGGTGCGGCGAATTCCCCAATGGATCAGACTGCGGCGCTGATTGTGTGGGCAAGCGTATTCTCAGTGGCGAGCCGAGGGCTGCCATCCGTCAGCAGCGGCGAAAAAAAGACGGAACATGGGTATTTTGCGATCTGGTCGCCACGCCATTTCTTTCGCCTGATGGTGAGCTTCTTGGCATTATTGAAGATTGCCGGGATATTACCGACCTTGTGGAAAGCCAGCAGGCGGCAGAACAGGCCAGCAAGGCCAAGAGCGAATTTCTCGCCAATATGAGCCATGAAATCCGCACCCCCATGAATGCCGTTGTGGGGCTTACCCATTTGACCCTGCGCACGCCTCTTAATGCAACGCAGCGTAATTATTTGAAAAATATTGACAGCTCCGCAAAATCCCTTTTGCGGATCATTGACGACATTCTGGATTTTTCCAAGATTGAAGCTGGTCGCATGGATATGGAATATTTGGACTTTAACCTGGAAGAAGTTCTTCTGGGGCTCTCGAGTCTGGATACAACCAAGTCTGGCGGCAAAAATATAGAGCTTTTGTTGCGTATCGACCGGGAGGTCCCCCTGTTCTTCAAGGGTGATCCGCTGCGGCTGGGGCAGGTACTGGTCAATCTTGTGGGCAATGCCATCAAGTTTACGCCTGCTGGCGAGGTTGTGGTGCGCGTCGCGCTTGAGGAGCAAAAAGACCAGAAGGCGCAGCTGCGTTTTACCGTTACAGACACAGGCATTGGCATGGGGCAAGAGCAGCTGGACAAGCTGTTTCAGGAATTTACCCAGGGGGATTCGTCCACAACACGGCGCTTTGGCGGCACCGGCCTTGGCCTTTCCATCAGCAAGCGGATTGTGGAGATGATGGGCGGCGAAATAGGCGCAGAGAGTGAACTCGGCAAGGGCAGCACGTTTCACTTTACCGTCAATCTGGACTTGCAGGAAAATCCTCAGAGGAAGCCTGTCCCGGCCATGAAAAACCTTTCCGAGCGCAGGGTGCTTGTGGTGGACGATTCCTTCTCAAGCCGCGAAATACTCCGGCAAGAGCTGGAAGATATGGGTTTGCGGTCCGGCACGGCTGACTGCGGCGATGCCGCGCTGGAAGAACTGGTGAGCGCCGCTGAAAGCGGCGACCCCTATGATCTGGTGCTGATGGACTGGAAGATGCCCGGCAATAACGGCATTCAGGTGGTGCGGCTGCTGCGCGGATGCCGTGAACTGTCCTATATCCCTACCGTCATCATGGTCACGGCCTATGGGCGGGAAGAAATCATGGAAGAGGCACAGGCCGAGGGCATCAGCCATTTTCTCATCAAGCCTGTCAGCCCTTCTTTGTTGCAACACGCCATCCTGGATGTTTTTGGGCAACGGGTAGCTGATGAAGGTGCATCCGGCCTGCCCCAGGAGTTGCGCATCCCGACTAAATACAGGGGCCGCAGGGTGCTGCTTGCCGAGGATAACGAGGTTAATCAGCTGGTGGCCAGAGAATTGCTGGAATCCGCAGGCTTTGTTGTGGATATTGCCAGTTCCGGTCTTGAAGCGTTGCAGCTGGCGGAAGGCACAGATTACGCCATGGTATTTATGGATATTCACATGCCTCAAATGGATGGCATCGAAGCTGCAAAACTGCTACGCGCCCAGGCGCGCTATGCCCATACGCCGATCATTGCTCTCACAGCCGACAGCATGGTGGGCGACAGGGAAAAAAGCCTTGCAGCGGGTATGAACGACCATCTTGCAAAGCCCATTGATCCCTACCGCCTGATTGAAGTGGCCGTGCAGTGGCTGGAATGGCGGGCAGATCAGATTGGCCAGACTGGTGATTCAGGCCAATCCACTCAACCTGAGTAAGCCAGATAAGCTGAAAATGATCAGTAAATGAGCGATGCGGTCGGCAAGCCGACCGCATCGCGATAAAAGTTCGCCCTCGCAATAGCAGCAGATACGGCTACATCAGCGGCAGCCGCTGCACTATCCAGACTGCCACCGGCGCCAGAGCCGCAGTAAGAATACCCGCCAGAATCATGGCCAGGCCCCCCATCGCCCCCTGTTCCTGCCCTTCCTGCAAGGCAACAGCTGTTCCCTGAGCATGCGAGATAGTGCCCATGGTCAGGCCTCGCGCAAAGGGATCCTTGATGCGTATGACGTTCAGCCCCCACAGTCCCAAAAGGGAGCCGAGCGTGCCGGTAGCCACCACAAAGGCCGCAGTCAGGGACGGGATACCGCCATACATGGATGCCACCTCCACGGCAAAGGGGATAGAAACCCCCTTGGGAAGAATGGAAATTACCACGTCCTCTGGCAGGCCGCCCAGTTTGGCAATAACCCCGGCAGAGAGCATGGCTGCAAAGGCCCCTGCGCACACGCTTGCAAGAATGGGTAAGGCATTGCGCAACAGCAGGTGCCGATAGCGGTACAGGGGCAACGCAAGGCTGACTGTTGCCGGGCCGATAAGCAAGGTCATGACCTGACGGGCTGGCTCATAGGTTTCATAGGGAACATCGCACAATACCAGCACTGCAATGACTATGGCGGCGCTGCCAGCCACGATATTGATGAGGGGGTGCTTGTAACGCATATACAGGCTACGCACCAGCGCATATGCCAGCACGGTGCCCGCCGTACACAAAAAAATGTTTATGATCTGCATGGTGCTTCTTCCTCTTTCTTTTCAGGCGTAGCGCGGCGCAGAGCTTTGGCCATAAAGCCCACAATCACCAGGGGCAGAGCGGTGCTGCCCACTATTGCAGCAGCAAGCACCCATCCGTAATCATAAAAAACGCTCCCCCATTGCATCAGCCCTACCGCAATTGGCACAAAGAAGAAGACCAGATGCTTCAGTAAAAATTCTGCCGCCATGCTGATGTGGCTTTCTTTAATAATGCCGGTAAGCAGCAGAAAAAACAGTACGATTATGCCCAGCACGTTGCCGGGGATGGGAATGCCTGTCAGCCGTGTGAGCTGATCGCATCCCCAGAATATGGCTGTCAGAAGTGCGGTCTGCCAAAGCAGTTTCCATGTCGCGCGCATACGGTATTCCTGATGTTCGAGGTTTCTGCCGCCTCCCGTTGCCGTTGGCAGAAATTTGGCAAGTGAGGGTTTTCCTGCCAACGACAACGGGCGGCTTGCGGCATACGTTATGAGATGATAGTCATCATGGCAAATGAATAAAAATGAAAGAAATAATCACAAATGGTGAATAAATGGAAGTCTCAGACCTGCGCACCTTCATGGCCGTCATGGAAACCGGCAGCATAAGCCATGCCGCAAAGGCATTGCACCGGGTGCCCTCTGGCGTTACCGCCCGCATTATGCTGATGGAAGAAGAGCTGGGCATCCAGCTGTTTTTGCGGGAAAAAAAGCGTTTGCTGCCCACTGCGAGGGGGCAGACGCTTTACACCTATGCCCGGCGGATAACCGCGTTGATGGATGAGGCCGAGCTGTGCGTAAGGGGAATGGAGCCGGGCGGCAGACTACGCATCGGCGCACTGGAAAGTGCGGCCGCAGCGCGTTTGCCCGAAGTTCTGGCCCGTCTGCATGCGGAATATCCCGGCATCGAGCTTGAGCTTGTGATAGGCACCAGCAGTTCCTTGTACGGGGATATTCTGGAAAACAGGCTGGATGCGGTATTTGTGGTTGATGCCCCCATCGATGAACGGCTGGAGAGAATGGAGGCATTTACTGAGCGGTTGGTGCTGATTGCCACCAGGGAGCATCCGCCCATCCACACGCCGGATGACATAGGCCGCAAGGCCGTGTTGGCTTTTCAGGGGGGATGCGCCTACAGGAACAGGCTGGTGAACTGGTTTCGGGCCTACGGGTGGGAGCCGCAGCATATTGTTGAGCTGGCTTCGTACCACGCCATTGTGGGAGGCGTTATTGCGGGCATGGGGGTTGGGGTGGTTCCGGCATCTGTTCTTGAGCTGTGCCGCACCAACGGCATGCTTTCCGTGCATGCCCTTGAACACTCCGTGTGCAATGCCGTAACCGAGCTTGTGTGGCGCAAGGGCATGGCCTCGGCCAACGTGGCGGCTATCTGCCGCTGCCTCACGAGCTGTGAGCAAAAAGTGGCTGCCATTCCAGCAGGATAGCTGCGGCAGGCTCCTCTCATGTGTCGCCGCCGCTACGGGCTGTCGGCAAGGCAGAATCACCGAGTGGTATTGCCTCAAAACTACCTGTGAAACGGCTGAAGCTTGTTGTTCACCTGTCCAGTCTGAACTGACCAGAACCTGTCGTGTCTGGTGGGGCCAGTTCTGTCTTATGCCAAGGACGCGGTTTCAAAAAAGGTATACGTGTCCTTGCCTTTTTGCTTGGCGCGGTACAAAGCCGCATCAGCACTTGCATACAGCTCGCTGAAGTTTTTGCCATGCAGGGGAAAGAGCGCCACGCCCATGCTTGCGGCAAGGTGGTGCTGCCCCTCGCCTCCGTATGTGGTATGCCGGATGCGATTGCAGAGTTCTTCAAGCTTTGTGGTCAATGCATCACTGCTTTGCTGGCACGTAAGAACAATAAATTCATCACCACCGATGCGGCCCACCAGATCGTCGGGCGCAAAGGCCGCTCGCAGGCTCTGGGCAAATTCCTGAATGATCCTGTCGCCCGCAACATGGCCCAGTGAATCGTTGAGTTCCTTGAAGTTGTCTATATCAAGCATGATCATGGCAAGGGCGCCTGCTTCGCACTGATGTTCCGCCAGGAGTCTGTCAATAAGCGCTTCTGTGGTCATTTTATTGTAAAGACCAGTTAAGCCGTCCTTTTGGGCCATATCCTGAAGGCTGAGTTCCTGTTTTTTGTCGTGATCAATGTTCTGGCGGCAAATGGCAATGTGGATGGAGTCATTTTCTGCCCATCGCAAGATATAGCCGGTTTCCCTGAACCAAATGTACTGGCCGTTGCCCTGCATACACTGAAAATCGCAACTCAGCTTGTTACGCTGCTCCTGCAGGGCCGTGCGTATGGATTCCGGGCTGAAGGTTTTCAGGTACAGGCTCACGTGCTCGGGCAGGATATGCTTAGCCACAATGGTTTGCAGCATGGTGCTGTATGATGTGTTTGGCTTGAGGCCCAACTGCTGCATAAACTTTTTTGTGCCCTCACCGCAGGCAACATCGTTGGTTATGTCAAACTCAACAATGCTGTCATAGATATGGGATGTGGCGTTTTGCAGTATGGCGTGGTACTTCAATTCTTCAGCAATAGTGAGAGAAATTATCTTATTTTTGTATAGACGTATTATTGCTGTTACAATAAAGATGACAATTATCATTGTAAAGCCAACAACAATAGCACCAGTGTAGTATTTTGTTCTGATCTGTCTGATTATTTCAGAGGTATTTTTGTCTGTGATGAGGAAAAGATCCGGGGCCGGAAGGTAGCGTGTGACGGCATAGCCATCGGTGCCATGACCGGAATACCACATGTCTGAAATTTCTGTACTGTTCTTTTTCAGGGTATTTTTTACTGCGGCAAAGGTTTGCGCGGAATAAATATCTTCGGCAGACCGGCCCTGCGCGGATGAAGATATCTGGATGGCTCCATCGGCGTTCACAAGATAGGATTTAACTGCAAATTGCTGCTCATACTTGATAAGCATGGCCTGAATGCTGTTTACAGTAAAACCCACGCCCACAATACCCACGGTCTCGTTATTCTTGTTTTTGACAGCACAGTTCACAAATACTGTAATGGTGTCGTGCGCAGCTTTGTCGTTATCAATATTGAGTGAAAATTCCTGATTGCTTGCAACAAATTCCCGTACCCATTTGTTCTCGGGGTTAGAATGGTCAACAATGCGGTCAACACCAGAAAAATTGTAGTACCGGTCTGTCTGCATGGAGACAAGAAAAACGGAGTCGTAATTGTATTTTTTTCTGTAGGCAGCAAGGTATTCCCTGATGTTCAGCGTATAAGCTGGGTTTTTCAGGTTTTCCTTTTCCTGCGAAAGGAAATTGATCAAGAAACTGTCGTGCGCCATTGTCAGCGAAATATGTATGGATTGGGCAAAAATGGCGTCAATCTGATACATCATGCCTTCTGAGGCCAGGCGCGTCACGCTTTCCGCTTCTTTTTTCAGGGTGTCCACATTGGAACGGTAGCCTATTACAGACGTGACGGAAAAACCGATAACAATTATCAGGCAGATTATGAAATTGGTTCGGAAGGCGTAGTTCTTGTGCATGGAGCGTCCTGAAGCGTGAAGGCAGATAAATCTGCAACGAGTGATAAGACGGGATCCGGCTGTCCGAAAGTGAATGCGCCGGTGCTGGACGGGCAAGGCCTTTGCCCTGTGCGGGAATGTCCCCTCCCTGCAACATGGAATGCCGTTTTGTATATCGTATTGCAGAAAGGAAGCCAAGGCATCTACTTGGAAATATGCCGGTGCGGATAAGAAAAAACCGCCACGACACACAGCCGTGGCGGCCTTTTACAGTGTGATCACGGGGCCTGCCCCGCAGCCAGCGCACCGTGGACCAGGCAGGGTTCTGCTTAGCCCAGATTAACGTTGGATTTAAGGTAGAATTCGTCCTCGCGGGCCCAGTAACGCAGGCCGGGATGGTCGCGGAACTGCTCAAGCGCCACATTTTGCGACATGGCATCGGGGCCTCTGAAACGTATCTTGACCTGACGCATGCCATTGCCTGAGGCCGACGAAAGCACGGAAATAATGCTCATGCCGTGCGCCTTGAGTCTGTCGAGCAGTTCGCGCAGGGTGCCGGGCTGATTGGGCACCACAAAGCCCACCTCAACGCCGGGTTGTTCCGCGCCGCTCATGTCGAGCAAGGCTTTGAACACGTCCCAGCCAGTGATGATGCCCACCAGTTTTTCCTCGTCGTTCACCACGGGCAGGCAGGCAACGTGCCTGTCGATCATCCTTTTGGCAGCCTGCTCAATGGTGCTTCTGTACGTGATGGTTACCGGGTCGACCACCATGACATCCCTGACCTTGGTTTCGCTCATGATTTCCAGAAGCTCAATGATTTCCAGCCCCGTGGATTTATTGGGAGCAAAACTGCGGACATCGGAGGACGAGATGAGCCCGACCACGATATTGCTGGCATCAACCACGGGAAGGCGGTTTATTTTGTGTTCCTTGAACAGCTTCCGGCATTGAAGCAGGGTTGCGGTCGGCGGAATGGAAATTACCTTGGATTGCATCCAGTCGAGTATCAGCATGGCATCCTCCCTGAGGGTAGTGCGAGGGTTGCCCCTCCCGTCTGGTGGAAATGGAATGGGCGGGCTACGCCAGCCCATTCCATGAGGCAAGCGTTGTTATTTGGAACAGCCGCATCCACAGCCCTGCAATTTGTTACGGATAAATTCCGGTAAAATACCTCGTACAGATTCCATGGTCACCATGCGGCGCATGATGCCCAGTTGATCCTGAAGCGGCAGTTGCTTGGGGCAGACGTTGTCGCAGGCCAGCAGCCCCATGCAGCCGAATACGCCGCTGTCGTCGCCGATCAGTTCATAGTAGTCCGCAGGGGTGCGGTTGTCGCGCGGGTCGATATAAAAGCGCGCCATGCGGTTGATGGCCGTTGCGCCGATAAAGTCTTCGCGCATGCGGGCCGTGCCGCAGGCCGCCACGCAGCAGCCGCATTCAATGCAGCGGTCAAGTTCGAATATCTGGGTGGCCAGTTCGTTGTCCATGCGCTCTTCCTGCGCCTTGGGGTCAAACTCCTTGGTGGTGTGTATCCACGATTCGATCTTGGCTCCCACATTACGAAACCATGTGCCCGTATCCACCGAGAGGTCGCCCAAAAGCTTGAACACCGGCAGGGGATGCAGGGTAATGTGGCTTGGCAGGTCGCTTGTCTGCGTATGGCAGGCAAGACCGGGCCGCCCGTTGATGACCATGCCGCACGAACCGCAGATGCCAGCGCGGCAACAAAAGTCAAACTGCAAGGAGGCGTCCTGAGTTTCGCGGATCATGTTCAGCGCGATAAACAGCGTCATGCTGTTGTGTTCTTCAAGCTGGAATGTCTGCATATGGGGATGCGAGAGCGGATCCAGCGGATTGTAACGGAATATTTCAAACGTCAGATTGCGTCCCATATGGCTCTCCTTACCCCTGTTGTGCGTACGGTACGATTTTTTCCGGGCTGATGTCGGCGGTTATGATCTTGCCGCCGCCGTATCCACGGTCGCCGGGGGGCAGAATATAGAACGGCGTTGCCGGTTCGTACTTGAGGGTGGGCAGGGTGTCGCCTTCCTTCCAGTAGGCCAGGGTGCGGTTGAGCCATTCCTTGTCGTTGCGCTCGGGGTAATCTTCGCGGGCGTGCGCGCCACGGCTTTCTGTGCGCATCAGCGCGCCGTAGGCCGTGCACAGGGCCAGCTTGAGCATGCCCGGCACGCGCAGGGCCATGGAAAGCTCGGCGTTGGGGCCGGGGATGTTGCCGCTGGCAAGCCGCATGTTCTTGGTGCGCTCCAGCAGTTCCTGCAACTTGGCAACGCCTGCTTCCAGATCCTTGCCGTTACGGAAAATACCCACATGTTCCATCATGATGTCCTGCATGGCGTTGCGCAGGGTGTAGCAGTCGTCGCCGGTACCGCGCAGCAGGGCAGCGATGCGCCCCTTGACCTTGGTGGCGGCCTCCGTCATTGCCTGAGTGGAGAACACGGTTTCGTAACCTTTGAGGAATTCCACCAGTTTTGCGCCAACAATGCGGCCAGAAACAATTGTTTCGGCCAGCGAGTTGCCGCCAAGGCGGTTGAAGCCGTGCATGTCCCAGCAGGCTGCTTCGCCAGCGGAGAAAAGTCCTTCAAGGCCGTAGGCGTGGCCGTCCTTGTTGATGCGCACGCCGCCCATACTGTAGTGGTGGGTGGGCCGCACAGGAATAAGCTGATGGATGGGGTTTACGCCCAGGAAGTGCGTTGAGATGTCGTACACTTCGCGCAGGTTTGTGGTGATGTGCTTTTCGCCCAGATGGCGGATATCCAGCCACAGGTGCTCGCCATAGGGGCTTTGTACGCCAAGGCCCTTGCGCATGTGCTCGGTCATGCGGCGCGACACCACGTCGCGCGAGGCAAGCTCCGCCTTTTCCGGCTCGTAATCGGGCATAAAGCGGTATTCATTCACGTCCAGCAGGGTGCCGCCGTCGCCGCGGCAACCTTCTGTGACCAGAATGTCCGTGGGCACGGTGCCTGTGGGGTGAAACTGCACGGCTTCCATATTGCCCAGCGGCACAACGCCCGTTTCGAGGGCCGTGATCTGACCGCCGCCGTCACAGATGATGGCATTGGTGGTGGCGCGGTAAATGCGGCCATACCCGCCCGTGGCGATAAGGGTGCCCTTGGCGAAATAGCCCACCAGTTCACCGGTGCGCAGATCGCGGGCAACGCAGCCCATGCAGCGCTGTCCATCGTGGATCAGGGCCTCGGCCTGCATGCGGTCATGCACGTCAACGCCCAGTTGCAGCAGGCGGTTATCAAGGGTGAACAGCACTGCGTGCCCTGTGCCGTCAGAGGTATAGCAGGTGCGCCATTTGGCCGTGCCGCCAAAGGCGCGGGAGTGGATCAGCCCCTCGTTTTCCTTTTTTTCCGTTGCCTGAAAAGGCTTGCCGCCTTTGTAGTAAGTGTGCTCACCGGGGACAACGCGGCTCCAGGGCACGCCCATCCAGGCCATCTCGCGCATGGCGATGGGGCCTGTCTCGGCAAACAGGCGGGCCACTTCCTGGTCACAGCCCCAGTCGGAACCCTTGACCGTATCATTGAAGTGCACCTCGGGGCAGTCGCCCTCGCCCATGATGGAGTTGCCCAGCGCCGCCTGCATGCCGCCCATGGCGGCTGATGAGTGCGACCGCTTGGGGGGCACCAGTGAAAGACAGATAACGCTGAAACCCGCCTGAGCCGCTTCCACGGCAACGCGTTCCCCGGCCAGGCCGGCGCCTATGCAAAGAACATCGCTTTCAAAAACTCGCATACGCACCCCCTATCCCAAGAACCACACGCGGGTCAGAGCCGCCGCGCCGAGCAGAAGATAACAGCCCATGACAATCCAGGTCCACTTGCGCCACGCCGGGCGCGTGGCCTTGACGCACACGCCGAACTTGACGGCCAGGCGGTACACGCCAATGCCCGTATGCAGAATGACGCAAGGCAAAAAGAACACGTAGAAGGCCAGCCAGCCCGAGTGCAGGCGCTTGGCGCTACCCGCCACATTGATGGGCAGGTCTGTCATGACGCTGTAAATGTGGTAGAAAGCGCCAGCCAGAATAACGATGGCTGTAAAAACCTGCACCAGCCACAGCCACGTATCCACTTCCTTGAGGCCCTTGCTGTGCTGCACAAACACGCCAAGCTCATTGGCGCGAAAGGGCATTTTGCGGGCCGCAATGTAAAAGTGGAACAGGATCAGCAGCATGATGACGGGAGCCGCCACCTGCGCGAGCATGGTGACTTCAAGCAACCATGCGATGCCGTTGGTCAGTGCGGGGCTAAGGACGACTGTTCCTTCCAGCACAAGATGCACGCACACAAAAAGCGCCAGCACCGCGCCAGAAGCCGCTTGCCAGAAATCAAGGCGGGTTCGGTCATCGACAGGGGATCTGCTCAAGGCCATACCTACTCCTTCATAAAGATATCAGGCATTACAATACGGCGCGACAAACTGCGCCAATTCTAATCACTCAGCATTTGGCATGCACAGGGGCGGCTGCAAGTCAGGATCGTCTGTATGGAGCCTGCCCTGTCTCGTAGTAGTTGTCGCCCGTGCTGTCGATGACCACAATGGCGGGAAAATCTTCCACTTCCATGGCGGCCACGGCTTCGGGCCCAAGGTCTTCGTAGGCCAGCACCGTGTATTTTTTGATGCTGCGGGCGATCAGGGCGCCTGCACCGCCCACGGCGGCAAGGTATGGCACACCATGTTTTTTCATGGCTTCCACCACTTCGGGCTTGCGGTAGCCCTTGCCAATCATGCCTTTCAGCCCTTGATCAAGCAGGCGGGGGGTGTAGGCATCCATACGCCCCGAAGTCGTTGGCCCGGCAGCGCCGATCACTTCGCCGGGTTTGGCCGGGCTTGGCCCCACGTAATAGACCACTGCGCCCTTCAGATCCACGGGCAGGGGTTCGCCCCTGTCCAGAGTCTCTACAAGACGTTTGTGGGCCGCATCGCGCGCGGCAAGAATGGTGCCCGAAATCAGTACCCGGTCGCCCGCGCGCAGTGAACGCGCGGTGGCTTCGTCAAAAGGAGCGCGTATTTTTTTCATCTGGTTTTCCGACATGGGGGCCTCCTACAGCGTAACTTCGGCGTGGCGCGCCGCGTGGCAGTTGATGTTCACTGCCACAGGCAGGGAGGCAATGTGGGTGGGCGCCCATTCCACATGCACTTTCAGCGCCGTAGTCAGCCCGCCAAGGCCCTGAGGGCCAATGCCGGTCTTGTTGATAAGCTCAAGCAGTTCTTCTTCAAAGGCCGCGTAGCGCGGATCATGGTTGCGGCTTTCAAGGTCGCGGGCGGCGGCGCGCTTGGCGCAAATGGCGGCCATTTCCATGGTGCCGCCAAGGCCAACGCCCACCACCATGGGCGGACAGGAGTTAGGCCCTGCTGCCAGCACGGCATCCAGCACCACCTTACGCACGCCTTCAATACCGTCAGCGGGCACAAGCATTTTGACCACGCTCTTGTTTTCAGAACCTGCCCCCTTGGGGGCCAGGCGCAGGCGCAGAGAGTCTCCTGGCACAAGACGGGTGTGGATGACGGCAGGAGTGTTGTCGCGCGTATTTTTGCGTTCAAACAATGGCTCCGCCACACAGGATTTGCGCAGGTACCCGTCCACATAGCCCCGGCGCACGCCCTCATTGACGGCGTCTTCAAATGCGCCGCCCACAATGCGCACATCCTGCCCCACATCGGCAAAAATGACGGCAAGGCCGGTATCCTGACAAATGGGGATGCCATCGCTGGCCGCGATTGCCGCATTTTCCAGCAGTTGTTCAAGAATGTTTTTGCCCACGGGCGAGGGTTCCGCCTCATGCGCCTTATGCATGCCATCCACCATATCCTGCGGCAGGCGGCAGCAGGCCCGCACTGCAAGGTCGGCAACGGCGCGCGCTATGTCCTCAACATTGATTTCCTTCATGTCTTCCTCTTTAATAAGTACGACTGCTGCTGGCCTATCAATGGAAAGGCCAGATCAGCGGGATAAGCAGCCAGCACATAATGAGCGAAATTAACTGCAAAGGCCAGCCAGCCTTGACGTAATCCATGAAGCTGTATCTGCCGGGGCCGAGCACGATGGTGTTGGGCGGGGTGGCAATGGGTGTCAGGAAGCAGCACGAGGCCGACATGGCAATGCCCATGGCGATGGGCAGGGGCGAAATGCCGCTGGCCATGGCGATGGGCAGAGCCAGCGGAGCCATCAGGGCCGCAGTGGCGGTATTGGACATGAAGTTGGTGATGGCGGCTGTGAGGGCGCAGCACACAAACATGAGCATCCACGGGTCATTGACCGTGCTCACCACGGCGTTAGCCACAATGGCGGCTGCGCCGGACTTGTCCATGGCGGCCGACATGGAAAGCATGCCCGCGAACAGAAAAATTGTTGTCCAGTCAACGCTGCGGAAGGCTTCACGCATGGTCATGCAACCTGTAATGACCATGAGGCAGGCGCCCAGAACGGCGGCGGTGGTCAGGGGCATGACTTCGCTGGCCATCATGGCGACCACAAAGGCGAAGATCAGCACGGAATGCCACATTTTGTTGTCGCGGCGTACCTTGGCATCAACTTCAATGTCGTCTTCGCCATCGAGTTGCATTCTTTCGGGCAGCAATTTGTGGCCCGCAATGGCATAGTAAAGCAAGCCCACAACCAGCAGAGGCATGCCGATAAGGCCGAATTCAAAAAAGCCAAAGGGGCTTTGCCCTGTCTGGGCCAGCATGGAGTTTATAATGCCGTTGGGCGGCGTGCCCACAAGGGTTACCGTGCCGCCCAGTGACGAGGCAAAGGCAACGGGCATAAGCACCTTGCCGGGGGCAAGCTTGGCCTTCATGCACATGCCAAGCACCATGGGCACGGCCACAACTGTGGTGCCGGTGTTTGAAAGCACGGTTGAGAGCAGGCCAATAGCCGCCATGGTGTATACGATCAGTTTAACCGGATTGCCTTTGGAAAGCTTGACGGCAAGGCCGCCTACCTTGTCTGCAAAGCCGGTAATAAACGTGGCTTCGCCCACAATGAACATGGCCATGAAGAGCACAACGGTGGGGTCGCCAAAGTAGCCAAAAGCAACCTTGGACGAAACCACATTTGTGAGCGAAAGAGCCACCGGCACAAGCAGGGCCGTGATGGGCAGGGGGACAATTTCCGTAAAAAACATCACTGCTGCAACCAGCAGGATGCCCAGGGTGATGTATGCCTTGGTGGGGTCTTCTGGTAGCTTGATGCCAAGACTGGAAGCTGCAAAGGCCTCATGTCCGGCAAAAAGAACAATCGCAAGCAGCATAAACGCCCATAGAGCTGGTCTTTTCATCCGCCAACCTCCTGCATCATGAAATTTACGGCGTCCCTGCTCGTCTTTTCGCGTTTTGGTATACAATGGCAGGGAAAATAAATGGATACCAGAAACAATGCCAGATATGAAAAATCGTGGCAACAATATTATGCTGAATGGTTGATCAATCTTCATGATTTATTCAACGTATGCAGCGTGAAAGCTGGATAATTTTTTTATATTAAGTTGTATGTAATAAAAATCACAAACACGCATGTTATGCGGTATGAATATTCATCGATCATAAATATTGTAGTTATTTGATCTTCATTTATTGTATTTTTGTATAAAAGTTATATCCTAATTTTCAATACAGGTATGCTTTTTTGTGCAAGAAAGATATTCAGTGCAAACGAATCTGTATATAGACCAAGAGATAAAGCACGAATGCGCTGATAAAACTTTATCAGCCTTGTCGGAGACATTGAGACTGAAACAGCCACTGTTTCACGCGTGTGAGAAGTTCCATCAGGCTGCACAGAAGGCTTATGCGCGATGGTCATTTTGACCGGATATGCTGGTGTATAAAGCAGGGATATGTAGAATGGGCAGGCAGGAAATAAAAAAAGGCTGTCCGAAAATATTTCGGACAGCCCTGATCATTGGTATCTGTTTGTTACTGTGGTTGTGCTTTTGCCCCGTAAACGTGCAGATATTGCAAGAATATCTGCACGGTATCTCACACAGTGCCTGATTCTAGCGAATAAAGTTGGTGGGATCCCACGGCTCCGGGGTCGGGGTTGCCACGCCAGCGGCCTTGCCAGCGGCAATGCACTTGAGCAGCCACGCCATGTTGTCGCCAAGGGTGCGCATGATCTGCAAGCCTTCCTTGTCCTGCATTACCTGCTCCGGCGTATTGCCGTGCACGGCGTTCCAGTACTGGGAAGAAACAACGGGCATGCGCGCAATGGTAAAGTACTTGTTCAGCCGGTCAAAGGATGCGCTGGCCCCGCCACGACGGCAGCTCACCACAGCGGCGGCGGGCTTGAAGGCATAGTGGAGGGACTTGCCATAGAACATGCGGTCAAGAAAGGAACATACGCCGCCGTTGGGCCCGGCGTAGTAAACAGGAGAACCCACAACAAAGCCGTCTGCCTCGCGCAGCAGGTCAATGGCCTCGTTAACGTGGTCGGCATTGAACACGCAATGCCCGGTATCCTTGCACTTGCCGCAGCCAATACAGCACTGGATGGGTTTTGTGCCCAACTGGAGCATCTGCGTTTCAACTCCATTTTTTTCCAGCTGCGCCGCAACCGTGGACAGCGCGGTAAAGGTACAGCCCTTGGGATGCGGGCTGCCGTTGAGCATGAGTACCTTCATGAAAATCTCCTTCCGGGTGCAAAGTGTCCGCCCTTGCTGTGAGCAAGCGTCGAGGCCAGTGCCCCTGTATGTTTTTGTTGGTAAAGCCAGCCAGATGTTGACGCTTGGGGCGCGTCAGGCCAGCAGATGCCGGGCTGCGCAGGCTCGGCGAATGTGCTTGCAAGCCTGTGCGTAATTTTGTCTGTAACTTCTTGAACTCGCCAACAGTACGCAATGCCTTTTGCGTGCGCAAGCCACGCGGGAGCTTGCCGCCTTGGCTCTTTGGGTGTGCCGCCTGTTCGCTGACCCTTCTCAAGCCTGGGCTTTTAAAGAGACCATATCTGCAAGTCCAAATCAGCCTGTCATATCTTTTGCGGCCAGTCGCAGGGCATCCGGCGAGAGGTTTTTCAGAAAGGTCAGAAAGTCCGGCACATTGTTTGCGCGGCAGGCCATGTAGCACAGGGTATACTCCCTGTGCGTGAGCAGGGAGTGGAAGATGGGCCAGCGTTTGTCCGCGCTGGCAAAGGGCAGACGCAGCGCGCTCCCCACCGCAGGATGGATGGGCAGCCAGAAATCTTCAAGCGGGTGAACATATGCCCCGCGTGTGGAGGGGGGCAGGGCACCAAGGCCCAACAGATGCAGCAGGCTGTCTGCCATGTGGAACAGCAGTTCGCGGCCTGGGTGGTTGACCGTGATGAACATCTGTTCGTCACGCCAGCGCTCGCGCAGCAGCGGTGCGCAACGTATGGGGGCATCGGCCTCCTTGGCTTCCTCACGCGCAAGCGATTCCCCAGCCTGCGCGTTGAGCGCGTCCGCATCGCCCAGCAGCGAGGCTGCGCCGCGCAGATAGAGGGTCAGCGCCTCTTGTGGCGTGACCTTTTGCAGCAGCGTTTCCAGCAGGCTGTCGGCAAAGTTGATGCGTTCATCGCGGGACCAGAAGGGCCAGTAACCCTTGAAAAAGAGGTTGGGAATCTCAATGGTCTGGCAATGCTGCGGCAGGCGCGGCAGCATCTGTTCTGTGGAAAGGTCGCCCCACTTGGGTGCAAGGCGCTGATAGAGAAAAAGCTCGCAGCGTTCGATATCGCTGTCTGCAATACTCTGCCGCGTGTAATTCACATACTGGCGGATATAAAACCGGCTGGCAAAGGCCGGGGTGTTTTCCAGCAGGGGCCGCAGGGCATCGCCCTGGCAGTTGGCGTGCAGAAGACACAGAGCCTTGGTCATGCTGGTTCCGTCTGTCTTGGGTGTGATGGGGCGTATTCGTGGGGTGCGCCAACGTTCATCCCCATTCGCGTCCCTGAATCAGTCGTCCACTTCCATATAGGTGGCGCTTTGCGCGGCTTTTTCAGACACTGTGACGCTGTAAAGCCGCACTTGCCGGGCCTGTGGATCGTCGTGTGTTGCCAGCAGTTCTGCCATGCCCTGCCAGATATGCCGGGCAAGATTTTCTGAAGAAGGATTCATGACGTCAAAGGGCGGCGTTTCGTTGAGCAGGCGGTGGTCAAGCGCGTCAAGCACTGTTTTGAGCCCGCTCTTGAGCGTTTTAAAATCAAGCAGCATTTCAGTGTCCGGGGTCAGGCGCTGCCCCTGCACGGTCAGTTCCACCGCAAAATTGTGGCCGTGCATGCGTTCGCACTTGCCCTCGTAATGCCGCAAGGCATGACCAGCAGAGAAATCGTCCCGCACGGTCAGCCGCCAGAAAGCGCCCTTTGTCATGACAGTATCCAGTAGACCACGAAGGCCGAAATAATGACAACAATGATCGCCAGCATGATACGGGCGTTCTGGTTCCATTCAAAGCCTGGATGTGGATCATCCAGATCAGGGTCGCCAGTGGAGGGCGGCGTGAAGAGGCTTTGCATCCAGGAAAAGAAAGACATGAATTTCCAGTTTGTTACAGGTTATTGATTGTGCTTGCCCTTAAGCATAACAATTGCGCCGGATAAGTCAAAATGCACGTCAGAGCGATGGTTTCAGGCAGGCCGCATGCCCCGTGCTGTTGACGAAGCCGCGCAGCCCTGAAACACTTTGGGCATGAAGTGGCGTACAGTACAGATAACCACCGCATCGGGGCAGGCAAATGCCGTTGCACCGGAGATCATTGCGGCCAGCCGGGCAACGGATATTCCGGCCTTTTACGCGCCCTGGTTTGTCAACAGGCTGCGCGCGGGATATGCCCGCTGGATCAACCCTTTCAACGGGCGGCCCCAGTTTGTGTCCTTTGCCAACACGCGGGTTGTCGTGTTCTGGAGCAAAAATCCGCGGCCTTTGCTGCCCTTGCTGCCGGAGGTGGAGGCGCGGGGCCTCGCCTGGTACCTGGAATTTACGCTCAACGATTATGAGGCTGAAAGTTGGGAACCCAATCTGCCACCGCTTGCCCAACGCATAGACATCTTCCGTCGTTTTGCCGATGCGGCAGGGCCGGAACGGGTGGTGTGGCGCTTTGACCCCCTGATGCTGGCCGGGAAACTGGCGCAAAATCCTGACGGTTGCCAGGTGCTGCTGGACAAAATGGCCCGCATCGGCAAAGCCCTGAAAGGCTGTACCCGCAAGCTGGTGTTCAGTTTTGCCGACATCGCCGACTACCGCAAGGTGCGGGAAAATCTGCGCCGGGCGGGCCTTGCCTGGCGTGATTTTACGCAGGCGGAAATGCAGGCCGTGGCAGCGGGGGTGGCCGCTCTTGCTGCGGAAATGGGCGCGGAACCCTGCACCTGTGGTGAAAAGGGCGACTACTCGGCATGGGGCATCAGCCATAACCGCTGCACCGACCCGGAACTTATCCTCAAGCTCACCAACAGGCACCCGGACATGCTGCGTCTCTTCGGCATTGCGCCGCAGCGGCAACTGGGCCTGCCCCTAGAACTGTCTTCAGGCGCAAACCTTGCCAGCACACTGCATGAGTACCCGCGCGACACAGGCCAGCGTTCCGTGTGCCTGTGCGTACCCTGCAAGGATGTGGGCCAGTACGACACTTGCCCCCACGGCTGCGTGTACTGCTACGCCAATACCTCGCCCGCCGTTGCGGCCCGGAATTTCCGGCGGCACGACCCGGAGGGGGAGAGCATTTTTGCAGAGCCGGAGAGGACAGCCTGACGACCTGCCTGATACTGGGTCTGATTCATCTGCCTGATTCATCGGGCTGATTTTGCGCGGGGCGCAGAGCCTGCGCGGGCTACTGAAAAAATTTGCTGCGTGCCCGGTCAATGCGTTCACGCAACGGTGCATCCACAAAAAACAGCTCGCAAGCAAGAGCCAGTTCCTGCGCCCGGTGCATAAAATACGCGGCTGCGGTAATGGAATGCTCACTGACCGCGCCAGCATTTACTTCCAGAAAATTGAAGGACAACTGTACATTCACTATGCCGAAGCGGCGGCAGATCTGGAAAAACTGCTCAATGTCGGCGATCTTGTTATTTTCTTCAAAAATTATGTATTTGATATCAATTTGTTCTGGCGTGATTGCTGCAACAAAATATTTTTCCATCGAAGCCATCACGTCATTCCACCAGTCGCCGCCCTTAACTCGGGCATAGGCTGCGGCATTGCCGGAATCAAGACTGATGTTGATTTTGCCGCCGCCGGTGGAAAGCATTTCGTCAATCCAGGCAGAATGTCGCAACGCATTGGTATGCACGTACTGAAAGTAGTCATGCTCGCGCAGCCAGCGGCCTGTGGCTTCAAAATCGGGCAACAGGGTGGATTCTCCCCCGCCCCAGCTTACGGCGCAGTTTTTTTCCAGTGCGTCCTGCTCATACAGGCTCTGTATGGCAGGGAGAATGGCAATGGGGCGCGGGTGCTGCCCAGGCTTCCACAGGTCGCAGTAGACGCAGCGGCAGTTGCAGATGTGTCTGTGGTGATTCAGGGAAAGAACGGCAAATCGCAGCTTGGGCACACAGACAGAATGCGAAAGGGGAACAAGATCGGGGCAGCCCGCACATACCTGGGGATTCTGCTTCTGCACTTCCTGCGCAACGCTGGCGATATGGCGGGTATATGCCTCCATATCCACCGCGCCACCTGCAAAAGAAAAACTCGGTACAACGATATTGTGCGTATTACAGCAGGGTTGCAAGGCCCTTTCTTCAAACACAAGTTCCCGAACAAACCTGGAGCAGAATAACACGCGGCCTCCTTCCGGAACATGATGTCCGGGGCGTCGATCATCCCGTGGCGATAGCTATGGAGCGGTATTGTCCGCAGAAACAAAATGCACCGTAACCAGCAAAACCTCGGCGCGGCCTGTGGTACGCAGGGGCGGCCCCCAGGTGCCGGTGCCCGCGCTGACGATAGAGTGGAAGTTGCCTTTTGTCAGCAAGCCCAGCGGGTTTTCGTATCTCAGTTCCGTCACAAAGTTAAAGGGCCAGAGTTGCCCGTTGTGCGTGTGCCCGGACAGCATGAGCGCAGCGCCCGCATTGCGGGCTTCGTCAAGGGCGGCGGGCTGGTGATCCATAACCACAAGAGGCAGGCTGCGGTACTGATCGGGCAGGTCGGCCAAAATCTCATCCATACTGCCCCGCTGAATGCCGGTAAAACCGGGCTTGCTCATATCGTCCCTGCCAGCGAGCACAAAGCTGTTGTCCACCACGGCCCACTGGTCGCGCAGCACGTGCATACCCACAGTGCGCAGAAAATCCAGACTTTTATCAATGGAACCAGAGATATACTCGTGGTTGCCCGGCACGGCCCAATGCCCAAGGCGCGGTTGGGCAACGGCCAGGGCTGCGGCGGTGGCTTCCGCATCCAGTTTTATGTGGTCGTCAATGATGTCGCCAACATAGAGGATTGCGTCAGGCTGCTCAGGGGCCAGCAGTTCTACGGCTCTTCCAAGCCGTCCTGCGGTGAGGAGGCGGCCCAGATGCATGTCGGTAATGACGCCCAGCTTCAGTGGTTTTTCTGCGTATGCAGCCGGCACAGGGCCTTGCGTGCGGACAGTGATGTCGTAGTGCCGCAGCGCGGGAAAGGCCGCGTTGAACCAGCTGCCCACGCCCAGCAGCAGAGGCAGGCCCATGACCAGCAGTACTGCGCCCCAGCGCGGTGCTGTGGGCGGCAGCGCGCCAAAGATACGTGCGCCAAGCCCCCAGATGTCGGCAAGCAGCACAAGCGTGAAGGCGTAGAAGGCCACGCCCATCCAGAATGCCCCGGCCCGCAGAGCCCACACATGGGCAAGGCTGTCGCCATGCCCCTTGTAGAGCAGGGGAAAGGCCGCGCCGAGGACGAGCACAAGGATGCAGAGCGCGATGCGCAACCAGCCCGTGCCGGAAAGTGCGCGCCACAGCCACCAGGATATCCAGCCGTTGATAACGGCCAGGCCTATGCCTGTTACCAGAAAAAATCGGAACATATGGTTTTATGAAGCCCAGGCAGCAAGAGCTTTATCCAGATCCGGCCCGGGGCGTACTTTCAGAGTGTTGTCGAGGTGCAGAATGCACACGTGTCCATCAAGAAAAATCTGGGCATGCGCTTCCACCGGGCCGGGGAATTTTTCCAGAAGATTGCGCAGGGCCAGCATGTCTTCGCGCCCAAGGCGGTGTTGCGGTATCTGCACGCATATAGGGGTGTCGCTCTGGCCGCAGGCATCGGCCAGCGAGCGGACGGTCTGGCCCAGCAGTTTGATTTCGCGCGGGCCTTCGTCAGCTTCTTCATCCATATCGCCGTTGTCGCCGTTGTCGGTCTGGCTGTCGAGTCGTGCCACCAGGCAGATGGGCTGCTCTGAGCGCAAAAGATCGCGGCATTCGGCGTACGTGCGTGGGAAAAACGTCACTTCGGCGTGACCGGTGAGGTCTTCAATGCCCACAAAGGCCATGCGTTCGCCCTTGGATTTTGTCAGCACTTCCTTCACGCTGACAACCAGCGCGGCGCAGCGGATTTCCGCGCCGGGGAACAGTTCGCGTGCGTCTTCCAGCGTGGTGAGTCCCAGGCGGCGGATCTCGCGTATGAATGGCTGGAGGGGATGGCTGGTCAAAAAGAAGCCCAGAGCTTCTTTTTCTGCCCGCAGTTTGTCGTCATCCGCCATTTCTGGCAGCAAGGCTTCTGGGCAGTCAAGCCCGATGCCGGGCTGGGGCGCGCTTTCCACCACAGGAGCCATGGAGAGCAGCGAGACCTGATTGGATGTTTTGTCCTTGGCCTTTTTTTGCGCGCGGGCAACCACAATTTCAATGGCCGCCAGCATGGCGGCGCGGGGTACGCCAAAGCAGTCGCATGCGCCGCCCTTGACGAGCGATTCAAGCACGCGCTTGGTAACCTTGCGCAGGTTTACCCGGCAGCACATATCGAACAGCGAGGCAAAGTCGCCGCCTTCGGCCCTGGCTTCCACAATTTCACGTATGGCTTCATCGCCCACGTTCTTGATGCCGCCAAGGCCAAAGACCACCTGCCCGTCGTGGGCCGTAAATTCGCGCTGGCTCTGGTTTACCGAGGCCTGCACCACATTGATGTCCATGTCCTTGCAGCACGAGACATACTTGAGCAGCTTGTCCTGATTGCCCATTTCCGAGGTGAGCAGGGCGGCCATGAACTCGACCTTGTAGTGAACCTTGAGAAAGGCCGTGTAGTACGAAATAAGGGCATAGGCGGCGGAGTGCGACTTGTTGAAGCCGTATTCGGCGAACTTTTCCATCAAGTCGAAAATTTCGTTGGCCTTGTCCTTGTCGATGTTGTTCTTTTCCGCGCCGGTGACAAAGTTGACGCGTTCCTTGGCCATGGCTTCGGCTTTCTTTTTGCCCATGGCGCGGCGCAGCAGATCGGCCCCGCCAAGCGTATAGCTGGCGATGATCTGGGCGATCTGCATGACCTGTTCCTGATAGACGATGACGCCGTAGGTATCGCGCAGGCATTCTGTAAGCGACTGGTGCGGATAGACCACGGGTACCTGCCCGTGCTTGCGCTTGATGAATTCGTCCACCATGCCCGAACCGAGCGGGCCGGGGCGGTACAGGGCCAGCATGGCTATGACGTCTTCAAAGCACGAGGGCTTGAGCATGCGCAGGTACTGCCGCATGCCCGAACTTTCCACCTGAAAAACGCCGTCCGTGTCGCCACGGGCGTAAAGCTCGTAGGTTTCCGTATCCGTAAGCGGCAGGTTGTCGAGATCTGGCGGTTCATGGCCCTGAAGGGTGATGTTGTCCAGGGTGTCCTGAATCAGGGTCATGGTTTTGAGGCCAAGAAAGTCGAACTTCACCAGCCCGGCTTTTTCCGTCATGGGGCCGTCAAACTGGGTCACAAGTTCGCCGCGTTTGCCCTGATACAGGGGGAGGTATTCCTCCATGGGCTTGTCTGAAACCACAAGCCCGGCGGCGTGGGTGGATGCGTGGCGGGCCAGACCTTCAAGGCGGCGGGCCGTGTCCAGCAGGTGTTTGACCTTGGGGTCGGAGTGGTAAATGTTTTCCAGCTCCGGCTCTGCCTCCAGCGCCTTTTTGATGGTCATCTTGAGGTCGGCGGGCACCAGTTTGGCGATGCGGTCAGTTTCCGCAAAGCTCATGCCCAGGGCGCGGCCCACGTCGCGCACAACGCCCTTGGCCTTCATGGTGCCGAAGGTGGTGATCTGCGCCACCGAGCCTTCGCCGTAGGTTTCCACCATGTGCTTGATGACCTCGACGCGGCGGCGTTCGCAAAAGTCCACGTCGATATCGGGCAGGGAGACGCGTTCGTTGTTCAGAAAGCGTTCAAACAGCAGATTGTAGGGGATGGGATCAAGGTTGGTGATGCGCAGAGCCCACGCCACCAGCGAACCGGCGGCGGAACCGCGCCCCGGCCCCACGGGAACATTGTGGTTCTTTGCCCAGTTGATGAATTCCTGCACGATGAGGAAGTAACCGGGAAAACCCATTTCAAGGATAACTCGCAGTTCGTACTGCAGGCGGTCCCGATAGAGCTGGACGTCAATAGTGTCTCTGTCGGGGTGTTTTTCCAGCCGTTTTTCCAGCCCTTCTTCTGCCAGCCGCCGAAATTCGGAATCAAGGCTGGCCCCTTCCGGCAGCTTGTACACCGGGAAATAGTGGTGACCGAAGTCCAGCTCCACATTGCACTGCTCGGCAATGCGCATGGTGTTGGCCAGGGCTTCGGGCACATGGGCAAAGGGTTTTTCCATCTCTTCGATGGATTTGTAGTATAGCTCATGGGTGCCAAAGCGCATGCGCTTTGGGTCGTCCATGGTGGTCTGCGTCTGAATGCAGAGCAGCACTTCGTGGGCTTCGGCATCGTCAGCGGTGAGGTAGTGGCAGTCGTTGGTGGCAACCAGCGGCACGCCCGTGGTTTCCGCCAGTTCCAGCAGGGCGTTGTTGGCCTTGGTCTGCTCCGGCAGGCCGTTGGACTGCAACTCAAGATAAAAACGGTCGGGGTAGATATCGGCGTATTCCCGCGTGAGGCTCAGGGCCTTGTCCATGTCGTCCGCAAGAATGGCGCGGGGGATTTCGCCCGCAATGCAGGCAGAAAGGCAGACGAGGCCCTCGGAATACTTGCGCAGCAGGGGTTTATCCACGCGGGGTTTGTAATAAAAACCCTCAAGGTAGCCCTGTGTGACCAGCTTGACCAGATTGTGATAGCCCGTGGTGTTCTGGGCCAGCAAAATCAGGTGGTTGCGGCGGCGCGCCAGGGGCGACTCCGTGCTTTTATCCTTGTGGTCGTGGCAGACGTAAACCTCGCACCCAAAGATGGGTTTGACGCCGTAATCCTTGCAACCCTGATAAAAATAGGCCGCGCCAAAGAGGTTGCCGTGGTCGGTAATGGCGCAGGCGGGCATGCCGAAATCCTTGGCGCGGGCGCACAGATCCTTGATGCGGATGGCGCCGTCAAGCAGGCTGTATTCGGTATGGCAATGAAGATGGACAAAATCTGACATGAAAACTCCAGAAGCGGAAAAGGCGGGCGTTACCGGCGCAAAGGCCTGACAGGCGAGCGCCTGCACAGGGTGCGGCAGCGCCAGAGCAGCTTATAGCACAGGCCGGGTGGGCCTTCAAGGCGGGGTCATGAGGTCAGAAATGCGGGCTTGGACGCGAGGGGCCGCGTGAGGAGGTTCAAGACCTCAGGCGCGTTGTAAATGCAGCAAGGCCGCAGCACCGGCAAAAATGGGGCGACGCTCATGCACCAGCGCATTGCATTGGTGCACAAGCCCCTCAATGCCGCCCCTCTGAATAAAACTTGTTTGCAGTGCCCCGTCTGCCGCTGCTGTTTTGCGTGCTTTCGCCAGCGCCATGAGGCAGCGCCCCGCCAGCGTTGCGGGCAGCTCAAGGTTGCGTTCCGCCAGCTTGAAATCAGCCACAAGGACTACTTCAGCGCTTTCAAGCGCGAGCCGTAGCAGGGCTTCTGCCTGCGCCGCAGGCAGATAAAACAACGCAAAAGCCATGCGCACACAGGCCAGGGGCGCAGGGCTGGCGCTTCGCAATGTCAGCACATCTGGGTTGAGCGGGGCATGCGCGTACGCATCCGGCCACGGCACTCGCCGCGCCAGTGCCGCCTGCGGAAAAAATGCAGGGCAGGCTGGCAAAGCATCAAGACTGGCTGCCGTAGCCCCAGATACTGGAGATATGTCGCTGGGATGCGTCACTGCGCGTTCTCCAGAATATGCAGCAGAAAGTCGCGGGCTCCGGCCTGCGGAACGCCGTCCGGCATGCGACGCAGCAGATTTTGCGCATGCCCGTCCGCAATGAATTTACGGCGGCTCGAAGCAAAGTGCAGATCAAAAAACCATGTTCCCAGCAGCAGGCGAAAATCATTGACGCAGCGCAGATCAACATAGGCTGCCACGCGTTTTTCGCGAACGGCTTTGAGAACCGCCTCGCTGGCGATGGTGGGGTCGTCCGGCTGTTGCAGCACTACCGTGGGATTATAAGGGGTTGGGCCGCTCAAGTGCTCGTCCATGACCCGCAGAATGTCCAGCTTGTCCGCATCGCGCACCACATTGGTGACCAGAGCGATGTTCTCCGGCGTCCCCTTGGGCAAGGCAAAACGGTTGTGCATGCCCACAGCCGCCATGACCAGCTTGCGCGTTTGCGGGCTTTCGTTGACGAGGCGGCGCTCGGCCTTCAGAATCCGCACGCCCATCTGCCCGTGATTGCACGATTCTCTGTCCCTGAACGTGTGATAGCGCAGGTACTGCTCAAAGCGGGCCACGTCATGGTACAGGGCGGCCAACAGGCAGGCACGCGCGGTCTGGGGGGCAAAGCCTTCGCCTTCAACGGTATGCCGGGCATTTTCCAGCACTTCAAGGGAGTGCCGGAGTTTGAGATCCATGGGCGAGGCATCGCCCTGTTCCATGGCTGTTTTGGCGGCGGCATATGCAGTAAACCACGCCAGATGCAGGGATATGTCGGCGGATGCTGTGGCAGTGCAGTTCATGGGTAATCAAATACGCTCTGGCTTTGCGCAATGCAAATTGCCTGACCGGGCCACGCGGCTATGGAGTTATTCCCCCGGAGGGGCTGGCGAGAGCAGCTTTTCCGGCACTTCGCCTGGGCCGGGAATGACCAGAGTTTCCGGATTCATGCTGTACCAGGCAAACCACATAGAATACGCGCCGTAAAACTGCGGCATGGATGCGCCCTTCATGTTGCCGTCAAGCGCCACGCCCGTGGCAGTATCCCACTGACTGCGCGTGGTCAGATCCAAGAGTTTGCCGTTCTGGGCTATGAACAGGAATGGCTCGGCCCATATCTGGCGGTTAAAAATACGCACAACCTCAAGGCCCCTGTCATAGACGGCCAGCAGGGCATTGGGCCCCACAAAAAAATTCACGGCCCCTTTTTTGCGCACATAGCCGATGTCGATAGCCAACAGGTATCCCTCATACTCAATGCACAGCATGGGCGTTTTGCGGGCAAAACGTTTGTCCATACGCTCCACGGGATAAATGAGCCTGTCGTTATCGTAGTAGGTTCCCTTGCGCAGGTAGTTGCCGTAGGGGTCGCGTCCGTAGGGCTTGTTGCCGTTAGGCTTGGCAAGCACCACGGCATGCGGAAAGGTGCGCTTTGCCGCGCCCCAGGTTGTCCAGTATACGGGCACCATGGGGAGCCCTCGGCCCAGCAGGGGGCCGTCAAAGGCCATGCCTGTTTCCTGAAGCCAGAGACTGCCTGAATTGCGGTCAATCAGAACGCTGTTGCCGTCGTAGAGGCGGCCTTCCGTGTCAAAAATAAGGTTCAGGCCCCCCATGGAAGAATCGTAGGCCATGAAGGTGCCGGTGGTGGGGCAGTAGGTGATGGCATAGGCCTTGTCGTCGACGATCTCGTTGACAATCTGATGCCAGACCATGATGCGCTGCGGGTAGACGCGCGGGCCCCCTTGCAACATGGCGATGAACACCACCTCGTCATCGCTGAGGCTCAGGTTTGCATCCTGAATGCGGTCATAGCGCGGACGGTACAGGGAAGGGATAGAGCCGTATTTGACGCCTGTTTCAATCAGTTTGCCGTTGATGGCGGCAAGCTCCTGCAAGCTGCGTGGCCTGGCCTGAGTGTCATTGGCATTCCAGAGGGCGGCCAGCGTGAAGAGCGTGAGGGCCGCCGTGATCAGGCAAAGCGCCCGCCACGTGGGCAGGTTGGCTGGAATCCGCGCAGGGCAAGGGCCTGGGATTGTCACTGCGTCCCACCTTTGCTGGTGTGCGCGGGCAGGTAATCGCTGAAAACATAATCTCGCAGGGCCTGGGGCCACGGGCGAGGAGACTTGCCAAGAAAGGCGGCCAGCTTGCTGTTGTCCAGCACGGAAAACACAGGTCGGCGAGCTTTTTGAGGCCATTCCGCCGAATCAATGGGCACAACCCGGCACGGGGCACCGGCCAGAGAAACAGCCTCGCAAGCCAGATCACACCAGCTTGCCTGCCCGCCGTTCACCGCATGCCAGATACCAGTGGCCCTTTTTTCCGCCAGAGCGATGCTCCAGTGCGCCAGATCAAGCGTATAGGTGGGCGAGCCTGTCTGGTCATGCACCACGTTGATGGAGTCGCGGCGCTGGCAGGCTGCGAGGATGGTATCCACAAAATTTTTGCGACCTGGGCCAAAAAGCCATGCCGTGCGTATGACGCACGAGCGGTCAGGCAGTGTTTCCAGAACGGCCTTTTCGCCTTCAAGCTTGGTGCTGGCGTATACAGATGCCGGTTGGGGCGTATCTGTTTCTTTCCACGCGGTTTCGCCTGCACCGGAAAAAATGAAGTCCGTGCTGAACTGCACAAGAAATCCGGCCCCTTGCGCCTTGATACAGCGCGCAATGGAGGCGGGCAGGGCGCGGTTGAGCTGGCAGGCTTCGTCCTTGTGGTCTTCGGCATCATCAACAGCTGTCCAGGCCACAGTGTTGAACACCACATCCGCCTGCGCCTCTGCAATGGCAGCTTGCAGAAACGCCATGTCCAGCAGATTGCCGTTTTCACGGCCCAGTGTTGCGACTTCCCACTCGCGGGCTTTAAGCACTCGCGTCAGGGCCTGGCCCAGAAGGCCAGTTGCCCCCCCAAGTACCAGAGCTTTTGCCATGCGACCCCCAAGGTTTGCCCTCCAGCGCTGTGCTGGCGGTATCCAGGCCATTCTCCGGCACATTATCCCCGCATTGATGCCCGGGTCAATACAATACAGACAGGTCAACATCAATTTCATACGAAGCCGCTTGGGCATTGCCTGCCGCAAGCGCCGTCCTTGCTTCAAGGGCGCAAGTGACGTACAAAACACCCCCATGAGACACGCTATTCTTCTGGTAGCCTTTGGCGCAAGCAGCCCGCAGGGGCAGAACGCCCTCAAGGGATTTGACGCCCTTGTGCGCCAGCGTTATCCCGGTATTCCGGTACGCTGGGCCTATACTTCGCTGCTCTTGCGCGAGCGCATGGCGCAGGCCCGCCAGAAGAGTGATTCCGTGTTCAAGGCGGTCTGCCGTCTTGGGCTTGAGCGGTTCGAGGCCGTGGCGGTGCAGCCCTTGCAGACCATACCCGGTCAGGAGCATGGTGATGTGCGCGCCATGGTTAAAGAGGCCGCCGAACACGAGCATCTGCTCTGCCGGGTTGGCGCGCCCCTGCTCGCCACAGCGGACGATGTGCGCGCGACAGCGCGGGCGCTGGTGCGACATTTGCCCGCAGAGCGCAGCGCGGATGAAGACGTGGTCTTTATGGGGCACGGCGCGGAACACGAGGCTGTTGCCCGTTATGTGGATCTGGCCAGCGCCGTGCACGAGCTTGACAGCCGCGTGCATGTGGGGGCCATGAACGGCGCTGTGACGCTTGAAAGTATTTTGCCCAATCTCGCTTCACGCCGGGTATGGCTTATGCCGCTTTTGTCGGTTGTGGGCCGCCATGCTCTGGAGGACATGGCGGGCGAGAACGGGCACAGTTGGCGCAGTCGCATTGAGGCCCAAGGGCACCAATGCCTGCCCGTGCTCATGGGGACGGCGGAATACGCCGATGTGGCTGAAATATGGCTGCGGCATCTTGAGGATGCCGTGCAATCCCTTGCTGCTGGCTGGGAGAAGAGGTGACGTATGCGCGGATTTTTGGCGGCTATACTGGTTTCAGGTTTGTTGTTGGGGGGGTGCGGCGCTATGGGAACGGGTGATACCGGCCCCAAAGAAAAAGTAAACCTTGCAGCTGGCGTGCAGAACGCCAAGGCTAATGCCTTTAACCCCTACTTGCGTACTACCTTGCCCAACCTGCGCACGAACGATGCAGAGAGCCAGGCCATGCTGCAAAAAATGGGCGGGCGCGTTACGTCCATCGAGGGCGAGGCTGCCTATCGGCCCCAGTGGAAAAACGAGATATATCCCGTATTTTTCGGCGAGCCCAAGGCACCTCACGAAGTTCTGGTGCTGCTTGATTTTGCCTCGCCGCAGAGCGAGAAGGTCTGGCATGCCGTGGCTGAGGCCAGCCGCTCGGTTTCGCCCCAGCAGTGCAAGGTGGCTGTTTTTGCCAACAGCAAGGAATACTACGGAACCGACCTCATGGGCATGGGCATCTGGATTTCTTACTCCCGCCCCGGTCAGGGCATGGCCTACATGACCTACGCGCTTTCGCGCTGGAACGAGATCAAGGCTGCCCAAAAGAAAAAAGGACACGTTGTGGCCTTTAACAATGAATATGACGCCACGGCGGAATCCACTGACTTCCCCATCCACTACAGCTACATGAGCAAGTTGCGGCCCCCGGTGAACCCCGCCGAGGAACTGGCCGTGGGCAAATACTGCTACAATGCGGGCAATGTGAACCTGTATCAGGCCCAACAGATTGCCCAGTATTTTGGCATCAAGACCCTGCCCGCCGTGATTGTTGACGGTAACGTGCTGTCGTCCGTTTCTGCCAGCAGCATTCTCAAGGCCATGGAATAGCCGCCTGACGCAAAACATTCGGACGGCCTTTGGCCTTTTGAAACTGCACGTATAATGCCGCAAAGCCCGCTCGAAAGAGCGGGCTTTGTTTTTACCTTTAACGGACGGCAAAATCCGTTGCAGGGGCAGGAATCGGAATGGAGTGGAATGAGGGGGCCGCAGGCAGCCACATGGCGGGCACACGGCAGACACTGGGTGCAGCCCTTGTTCTGATTTACCATTTACCGGCAGGGCAGACTATAAGCTGCAAGATTATTGGGGCAGCGGCAAATTTTTTGTCTGGGCCAGAGTTCTGGGCCAGAGTTCTGGGCAAGACGTCTTGCTAGCGCACCCGGTCACGCGATGGCGCGGGATAACGTAGCGCGGCTACAGCAGATTGTGGTCGAGGCGGTAGATCATTTCAATGGGATTGAGCAGCACAATGCGTCTGCCCGAGCCAACAATAAGCCCCGCATTGCGAAATTGCTGCAAGGTTGCGCTGACTGTGGGCTGGGTGGAGCCGACCATGGAGGCCAGTTGCTCCTGAGGAATGCTCAGTGGGATTTCGCAGGGCTTGTTCCAGCCTTCGGTGGTGCGCAGGGTTTCGTAGGCCAGAGAAATGAGCAGGCTTGCCAGCCGGTTGGCAACGTCGCTGTTCTGGCGGCGCACCAGATCGCCCATCTGGCGCAGCCTGCGCCCAAGCAGGGTAATGACGCTGCGCGCCAGCGGATAATGCTCCTGAAGCATGCTTTCAAAATCCTGCCGGTTGATGGCGTACAGCACGGATGCGCTGGCCGTCTGCGCGCTGGCCTTGCGCGGGGAATTGTTCAGCACTTCTGAAATGCCGAATATTTCGCCCTTCATGCGCAGGGAGAAGGTCATTTCCTTGCCTGCGCGGTCCATGCAGAAAATACGTATCAGGCCGGATTCTATATAAAAGCAGGAATCTCCCGCGTCACCTTCAAGAAAGACCATCTCATTCTTGGACAGCTCAAGGCGCTGGGCGTTTTTTAAGAAGGCGCTTTTGGCATCGTCAATGCCCTTGAAAAAGTCTTCCTTTTCCAGATGCCAGAATGTGTCCATGAATGCCCTTCCCTGTGTGATGCGCCAGCGTCCCGCCGTGCAGGAATGGCAGGACGCTGGCGACTATTTTCATACTACTCTGCGCTATCAGGCCTTGTCCAGCCTGTTCACATAGCGGTAGGTCTGTTCCTGCCCGTTGATGTCGCGGCACTTCCAGATAATGAAGTTGGAGCCCATGATGGGGCGCAGCGTGGCCTTGAAGTAGCCCAACTGGTAGGGCATCTTGATTTCAAGCGCGCCCGCAGGGCAGGCCTTGATGCAGGACATGCAGTCCCAGCAGTCGCGGGCGGCCCGCAAGTAGGCCTTGCCCGTGGCGGGGTTCAAAGCCATGAGATCGCCGGGGCAGATTTCTTCGCAATGGGTTTCTTCGCGCCCGTTACAGCCGTTGCATTTGTGCGTGTCGATTTTTGGCGGCATTGTCTTTCTCCTGACTTAGGGCTTGTACCTGTCGCCGGGCAGCAACTGCTCGTAGGGACGGGTAAAGGTTGTCATTTCTCCTGTGGCGGGATCGCGGCGCGACTCCACAAAGCAGTCAAAGTTTTCATCGTCGCGCTGGGGGTAGTCCGAGCGGGTCTGCCAGCCAGCCCAGCGGGTTTCCTTACGGGCCTTGAGGTGATGCACCACGGCTTCGGCCACGTCCACGCGGTCCATGGTTTCGTTGGCCTGCATGAGGTCGTGCAGATCCTTGGCGCGCAGGTGCTTGAACTGGCTTTGCAGAATCTTGATGTGCCGCAGGGCGTAATCAAGCTGCTGCTCGTTGACGCGATAAAACTGGCTGGAACCGCCAGCGTATTCATCCATGAGCCTTTGCAGGCGTTCCTTCATTTCCAGAGGGCTTACGCCTTCTTCTTCGCGCGTGAGCAGGGGAGCGTACACGCGTTCCTTTTCCTGCGCGATCTGGGCGGCATCAAGCTCCGGTGCATCGGTTACGGCCATGTAGGCAAGAGCGCCGCGCGCGGCCAGTTTGCCCTCGGCGCAGCAGCCGCCCACAAACTTGTTTGGGTTGCCGCCAGCGGTTTCGCCCGCTGCAAACAGGCCGGGCAGGGTTGTCATGCGTTCCATGTCCACCCAGTAGCCGCCGCCGGTGTGCCCGCCCATGATATAGGGATCAGAACCGAAGATTTCGATGGGTTCCTTGGACGGATCCTGCCCACGGCTGGCAAGAAAGAGCACGAAGGAAGGACGCTCGTTGAGGTAGTCTTCCATCATGGCCTTGGTCTTTTCCGGGGTCATGTTGGTGGTGTCGCAGAAGCAGGGGCCGCGACCGTTCAGCCATTCTTCCATGGGCGCGTTGGCGCGGATGTAGCGCGGGGCCGCATCGCCGCCAACGCTTTCGTAGCGGCTCATGACGCGCTCGCCCAGGGAGTTGATGATGGGGGCGCCGTAACCTACTGAGATGGTATCCACCGGGCCGCAAAAATCCTTGGTGCGTGTGGCGACCCAGCGCTGCTCAAGGCTGCTGAGTTCCGCGCCCTGACGCAGGCCCATGGCGTAGCCTGAACCAACGCAGTAGGGGCACATCCAGATTTGCGAGCCGCTGTCGGTGGAGTCGGCGGTGTAGGATTTATAAAGCGTGCCAGCGCCGCCAGTGCTCACCACCGTGGCCCGTGCGCGGAACACATAGAACTTGCCGTCGCGCACGCCAAAGCCCGTGGCCCCTGTGCAGCGGCCATTGTGCACCAGCAGAGCCGTTGCCGCCACGCGGTTGTAGACATCCGCGCCGGTTTCAAGGGCTTTTTCAGCCATGATGGGCTTGAGCTGCTCGCCGTGGATGGAGATATCCCATTTGCCGCGATAGCGGATGTTGCCCTGCTCATCACGGAGAATGGGCAAGCCCCAACGTTCCAGGTCTTCAACGCATTCATTGAGTTCCTGTGCGTTGGAGAGGGCCAGATCTTCGCGCAGGGGGCCGCCGCCAACCTGCGAGCGGCTCCAGCGCACGAGGTCTTCAGGCGTCTTGTTGGGCGGAATATAGGTGTTGATGGCGTCCATACCGGCAGAACACGCGCCGGAGCGCATGATGTCGGCCTTTTCCACAATAACGATTTTGGCTGCGGGGTTGAGACGCGCTGTTTCCGTTGCCACAAAGCAGCCGGCATTGCCGCCGCCGATGATCAGCAGGTCGGCGGTTACCTCGACGGTTTCAATGTCGTTCAGGCTGGTTGGCCGAAAATCGACCGCATGTGTTGTTTTTATGCGTGCCATAATGTCCTCTCGGGCAAAGGGTTGGGGCGATTAAAAAGGCCAGGCTGCGGCTGGGTTCCACACGGGCATGCCGAGCAGCGCGTACCAGGGAGCCATGACGCAGACGCCGTAGGCGATGGCGATAAGCACGGCCACAGAACCCACCTTGGCGTAGTCGGCGGTAGAGAAGGTTTCTGTGCTGTGCGCAATGACAGCGGCGGTAATCTGGGTGGGCAGCAGGTAGGCGAAGGTATCGGTATCGCACACCAGCAGGGTAAAGGCCACGGGGTGCAGCCCAAGCTTGGGCGCCATGGCAAATACCACCGGGGCAAGCATGGCCACGGCAGCCACGTTGGAGAGCATGCCAAGGCGGATAATATGCGTGCCCACCATCATGGTCAGCACGGTCTGCCACCAGTTCATGCCCACAACCATGCTGTGGATGTGGTCGGCAAGCCACTGCGCCACGCCAGCCTGGGTCATGGCGGTGGTCATGGTCATTGCGCCGCCCAGCAGCAAAAATGTGCCCCAGATGGTCTTTTGCTGCACGGCCTTCCACGAACAGGGCATCATGCCGGGGGCAAACAGCACCATCATGCCCACCAGGCCGATAACGCCCAGGGGCTGGCGGTGCAGTTCATAAATAAAGCTGCCCTTGCCCGTCACAAACATGAATCCGACCAGCAGGAAAATGCCCAGCAGGGTTTTTTCCGCCATGCTCATGGGGCCAAGCTCTTTGTAGCTTTTTTCAATGGTGGTCGAGCCGCCCGCGATGGAAACGCAGTTGGTCTTGAAGTAGTAGCGCGTCCACCAGTTGGTCAGCACAAACATGCCAAGATACGGAAACTGCAAGAGCATCCAGTTGAGAAAGTTGATGTTGGTGAAGCCGTTTTTTTCAAAAATACCCACCAGAATCATGTTTGGCAGGTGGGCGGTCATGATGAACATGCCGCAGATCATGGAGCCGTAAACCAGAGACTGGATGACAAGGGCCTTTTTGGCGGCGCGTTCTTCGGGCGTGTCGCCCAGCAGATTGCAGATGCCCTGCACCACGGGCAGCAGGGTGGCGGCGCGGGCATTGGCCGCAGGCACCAGAAAGCCCAGAACAATGTTCACAAAGAACATGCCCCAGATAACCCGGCATACGGACGAAGCCTTGAAGCGGGCCAGAATGCCCAGGGCTATGCGGCGGTCAAGGCCAATGAGCTGCATGACCGCGGCCACCATGAAGGCAAACAGGCACAGCCAGATAACGTGATCGGTGAATCCGGCAAAGATGATTGCCATGGGCGGCTTGCCGTTGTTCCAGGGCAGAGCCTGGGTGATCAGCAGCATGGTGGGAATGGAAATGCCTGTCACGCCTGCGGGCATGGCCTCGCTGACCCACATGATGCTGGCCCACACCACAATGCCCAGAACGGCCATGCCGTTGTGCGTCAGCCCATCAAATGGGGGGATCACATTCCACAGCAGAAAAAACGCAACCCATGCCAGGGCAAAGCCCGTGAAAGCGCGCAGGGGATTTTTGCCCCTATTACGAATATTTTCACAAAGATAGCCCAAAAAAGACCGCCCTGCGGCGGAAGGAACCTGTGTCATATACCTACCCCACGATAAAAAAGTGTCAGTACGCGCGTGGGCACTGACACTAGGTTAGTTTGTTCTTCCATTCCATGTGCTGGATGATAATTCTGGGAAAAATATTTTGGCCTGGCTGTAGGCTTTGCGGTAATTTTTAAGGCTGAAAAGTCATCTGGTGGCTATGACAACTTACTGAATTGCTATGTAAATACCGCAAAAAATGGAGCAGCTTGAGCCTCATGGCCAGGCTGCTCCATGCCAATTTTTTCTTGCCCTGCGGCAAAAATTTTTTTCAGGCGAAAATACCCGCCGCGCAAAATTACAGTTTGAAAAATTCCAGAGCCGGAGCCTTGGCGATCATGCCCGCGTCCGCCAGCATTTGATAAAAAAGGCTCAAGCCCCGCTGTTCTTCTTCGCCCAGGGTGTAAACAAGGCCCTTGCTGTAGTAGAAGGCCAGCTCCTCGCGAGAGAGGGGGCAGCCGTGGGCCGTGAGGTCAAGGATAACGTCCATGTGCTCAAGGCCCCAGTCGCGGCCCTGCCGCAGCAGCGCGCCGGGGTCGCTGGTAAAGAGCTTTGCCTCTGCGGCTGCGCGGCTGACAACCCACAGGCCGAAAATAAAGGGCAGGCCTGTCCAGTCGCGCCATGCCTCAGCCAGATCGAGACGGTGCGGATACTCGGGATGGTTGCGCAGGCGCAGGGCTTCATCGCCGATGGCCAGAAAGGCCATGGGCGGGTTTTTGCCGCGCAGGGCCGGAGTCACCTGCCCGGTGGTGAATGTGACGTTGAGCTTGAACCTGTCGCGCATGATGAGGCGCAGCAGGGCCACCGAGGTATGTGTTTCGCCGCTGATGAGGATTTCCTGCCCTTCAAGCTGGTCAAAGGGCACGCGCGAGAGCAGCAGCACGCTCATGACCGGGCCGTGGGAGCCGATGGAGAGGTCTTCCACAAGCTGGTAGCGCTCCGGGCGGCTGGCATATTCAAAACACGAGCAGGACGAAACGTGCAGTTCGCCGCGCGCCATCATGGTGTTGAGCAGGGCTGGCGGGCCGGAAACAAGCTCGTAATCATGCGGCAGAATGCCGGCTTCAAGCGGGTGATAGATGGGCAGTACGTTGAGATAGCCAATGCGGCCCATGCGCAGTACGGGGGGAGTTTTCTTTTGCTCGGTCATGGGACGGATTACCTTTTGCCAGGGGCAAAGCCGATGGGCGAAATTTGAATGTGCGGCCAAAACGCGTTTCCGGGGGCGAACCCCCGGAAACGTGGAATTTACATGCGTCGGAAGCCTTACACTTCAGGCTGGGGAACCACGGGCGTGTAGTCCATGGTGCGCTGCACAGGGGTAAAGCCAGCCGTGCTGATGACCTTGTGGATGTCGCTGCGGTTCATATGGAAGGAAACCCCGGCGGCGGCCACCACGTTTTCTTCAATCATCAGGGAGCCGAAGTCGTTGGCGCCGTAGAACAGGGCCAGCTGGGCCACCTGCGGCCCCATGGTCACCCACGAGGCCTGGATGTTGGCGATGTTGTCCAGCACCAGACGCGAGACTGCCAGCAGGCGCAGGTAGGCGGGCGCGGGCAGCGGGTCAACGTCGATGCGCGTGTGCGCTGGCTGGAATGTCCACGGAATAAAGGCCGTGAAGCCGTGGGTGCGGTCCTGCACCTCGCGCACGGCAAAGAGGTGATCCAGCCTGTGCGCGGGTTCTTCCTCGTGGCCGAACATCATGGTGGCGGTGGTGCGCAGGCCCAGCTTGTGGGCTTCTTCCATAACGCCGAGCCACTGCTCGGCAGTGCATTTGTTGGGCGAAACCTGGGCGCGCACGTCTGTGTGCAGAATCTCCGCCCCGCCGCCGGGCAGAGATTGCAGGCCGGCTTCTTTCAGACGGCGCAGCACCTCCGTTACGGAAAGGCCGAATTTCTCGGCCCAGAAGAAAATCTCCGGCGGCGAAAAGGCGTGGATGTGCAGTTGCGGCCATGTGGCCCGCATCCAGCGCAGCAGGTCTTCGTACCATTCCAGCGGCAGGTCGGGGTGATGCCCGCCCTGGAGCAGCACCTGGGTACCGCCGAGGGCAAGAGTCTCCTCGATCTTCTGCGCCATTTCGTCTCGGCTGATGACGTAGCCGCCTTCCTGATCGGGCGCGCGGAAAAAGGCGCAGAAGCGGCAGGCGCACACGCACACGTTGGAATAGTTGATGTTGCGGTCGCCCACGTAGGTGACAATGGGTTCAGGGTGCAGGCGCAGACGCATAGCATGGGCCAGTTGGGCAAGCGTGTGCAGGCTGGCCTTGTAGTACAGGGCTTCGGCGGCAGCGCGGTCAAGCCGCTGCCCGCTGGCGGCAAGGGCTGCGGCCTGGTGCACGTCTTCAAATTCTGCGCCCTGTTCGTCAAAGGGGCTGTGCGCGGGGAAAAACGTACTCACTGGCGCGCCTCCGTGGATTCGTCGTTCAGGGTGTTGAAGGTGGCGTTGCGCCGTACCGGGGTAAAACCCGATTCGCGAATAAGGTGTTCGAGTTCCTCAATAGTCATGCCCTGGGCAGACTGCGCGCCCGCCATGTGGCCGATGCGCTCTTCAATGATGGTGCCGTCCAGATCGTCCGCGCCGTACCACAGGGCCACGGGGGCCAGCTTGGGGGCCATCATGATCCAGTAGGCCTTGAGGTGGGGGATGTTGTCGAGCATGAGGCGCGAAACAGCCACAGTGCGCAACTGATCCAGCCCGCGCTGGGGGCCGACCTTGTCTTCCGGCAGCTTGAGGCGGCTGTGATCCGTAAGGAAGGGCAGGGGGATAAAACAGGTAAAGCCGCCGCTCTTGTCCTGCTGCTCGCGCAGGCGGCAGAGGTGGTCGATACGATGTTCGTATGATTCGATATGCCCGAACAGCATTGTGCAGTTGGTGGCAATGCCGAGGCTGTGAGCCTCGCCCTGAATGCGCAGCCATGCCTTGGCATCGGCCTTGTGCGGGCAGATCTGCGGGCGCAGCTCTTCGTCAAAAATTTCCGCGCCGCCGCCGGGCATCATCACAAGGCCCGCGTTCTGCAGGCGTTTGAGCACCTCAAGGGTGCTGATGCCTTCAAGACGCGCAAAATGTTCAATTTCTACGGCGGTAAAGGCCTTGACCGGCAGGTTGGGGTTGAAGGCCCGCACCGCGCGAATCATGTCTTCAAACCAGGCGAGGGGCCGCGTGGGGTGGCAGCCGCCCACGATGTGCAGTTCGTCCAGATGCAGGGGGGTCGCGTCTGCGGCGCGCAGGCGGGCCAGCACGTCGTCAAGGCTCATGGCAAACGCGCCCGGCTCGTCCTCCCTGTCGCGGCGGAAGGCGCAAAAGGTGCAGCCGTTGACGCACACATTGGTATAGTTGATTTGCCGATTGACCACATAAAAGGCCTTGTGGCCGTGCAGGCGGCAGCGCACGTGCAGCGCGAGCGCGCCTACGGCTGTAATATCGGGGCAGTTGAACAGTGTCAGCCCGTCTTCGGGCGAAAGCCGCTCCCCGGAGAGCACCTTTTCGCGGATAGACGAAAGGCCCAGTGCGGCGTAGTATGTTGCGTCTAGCATATCTGAATCCTGTGCATGGATTGGGGGCAAAATGCCGCTCGCAGATTAAGCCCCGCCGCCGCACACTGTCAACGTGAGGAAAAAATGTCTGCCTTGCCGCCGCCAAATCTGTCATTCGGTCTTTCGCCCTGCCCCAACGATACCTATATTTTTCATGCCATGCTGCATGGGCTGGTGCCTGTTCCCGCGCCCATCACGCCGCATATGGCCGATGTGGAAGAACTGAACAACCTTGCCCGGCAAAAGGCGCTGGACGTCACCAAAATGTCGCTTGGCGCAACCACCGAGATCATGCAGGATTATGCCCTGATGTCTTCGGGCGCTGCCCTTGGTTGGGGCTGCGGCCCCCTTGTGGTGGCGCGCAAAAACCTCAAGCCCGAAGACTGGCGCAATGCCACGGTGGCCGTGCCCGGCCTCCTGACCACGGCCAACCTGCTGCTGACCCTGCACGGCGGTTTTCAGGGGCCGCGCAAGGAGATGCTGTTCAGCGACGTTATGTCTGCCGTGAGCAACGGCGAGGCTGATCTTGGTCTGATCATCCACGAGGGGCGTTTTACCTACGCCCGGCAGGGGCTTGTAAAACTGCTTGATCTGGGGCAGTGGTGGGAGGCGGAGTTTTCTCTGCCGCTGCCGCTGGGGGCCATTGCCGTGCGGCGCGACCTGCCCATACCCCTTGCCCGGCGCGTGCAGAATACCATTACTGCCAGCCTGGCTTACGCCAACGCGCACCCTGATGATTCGCGCGAATTTATCCGTTCGCATGCGCAGGAAATGGAAGAAAGCGTCACCAGCGCCCATATCAAGACCTTTGTGACGGATTTCAGCCTTGATCTCGGCCCGGCGGGGCGAGCTGCCATTCAATCCCTTGTGGGGCGTGCCGCAGATATCATGGGCAAGACCCTGCCTTCTGAAGGGCTGTTTTTGCGCTAGGGCTGTTTCTAAATAATTCTTTTGGCCAACTGGCTGCGTCAAAAGGCCATTTTTTACTCCAGTCATGTACCGTAAGCGCTGCTGTCTTCGCGGCAGCCGTTGCCGAAGGGCCTACGGATGGCGACAGCGATTGCAACGATGAAACCGTGTCGTTACGCGTGCTGTCTTCAAGCGTAGTTTCCTGCGTCACAACGCTTGAAGCATCCGTAGCTTCCTTTGTCGCAACGGCTAAAGCGAGTACACTCCTTTCGTAAAAAAAGCCTTTTTCCTTGCCCTTGGCACAAAATCATTTATTTAGAGACAACCCCTGAAGCAGGTTACGAATGAAATGAGTTAACTGCTATAGCCAGGCAGGGCAAACCCGGCCCGTAGCCCTTTGCCTCCCCATGTTTCGCGCGTTGCGGCGCGGACGGAACACGTTTTACCCCGGACTCTTCCGGCTTGCTCTGGCGCTGGCTCTGACGCCCGCCATGGATCACCTGCGAGAACCCTATGTTTGAAAAAATATTCTCCCTTTCCGAGGCCCGCCGTTTTTACGCGGTGGGGCTGCCCATCTTCATTGCCCAGCTTTCGCAAACGGGCATGACCTTTGCCGATACTGCCATGAGCGGGCTTTACAGCGCCCAGGCTCTGGCCGCTGTGGCCGTTGCGGGTTCCATATGGGCCCCTGTGGCCCTGCTTGGCATTGGCTGTCTGCTGGCGCTCTCCCCCTTAAGCGCGCAACTGGTGGGTTCCGGGCGGCCTGACCGTGCGGCGCATCTGCTGCGGCAGGGCTTGTGGCTTACCCTAGCCATGAGCGTTGTGCTGGTGAGCTTTTATTACGCGGTCTCGTTCCATCTGGATCTTTTTGGGCTTGAGCCCGCGCTTGCAGACATGGCCGGGGCGTATCTGCGCGCCATCATGTGGGGGCTGCCGGGATTTCTGTTTTTTGTGAACCTGCGCAGCTTTCTTGAGGGCTTTTCCCGCACTCGGCCTGCCATGGTCATAGGCCTGCTCGGGCTGGCGCTCAATGTTCCCTGCAACTACGTTTTTATTTACGGCAAGTTCGGCTTGCCGGAGCTTGGCGGGGTGGGCTGCGGCGTGGCCTCTGCCATCAGCTTCTGGTTCATGGGCCTGTGCATGCTGTATTATCTGCGCCGCGACCCTCAGTATAAATGCCTGGGGCCGCTGTTTGCGCCCCTGTTTCGCCGCGGCAGCGCAGAAGAGCCACGCTTTGACGGGGCGCTGGTCTTGCGGGTATTCCGTATTGGTTTTCCCGGTGCGTTGGCCCTGTTTTTTGAAGTTTCGCTCTTTGCCCTCAGCGCTATTTTGCTGGCTCCTTTGGGTACGGTCATGGTGGCTGGTCACCAGATTGCCCTTAACTTTGGCGCGTTGGTGTTCATGGTGCCGCTTTCCATCAGCATGACGGCAACCATACGCGTTGGCCGCTACCTTGGGGCGCAACAGGCCGAGCGCGCCAAGATTGTGGCCCGCACGGCCCTGACCCTGAGCGTTGTTTTTGCGCTGCTCATTGCCACGCTTACCGTGCTGTTCCGCCATAGCATTGTGGCTATTTATACCCAGGATGCGGCGGTGGCCGCCCTGGCCATGCAACTCCTGCTTTATCAAGCCGCCTACCAGATTGTGGACGGCTTGCAGGTGACGGGCATAGGCATTCTGCGCGGGCATAACGATACGCGGATTATTTCCGTCATCTGTTTTGGGGCCTACTGGATTATCGGGCTGCCCTTAGGTTTTGCCCTGGCACGTACAAACCTTCTGGTCCCCTCGATGGGGGCGGCGGGCTTTTGGATTGCCTACATCGTGGCCCTGGGATTCGGGGCGGCATGTTACCTCTGGCGGGTGCGGCATCTGCACTCGCTTACAACCGAAGACATGCTCCAGCGCGTGAAGCGTTAGGGCTGCATCAAGTGGTGCGGGTGTAAAAAAGAGGCGCAGACGGGCAAAACCCGCCTGCGCCTCTTCAATACTGGCGATGCTGGTGAAAGAATACCGTCAGGCCTTCGCTATTTGCGGAAGGCCTGCTTCCATGTAAATTTTACTATGGACATCATGTCCGTGAGGCTGCTTTTGCCGCCAATCAGGCTTCCGGAACTTTTGCCCCGCGCGAGAGGGTCGAGCAGCGGCGGGATGGGGGTATTGCCTGAAATGGCAGGCTGCGCCTCCTGCGTGGTGCGGGTGTTCTGCGTTGCCTGGGCTGCGCCCTCATGCTCCCCCCACAAGGGGATGACTGGCGAGGAGGCACCCTGCCCGGCGCGCAGATTACCTGCTCTGGCGGCAGAACCCTGCTGGGATGGTGTATCCGGTTCGTCCTCGTCGGCAAGGGCAATGCCAATCTGCCCGTGCTGCCGCGCACCAGCCTGGGGGGCCACGCCTGCGGTCTGAGCCTGATTGGCCTGCACATTGCCCATTTGCGCCTGACCCACCTGCATCAGAGGGTCATTTGCCCATTCTGCGGGCGTGCCTTCTGCGTCTCCGCGCTCCCTGGCGGCCTGACGGCCTGCCCGCCACTGGCGTTCTGCCGCGTCCTCAATTTTTTTGGCCTCGGCCTCGCGGGTCAGGGTTTCAAGGGTGGTGCGGATTTCTGCGCTCAAGGCTTCGGCGTCAGCGCCCAAGGCCTGTTCAAGGCAGGCTTCCATGCTTTTCAGCATGTCGTCCGGGGTATCTGTTGCAAGGCATATCTGAGCCATGCGCTCACTGATCTGCTCTCTGGGCGTGATTTCGTACCCCTGAGCCAAAATTCCTGCTGCAAAATCAAAGTTGCCCTGGCGTATCTGCTGCAAGGCCTCGGACAAAAACGGGCTGCGCGCTGCGGGATCTTCCTGAAGCATGCGGGCATAGACAGCGCGGGCGCGGTTCCACTGCCGCGCGCGCACGAATGTGGCTGCCGCCAGCGAAAGATAGTGGCGGTAGCGGGCCATGTCGCCCTTGCCCTTCCACGCCGCAGCCATGCCCAACTCCGCCTTGCCCTGAATAAGCGCGCCACGCATGGCCCGCTGGAAGGCATTGATGGCGCTGTTCCATTTGCGCTGTTCAAGGCACTGCATGCCCACGCGGAAATAGTCTTCAGGCTGGCGAATGGGCTTGAGCAGGATACCGTAGGTGGCCACGGCCTCGTCAAAGGCTCTGGTGTCTGCAAGGTGGGCGGCTTTTTCCAGATCATCAAGCGAAGAACGCGAGTTGGCCAGAAAATCAAGATGGGCCTTGAGCTGGCTGAAGGAGTACGGCCTTGATATGAGTGCGCTTGCGCCGCAGCCAAGTGTGCGGAGTTGCTCCACCTCGCTGTCGTGGGGCAGAATCAGCAGTACGGGCATGTCGAGCAGCAGGGGGTGCAGGCGCAGGATGGCGCAGAACTGTTCGCCGTCCATGTCAGAAAGGCGCTGCGAGCAGATGACCACATCGGGCTTGAAAGAAGGGGGAAATTCGTCAAGGCCAGCCAACATGCGCGCTGCCGCCACGCCGGAGGTCAGACCTTCAATGCGGTCAACCCCGACTTCGCGCAGAGCGCGTCTGTCCAGAGCGGCCATTGATTCGCTTTCGCTGAGAAGAAGAACATGGATCTGCCGTGGGCGGGTCATGCTTGTCCTTGTCGGAATAACCAGTTGAAAAGCTGCCAGCAGAAAGGGCAGGCAGTGGCTTCCGTAAAAGCACTATACCCGCTGGAGCGGGCTTGCGCAAGAAAACAGGGCCGTGAAATTTGATGAATGCCTGTCGTGACTGGGCGTAATAGCTTGTCCTCCATAAAAAAACACCTTGTCGCTGGTCACGGCGGCAAGGTGTTTATGTGTCTGATTTGTCAGAATCAACCTAATTGGCAAAGGGGATTATGCGCGCACGTGGCTGCGCATCCTCGCTGCCGCAGAATTCCGGCGGGCAGGAGAGAACTGCATGGCAGTATGGACAGTGCAGCGTGCCATCTGCCCGTTCAAGGCGGATGAGGCCTCCCTCGTTTTCGTAGCAGCGCGGGCAGAACGGCCCAAGATTTATGTCCTTGGCCTTGAGCCAGTAGAGGCCGTTGCGGCGGAACAGGTTGCTGGCAAGCTCAACGACTTCTTCAAGGGTCTTCAGGCGGGTCTGCAACAGGTTGAGCTCATCGTGCAGGGCTATGCTGCGCGACTGCACTTCCATGAGCAGGCGGCGGGCCTGTTCGACATGCCCAGAGGCAAAAAGGTCGTTGATTTCTTTGAATAGTCGATAGTGCAGCATGGTTCGCTTCCCCATTGCTGCTAATAATCGGAGCAAGGCGCTATATCTTTAGGGACCTGAAATCGGCTATTGGCGCGGGCTGAAAAATTTTATTCATGATTTTAGCCAGTTGGTGAGACGTTTTTTATTTAGAATATTTTTAGAGTTCTGGAAAAAACTGGATTTGCCGGGTGCAGGCTTGCCCGCAAGAACTGCCGTATCGCCCCTGAAAAGAGCTACCTGTGCGAAAAATGGGGAAAACAGAAGATGCCCAAACCCACGCACATCCATACAAGCGGCGGTGTGGTAAGGATAAAGAGAATTGTTGCGGCTGGTTACATCTTGCGGCGTGAAACCGGGTCAAGAGAACGCAGCATCTCGCGGTATCGGGTTTCTTCATCCGCGGAGAGGGAGGGGGGCAGCTCGCCGTGGCGCAACAGGGCGCCGCCCAGCATATCCGCCTCTTTTTGGGCACCGACGCGGCGTACCATGTCTGTGGCGGCATCAGGAATCGGCGTGGTAACTTCCACGGCAGTGCTTTGTTCTGCCCGTTGCTGCTCCTCGGCAGAAAGGCGCAGTACTTCCTCTTCCACCAGAATGGGTGCCCCTGCGCGCATGGCAAGGGCAATGGCGTCCGAGGGGCGGCAGTCCACACGGGTTCTGCCTTCCGGGCCGGAAAGCACAAGCACCGCGTAGAAGGTGCCTTCGCGCAGGTCGTTGATCTCCACGCGGCGCAGCTCAGCCTTAAAGGCTTTGAGCGTCATGAGAAAAAGGTCGTGCGTGAGGGGGCGGGGCAGGTTTTCGTTGTTGAGTACCAAAGAAATGGCCATGGCCTCCATGGCTCCCACCCAGACGGGCAGCACGGCATCGCCGCTGGCTTCGCGCAACACCACGATGGGCGTTTTGCTCTGCGGGTCGATGGTGAGGCCGAAAACGCGCATTTCTACCATGGTTCCCCCAATCGTTGGGCCATGAGGCTGTGTTTCTTTGCCTCGGTAATGCTCACCCGTACCATGCGGCCCGTGTGGTCCACTTGCGGCGGCAGTTCCACATGCACGGGCGCGCCGTAGGGATCGCGGCCTTGCCAGCTTGGCTCCGGCCCCTGGCCTTCCTTGGGGCTGCGATTTTCGATCAGCAAGGTGGTTTCGCCGCCTACCCGCTGCTGCAACCAACGCGCGCCAAGTTCATCCTGAAGGGCCTGGAGGCGCAACAGCCTGTCCTGGGCCACATCTGCAGGGATTTTGTCGGGGAAGAGCGAGGCCCGCGTTCCCGGCCTGTCGGAGTAGCAAAAGGAGAAGCTGGACATGAAGTTGCTGGCGCGCATCATCAGCAGCGTGTCCTGAAAATCCTGCTCGCTTTCACCGGGAAAGCCCACGATAAGATCGGTGGAGAGGGCCAGATCGGGCCGGGCGGCGCGCAGGCGCTCCACCAGATCAAGAAAGGCCGCGCTGTCGTAGCGGCGCTTCATGCGGGCCAGCACCGCGTCCGAGCCTGCCTGCATGGGCAGGTGCAGGCGGGGGCAGAGCTGGGGCAGCTCCGCAAAGGCGGCGATATCTTCCGGCCCCATATCCTTGGGGTGCGGGGTGACGTAGCGCAGGCGCTCAAGGCCCGGCAGGGTGGCAACCTTGCGCAGCAGGGCGGCAAAGCTTGTGCCGTCGCCGCTTTTATCCTGCCCGAAGGCATTGACGTTCTGCCCCAGCAGGGTGATTTCTCTCGCGCCGTTGTCGATCAGCGCCTTGCATTCGTCAAGAATGGCCGTGCTGCTGCGCGATTTCTGGCGGCCCCGGGTGAAAGGCACAATGCAGTAGGCGCAAAAATTGTCGCAGCCCTGCATTATATTGGCATAAGCCACAGAGCCGCTGACCACGCCGGGTTCGGTTGTGCCCTCGCGCTCCACATACTGGCTTGTAAAATCAAGCAGGGAGAGGCGCTGGGCGGAGTTTTCCAGCAGACGCTCAATGGCTTGCGGGGCATTACCTATGCCGTCGCTGCCCGCCACAAGGCGCACCTGGCTTTCTTTTTCAAAGATGCTTTCGCCAAGCTGCTGGGCCACGCATCCGGCCACGCACACCAGCACGGCGGGGTTGCCGCCCGAAACCTGACGGATGCGGCCAAGCGTGCTCATAACCTTTTGTTCCGGCTTTTCACGCACGGAACAGGTATTGACCACCACCACCTGGGCGTCTTCAAGCGGCGCTTCAAAAAAACCGCGCGCGCCGAGCGCACGCCCCAGCCAGTGGGAGTCGTGCACGTTCATCTGACAGCCAAAAGTGATGATATGGTAGGTCTTTTCAATCATGATCTTGTATTACTGCTCAATGTCCAGGTCTGCATCGTACATGCCATGCGCGCCTTCTTCTTCAAGGGCGGCCACGCGGTCTTCAAGCCAGTCAAGCACGGCGCGGGCCGTGTGGTAGTTGAGCAACACACGGCTGTGGATGCAGCGGTTCACTTCGCGCGCGTCCACCTCGCCGGGGGTCATTTCGTGGCCGATGGAGCCGTCGGGGGCCACCAGCTGCTCAGAGAAAGCGGGCAGGGCATCGCTTTCGTGATAAAAATTCATCTCGATCTCGCCCTGCGGGTTTATGCCGCCCCAAACGCCGTGGGCTGTTTGCAGTCTTGCGTTTTCATCCATCTGATATTTATAGCGGATCTTTGCAGGGTGGTCACTGGGCTTGTTCATGCGGCATCCTTGTGGTGTGTGGTATCAGGGGCCTGGCCGCAGGCTGAGGCTCCGTTAGCAACGACATCAGCTGTGCGGCAATTGCATATGATAAAAAAGAGGCCCTGCCAAGTAAAGGCAACATGCTGTCCGCGCAGGGGGCGGCATTGCTTCGCATGCATCATGCCCGGTCGGCCCGCTGTAAAAAATTTGGAGCGAAAGAATCAAATCACCGCAAAAAGCAGCGCCAGCCTAGCTCTGCGGCCCATGCAACAGCCTTGCTGCGACAAACATGCTCTTGACGATGTGCCTTGCATGGATAGAATATCTGCTGCGGCTCATAAGCACGGCCAGGCGCGGCAGCGCGGGCTAATCAGGCAATGAGCATCCAAGGAGAACACGTGAGCGAGGCAAGCAGCAAACCGTATGAAATCCGGCGGCATGAAATGCAGCCCTACTTTGATCTGGAAGCCTTCATGTCCATGAGCAAGGAAACGCGCCTTGGCGGTGCGATCCTTGAACGTCTTGTGGGGCTGTGGGGCGAATGGCTGCCGCAACTGAACGTCTGTGAGATTGCGGCTGGCAAAATTTCGTATCTGGCTGTCTGGCTGCCGGAAGAAGTGGAAAATTTTGTGGATGAAGCCTGGGGCAAATCTGCCTCTGACGGCTTTATGATCAACAACCTTGCCCAGTTCATGTGCATGGCCGCCGTGCAGGAGGCCCTGCCGCAGGTGGAAGATGCCGGTTGCGCGCCTTCGCCGCGCCCCACAGAAACGCTGCGCGAGGCGCTGGCCTCGTTGGGCATTGAATACCGCGAGGCATTCGGCACCCTTACGCGCCGTTATGCCGTGGTGACGCACTATCCCTTCAAGGGGGGCTGCGAGATTTGCCATCTTCAGGCCCAGTGCCCCAAGGGGCAGGGTCAGGCTGAAAGCCCGAGTATTCTTTTGCCGGGGCATGAGGCGGAAGCGGGCGATAACTAAGTGCTGGAACGGGCGGCTGTTTCTGAAAATGCCGTTTCTGCTCCCGGCTGCGCGCCGCAAAGCGCGGGCAACAGCCATGCGGGGCACAAAATGCTTTTTGGCAACAGCCGCTAACGGCCTTCCATCACAAGGGTGCGGGCCACTCCGGCAGGAGTGCGCACCACAAGTTCCACAGTGCGGGCATTGCGGGCAACCGATTCAACGAGGCAGGTTTCCGTGGCGTCCTTGTCATAGTTGCGCACATCCACCGTGTCGCCCTTGGAGGGAACACGGTCGGGGATGACCTCGACAAGGTCGGCGGAATCGGCGTCAAAGCCGTCCCAGGCCAGCGCGGGTATGGTCATGCAAAGGCAGCCCAGCAGGGCGGCTCCGAATAGCAGGTGTTTCATGCAAGCATGTGTAAATCCATTTGCCCCTCTTGGCAACTGTGCCGCCCCCGGTGAAGAACTCGCGCCACTGGCGCACCCCGCCCCCCTGTGCGACGGTCACGGCCGCGTGGTGCGGTATCTGCGCCTTTCTGTCACTGACCGCTGCAATCTGCGCTGCGCCTATTGCCGTAGCGAGATAAACCAGAAGTTCATTCCGCACCCCAAAGTCCTGCGCTATGAAGAAATGGCCCGCCTTGTGGGCATGATGGCCGCGCTGGGCGTTTCCAAGGTGCGGCTTACCGGGGGCGAACCCTTTGCCCGAAAGGGCTGCGACGAACTGCTGCATCTGCTGCACACGCGCTACCCATCCCTTGATCTGCGTCTGACCACCAACGGCACTCTGCTTGAGCCGCACATTCCGCTGTTGCGCTCGGTGGGTGTGAGCGCCGTCAATCTTTCCCTCGACAGCTTTGACCGCGAAACTTTTGCCAGAGTGACCGGGCGCGACTTGCTGCCCGCTGTTCTCGCCTCGCTGGACGGGCTGCTGCAAGCGGGTATTCGCGTAAAAATCAACGCAGTCGCCATGCGCGGCGTCAATGACGGGCAGATGGACGATTTTGTTCATGCCGTGCGCACCATGCCCGTTGATCTGCGTTTTATCGAGTTTATGCCCATGGGCAGCGGCACCCTCTGGGGGCCGGAAACGTTCTGGTCTGCGGCAGACATCCGGGCCGAGGCCGAGCGCCGTGTGCGCCTTGATCCCGTGCAGGACAGCAGCGCGGAGGCTGGCCCCGCCAAGATGTTTGCCGTGCAGGGGGGCAAGGGCCGCATGGGATTTATCACCGCGGTATCCTGTCATTTCTGCGGCACGTGCAACCGGTTGCGACTCACCAGCGATGGCAACCTGCGCACGTGCCTGTTTGACGACAGGGAATATCACTTGCGGGGGCTTCTGCGTAATCCGCGTTTTGATGACGGGCATCTGGCCCGCGTGGTGCGTTTGGCCTGTGCTGGCAAGCCCATCGGTGCCGATCTGCTCAAGGCCCGCAAAAAAGGCTCCGCCGTGGCCGATAAACAGATGGTGGGCATTGGCGGTTGATGTCGGCGATCTGAGCGTAACCTCACGGCTGCGGCTGCCTGTCAGCCTTCACTGGCCGGGAGCTTCTGTTGCAGGCAGACTGGCCCTCAGCCCAGCCGCACGGCAAGATTCACATCGTCATCAAAATCCAGCGTCATATATCCGTTGGCGGGATCGCGCACGTAGGCCAGGTATTCCGGGCTGTCGGCCGCGTCATCGGCAATCACTAGAGCGCCGGTGCGCAAACCAGTTTCTGCCAGTTTCAGAATATCGCAATACAGGGCCTTTGCCCCGTCGAGCAGCAGCATGTCTATATGCTGTGGCAGGTTGCTGCCCAGGGTTTGCAGGGCATCGCCAGAGCGAATTTCCACCAGATCGGCCAGTCCGGAAGTTTGCAGATTCTGCTGCGCCCGCGCCACTTTTGAGGGTTCAAACTCGCTTGTAATCAGCTGGTCGCCACCGTTGTCGCGCAGGGCTGCGGCAAGAAACAGGGTGGAAATGCCGAATGAGGTGCCAAATTCCACCACTACTCGCGCATTGCTGCAGCGCGCCAGCATGTACAGAAGTTCGCCGGTTCTGCGGGAAACGGGAATGGCAAAGTTTTTCAGGCTGGCATAAAAACCGGCATATGCGGTTTTGCAGCCTTTTTGCTGTTCCAGCGCTTGGGCGCTCAGGCCTGTTGCTGCACAAATATCTTCGATCGTGGTTGTTTCCGCTTGGGTAAGCAGGGTATCAAGCAGATGGGCCAGTGGTTGCGTGCTGAGGCTGTTCATGTGTTGCTCCTTGTTATGGTTGCACGCCTGTGCGTGTATGGGTAGAATATGACGAAATATTCACATTTTGCCATTCGCATTGCGCCGCACCCATGAGCAAGCACCAAGAAACGAAGATTATTCAACGAAAACAACCACGTCAGGCACGGTCTGCCGATGTGGTGGCCGCGATTCTTGAGGCTGCCGCTCGCGTTTTGGCCACTGAGGGAGCGCAGCGTTTTACCACTGCACGCGTGGCCGAACGGGCCGGGGTCAGCATTGGTTCGCTGTACCAGTATTTTCCCAACAAAGCGGCCATACTTTTTCGGCTTCAGTGTGAGGAATGGCGGCAAACCACCAGCCTTTTGCAAACCATTCTGCAAGACGCGGGCATGCCGCCGCTGGATCGGTTGCGTACACTTGTGCACGCCTTTGTGACGTCGGAATGTGAAGAAGCAGCCATGCGCGCGGCCCTGCACGACTCTGCGCCCCTGTACCGACATGCGCCGGAAACAGCAGAAATCAAGGCCGAGAGCCGCCAGGTTCTTTCAGATTTTGTGGCCGAGGCCTTGCCCCTCGCCACAGAAAGCCAAAGGGCATTGGTCGCGGAGCTGACCTCTGTAACTCTGGCTGCGGCGGGCAAACACTTTTCCTCGCAAGGGCGCAGCCCGCAGGAAAACGAGGCCTGTGCCACAGCCGTGGCAGACATGCTTTGCGCCTATTTCAGCGCCATTGCTCAGGGGCCGCTAGCCTGCCCGCAGGCGGGGGATGGGCCATACACGGCAAGCGCCATTTGAAACCCTTCGCCTTTCAGTCTATGCTCTGGCGGTAGCAACCTTTACTTCTCGCAAGGAATCCATGATCGCCTATCTTGAAGGCCGCCTGGCCGAAATATGGGGCAATGCCTGCCTGATCGTCACCGAAGGGGGCGTGGGGTACGAAGTGGCCCTGCCCGCCCACACACTTGCCAATCTGCCGGGCAGGGGGGAACCCCTGGCGCTGTACACCAGCCTTGCCGTGCGTGAAGACGCGCTGGAACTCTTTGGTTTTGCCACCTTTGAAGAACGCCAGACCTTTGAAGTGCTGGTTTCCATCTCCAAGGTGGGCGCGCGCACGGCCCTTGGCATCCTTTCCATCTTCCGGCCCGACGACCTGCGCCGGGTTGTGTTTGAGGATGACGTGCTGGCCCTTACCCGCGTTTCGGGCATTGGCAAAAAAACCGCCGAGCATGTGTTTCTTGAGCTGAAGTACAAGCTCAAGGTCGAGGACGCCCCGCAGGCGGCGGCGCTGACCACGGGGACGCGGCCCGGTTCCGTGTTCCGCGACGTGCTGGACGGTCTGGGCAATCTTGGCTACGAGCCGGACGAATGCGCGCCTCTGGTCAAAAAACTGCTGCACGAAGAGCCTGATCTGGATGTGACCGGCGCGCTGCGCGCCACCCTCAAGGCCCTCGCCAAGGGGAAGGTCTGATGACCGATCTTGCGAATCCGTGCGTTGCGGAGTGCACCACAGGCATTGACGAAAGCGTACGCCCGCACAGCCTTGACGACTTTATCGGGCAGGATGAATTGCGCGCCAATCTGCGCGTGTATCTGGGCGCTGCGCGCGAGCGCGGCAAGGCACTGGATCATACGCTTTTTTACGGTAATCCGGGGCTTGGTAAAACCACGCTGGCGCAGATCATGGCCTCCGAGCTGGGGGTCAATCTTATCTGCACCTCCGGGCCGGTGCTTGAGCGCAGCGGCGACCTTGCCGCCATCCTCACCAATCTGAACAGGCACGACATCCTTTTTGTGGACGAAATCCACCGCATGCCCATTGCCGTGGAAGAAGTGCTGTATCCTGCCATGGAAGATTTCAAGCTCGATCTGGTCATCGGGCAGGGGCCTGCGGCGCGCACGGTCAAGATTGACCTTGAGCCTTTCACCCTTGTGGGGGCGACCACGCGCATGGGCTTGATCTCTTCGCCCTTGCGTGACCGATTCGGCATTGTGGCGCGGCTGGAATATTACAGCCCGGATGATCTTGCCCGCGTGGTGCAGCGCACGGCGCGCATTCTGGGTGTGGAGGTCTCCACTGACGGGGCGGCGGAAATTGGCCGCCGTTCCCGCGGCACACCCCGCATTGCCAACCGCTTGTTGCGACGGGTGCGCGATTTTGCCCTTGTGCACGGCAATGGTACGGTAACGGGTGATCAGGCATCGGCGGCGCTCAAGCGCATGGACGTGGACGAGCTGGGGCTGGATCAGATGGACCGCAAGCTCCTGGAAGTGCTCATCAAACACTATGACGGCGGCCCGGTGGGAATCAAAACCCTGGCCGTGGCCTGTTCGGAAGAAGTGCGAACCATTGAGGATATTTACGAGCCGTATCTTATCCAGTGCGGCTTTTTAAAACGCACCCCGCGTGGGCGCATGGCAACAGCCTTGGCCTACAGGCACTTGAAAATGCTGCTTTCTTAGGTGTATGATCGGCCCGGCCAGTTTTTTACACCGAACTGAATGAAAAGGCGGAGAAAGCATGCTCTTGCAAGTAATTGAAGGAAAATTCAGCGTCTGCAAGGTGGAAAACCTGCGCGCCGTCAATTTTCATGTGCCGTGGCTGTTTGTGGGCAAAACTGATGCGGAAATTTCGGTGGTCTGCCTGACTGCGGATGTTCCCCACGCCACACTGGCGCGGGAGGACGGCTGGCGCGCATTGCGCGTAGCGGGGCAGATGGATTTTGGCCTTACCGGTGTGATGGCGGGCTTGTCGACCACTCTGGCACAGGCGGGCATCAGCATTTTTGCCGTGTCCACCTTCGATACGGACTATATATTGATGAAGGCGGAAAAGCTTGCCCCGGCCATTGAGGCTTTGGAGGCGGGCGGCTACTCTGTGGAGCGCGCTGCCGTGTAAAAGATCGGTCGCCGCAAGCAGGATGACGGATTCCGTTTTTGAGAAGATTTGCCCGCCAGTGGCGCAGAGACGCAGCACGGAACAGGGCAAGGCAGAATATAAAAATCGGGGGAAGGGGCTTGGTGGCCTCTTCCCCCGATTTGTTTGCTATACGTCTATCTTGCCAGCGCGGGCTGCATTGAGCACAGCCATGAGGGCCACGCCCACATCGGCAAACACGGCTTCCCACAAGCCTGAGAGGCCCACGATGCCCAGCGCCATGAACAATCCCTTGATGCCCAAGGCCATAACAATATTCTGCCACACAATGGTACGCGTGCGGCGCGCAATGCGCAGCAGCTCGGGCAGGCGGGCGGGGTTGTCGTCCAGAATGACTACATCGGCGGTTTCAATGGCGGCTTCCGCGCCAAGACCGCCCATGGCTACGCCCACTCCTGCCGTTGCCAGCACCGGGGCATCGTTGATGCCGTCGCCCACAAAGATGGTGTTCTTCACCGGCCCAAGGGCTTCAAGCGCTCCGGCCTTGTCTTCGGGCAGCAGATCTGCACGCAGGGTGTCCAGCTTCAGGCGCTGGGCCACGGGGCGGGCCTGTTCTTCCCTGTCGCCCGTGAGCATGGCGATATCCTGAATGCCAAGACGGCGCAGTTCCTGAATGGCTTCGGGCGACTGCGGCTTGATGCGGTCTGCCACCACCAGCGCACCCAGCAGCTTGCCGCCCTTGGCGACCTGCACCACGCTGCCGGGCATGGCAACTTCCATGGGGGCAATGCCACGGCTTGTGAGCAGGGCGGCGTTGCCCGCCAGAAGTTCATCGCCGCCAGCAGCGGCAGCCACGCCCATGCCGGGGATTTCTTCCATGCTGGTGAGCAGCGCATCATCAACCGTGATGCCTTGCTGTTGCGCCGCGCGCATGACAGAGCGGGCAATGGGGTGGTTGGAGCGGCTCTCCGCCAGCGCTGCGGCGGTCAGCAGATCATTGGGGGCAATACCAGCGGCGGGCAGCACGGCGTTTACTTCAAACACGCCTTCGGTGAGGGTGCCGGTTTTGTCCAGCGCTGCCACGCGGATATCGCGCAGGTTATCGAGCACCGCGCCGCCCTTGATAAGGATGCCCCGGCGCGAAGCCGCGCCAATGCCGCCAAAGTAGCCCAGCGGAATGGAAATAAGCAGGGCGCAGGGGCAGGAAATGACCAGCAGCACCAGGGCGCGGTAAATCCATTGAGAGAAGGGGCCAAGCCCGAACAGGGGAGGCAGCACCGCCACCAGAAAGGCAATGCCCGTCACTGCGGGGGTGTACCAGCGGGCCATGCGGGTGATGAAGCGTTCCGTAGGGGCCTTTCGGGCCACGGCGTTTTCGACCATTTCAAGAATGCGGGCAATGGAGGAGTCGGCAAAGGCCGTTGTCACTTCAACGCGGAGGGCCGCGTTCAGGTTGATGGTGCCCGCGAGCACCCTGCTGCCGGGAGCTATGCGCTGGGGCACTGATTCGCCCGTGAGAGGGGATGTGTCCACCTGCGAATCGCCTTCAAGCACGGTGCCGTCCAGCGGGATCTTTTCGCCGGGGCGCACAAGGATATGACTGCCGGGGCCAAGGGCTTCGGGTTCCACATCGCGGGTAGCGCCGTTGTCCAACATCTCGTGGGCAATGCTGGGCCGTGCGGCCAGCAGGGCCTTGACCGAACGGCGCGAGCGCCCGGCGGCGCGCTCCTGCACAAATTCACCCACGCAGTAAAACAGCATGACGCCCACGGCTTCGGGCAACTGACCGAGGGCGATGGCAGAGATTGTTGCGCCGCCCATGAGGGTAAATTCGTTGAAAAAGTCCTTCTTCAGGATGCTTTGCGCCCCTATGCGCAGAACATCATAACCGCACAATATATATGGCAGGGCGTAGAAGATGCCTATGACCAGCCATCTGGGCATGATCTCGGCAAGGCGTTCATCCGCGACCATACCAATGGCGAAAAGCACGGCGGATATTGCCATGATGGCGATTTCGCGCCTTTCGTGGTCGTGCCCGTGTTCATGCTCGTGCCCATGATCATGGCAGCAGGCGCAGCCGTGATCGTGGTCGACTGCTTCCGGCTGAGGGGCGGTCGGCGCGCATGAAGCGCAGCAGGCCTTCATGGGCAAGGGGCCAAGCTTGGTGGATTCCATTCTGTTCTCCTGGCTTTATGCGGGGTTGCCAGCGGTTTGTGCGGCATCGTCTTCTGTGTCGTCGGGCTGATCGGCAGGCACGGGAATATGTTTCTGCTTGAAGAATTCGTGAATGCTGGTGTTGTGCGAAATGCCCGGCAAGGCAGCTTCGTCCTGTGCGATTTGGGGGCAGTCTGCAAGCTCGCGGATAGTCAGCTCCAGAGCATCGCGCACACATGCCTCCGGGTTTTGCGGCAGGCGGTAGTAAACCCAGCGGCCATTCTTGATGCTCTCGATCAAGCGCGCCTGACGCAGGATAAACAGGTGTTTGGAGGTGGTGGACGCCGCGAGCCCCAGCAGCGTTGTTATTTCGCAAACACACAAGGGGCGCAGGCGTAGAGCCATAAGGATGCGCAGGCGGTTTTCGTCGCCAAGCGCGCGTATAGCGGAAATGTAACTGAGCATAAGTACTCCGTACGGATAGTGGAGGTGGATGTCTTTTTCATTTCGTTATGTGGCGAAATATAAGAAGCTGGGCAGTCGAAGTCAAGCGTATTTCGCCAAGTGTCGAAATGTCGGTTGGTACATCTATATATAGGTGGCGAGTGAATGGCTTACTTGGCAGATTTGGGGTGTACCCTTGCTGCGACCGTGCAGAGGTTGGCTTGTTGTAACGAGGAAAAGTTACGATGAATGGTGATGGCTGGAGCAGTTGGGCTGGGAATGCCAGGGTGAAGGTGTGGCAGGCCGGTTGGGGCTGCGCGGATAGCTCCCTTGAAATTGGCCCTGGCCGGGGCTTTGCTTGAATATCTGTGTAAAACTGGTTTTTGTGTTGACACGTCCGTAGTGTTTGCTTAATGTGCTCTTCTCGCGTCACGGGATCGACACATTGGGTCGTAGCGAATTTCGCCAAGATGCAAAAAAGTGATTGACTTGTGGAACGAGGAGGAGCATAAACGCTCCTCGCGACAAGGGAAAACGGTTAAGGGAAACGCAAGCGAAAAGATTTTTCGCGGAA